>NZ_LZKP01000048.1 GCF_001672895.1 Mycobacterium sp. E740
ACCCAACCCCTGCATCTACACTCCGGCACCAGGGCCACCCGGTTCCACGGCGGTGTACAGCCCGGCCAGCGGCCAGGTGGTCGGACCCGACGGCGTGAAGTACAACGTCAGCAACTCGAGCAAACCAGGAGACGACGGATGGAAGGAGATGCTGGCACCCGCCAGCTGAACCCCACCGATGCTGATGCTGTGCCGGATGATGCTTCCGCAAAGCCCGACGAGTCGTTAGCAGTATCCCCAGACCAAGAAGCCACCGAGAAACCCGACACCACAGCAGAAGAGGCACAGCGCAGGCCGTCGCGAATCGGCCGCGGCCTGGCCGCGAGCATCTGCGTCGCGCTGCTCCTCCTGGCCGCCGCCGGTGCTGTCGCCGGCTTCCTGTTGTTCAAGAACGACCAGCGGGTCGCCGCCACGGACCGTGCGGAGGCCGCCGCCTTGCAGGCGGCCAAGGACTGCGTGGCGGCGACGCATGCACCTGACACGGCGGCGATGACCGCGGCACAGTCGAAGATCATCGAATGCTCGACCGGCAACTTCGCCGTGCAGTCCTCTTTGTACGCCGGGGTGCTGGTCGACGCGTACCAGGCCGCCAAGGTGCAGGTGCAGGTGTCGGACATGCGCGCGGCGGTGGAGAAACACAACGACGACGGCTCCTTCGACATCCTGGTCGCGGTGCGGGTCAAGGTCACCAACTCCGACGTCGCCGACCAGGAGCAGGGCTACCGGCTGCGGGTGAAGATGGCCCCCGACGAGGGCACCTACAAGATCGCCGACCTCGACCAGGTCAGCTCGTGACGTCCTCGACCCTCGCGCCCGACGTGAACTCCGCCACGGACCAGGCCGTCACGCCGGTGGCGTCCTGGTCGGCGAGGGTGGGCGCGTTCGCCCTCGACGTCCTCCCTGGGGCCGCGTTGCTGGCCACGCTGGCCCTGGTATCGCTGACCGCGCCGCAGCGCAGCCCGCTGTGGTGGGCGTACCTCGCGGCGATCGCGGTGGTCGTGCTGGCGATGGCCGTCAATCGCCTCGTGCTGCCGGCGATCACCGGCTTCTCCCTGGGACGTGCGGTGCTGGGTATCGCGGTCACCAGACGTGACGGCACACGAGTCGGCATGTGGCGCTTGCTGGTCCGCGACTTCGCGCATTTGCTGGACACCGTCGCGCTGTTCCTCGGATGGTTGTGGCCGCTGTGGGATCGTCGTCGCCGCACATTCGCCGACCTGTTGCTGCGGACCGAGGTGCGCCCGGTTCCGCCGCCGGAGCGCAATGTGCGCAAGCTGGCCGCGATTGTGTTGATCGTCGCGACGCTGGGCTGTTTCGCAGCGATCGGTGCGAACTTCTGGGTGGTGTACCGGCACGAGCGTGCGGTGGACGCGACCAAGCAGCAGATCGCCGAGCAGGGTCCGCGGATCGTCGAACAGATGCTCAGCTACAAGAGCGACTCGTTGCAGGAGGACTTCTCGCACGCTCAGGCCTTGGCCACCGACGCGTACCGTGACCAGTTGATCGCCCAGCAGCAGGCAGCGCAGAAGGCGGGCGTTACCTCCAACGAGTACTGGGCGGTGAGCAGCGCCGTGCTGTCCGCGTCACCGGACAAGGCCGAGATGCTGCTGGCGATGCAGGGCCAGCGCGGCAACGATGCGAAGGACTTGAAGTTCATCACGGCGACGGTGCGGGTGCAGTTCGAGAAGTCGGGCGACGGGCAGTGGCGCGTCGCGAACCTCACGGTGCTGAAGCGGCCGCAGATGAATGCGCAGGGCCGATGAGTCCCCGGCGCCGGATCGATGCCGCTGAGCGGGACTTCTTCGAGGTCGCCGAAAAGCCGCCGCGGCGTTGGGGATTGCCGATCGTCGCGGCGGTCGCGTCGCTGTTGATGGTCGCCGCGATCACGGCGGGGGCGCTGATGTTGGTCAGCCACGAGACCGATCGACGCGCGATGGTGAACGATGCCGAAGCGCTCGGCTACGTCAGCCAGTTCATGACCGACTACACGACGCTGGATCCCTTCAACGCCAACGCGTATGTGGACCGAGTCCTCGCGCAGGGCACCGGTGACTTCGCCAAAATGTTCAAGGAGAAGCAGAACGAGATCCTGATCCAGGTCGCGCGCGCCGAGCCGACCAGCGGTTCCGTGCTGGCCGCGGGTGTGCAGCGCTGGAACGACAACGGCAGCGCCGACGTGCTGGTCGCCACCAAGGTGTCGACGAAGACGGCGGACGGCAAGTCGGCGGTCGAGAGCGGAAACCGTTGGATAGCAACGGCTACCAAGGAAGGACAGCAGTGGAAGATCAGCCAGCTGATTCAGGTGATCTGACCACCGGCGCGCAGCCTTCAGAGGCGGCCGAACCCGTCGAGCAGACTGCTGCCGAACCGCGTCGCCGCCGCCGGTGGTTCCGTCGTGGCCGGCCGGAAACGCATGTAGCCGAGCCGGATACGTCAGTCGACCAGAGCGCAGCTGAGGACGAGGTGAAGTCGGCGCCTCGGCCCGTCGGTAAGGCGAACCGCGGTTCACGGACGCGCGTATCCGAACCGGCTGGCGAACCCCGGAGCGAGTCCGACCCGGCCGCCACCCAAACCGACTCGGCCGCAGCAGAATCCGACTCGGCCGCAGCGAAATCCGACTCGGCCGCAACCGAATCTGACGTGGTGCCGCAGGAAGTGCGTTTCGTGCCGCACCGCCCTGCCGGTAGGCGGTGGGCCGCGGCGACTGTGGTGGCGGCGGTGCTGTTCGTCGGTGCTGCGGGTTTCGCCGGTGCGACCCTGCAGCCGTATCTGGCCGAGCGCGCCGAGATCGCCACCAAGCTCGACGTCGCCCGGACGGCGGCGAGCGCGATATCGACGCTGTGGACGTACACCCCGGACAACATGGAGACGCTGCCGGACAGGTCCGCCGTGTTCCTCGGCGGCGACTTCGCTTACGAGTACCGCAAGTACATCGACGCGATCGTCGCGACGAACAAGCAGGCGCAGGTCACCAACACGACACAGGTCCTCGGCGCCGCGGTCGAGAGCCTGGCCCCGTCGGAAGCCACCGCGATCGTCTACACCAACTCGGTGGCGACCAGTCCGATGACCAAGAACATCCCGTCGCTGCGCTACCTGTCCTACCGGTTGACGATGGAGCGACGAGATGCGAAGTGGCTGATCACCCGCATGTCGACCATCACGTCGCTGGACCTGACACCGCAGTTGTAGACCGGAAGAGCGCGGGTCGTGGCCGTCGAATCCCCTGTCTCGCAACGGTTTACGGTCACCTGTCTGCTGCTGCTGACCTTTGCGACGGGTTTGGTCGACGCGGTCAGCGTGCTGAAACTGGGGCACGTGTTCGTCGCGAACATGACGGGCAACGTGATCTTCCTCGGCTTCTGGTTCGTTCCGCATTCGGGTATCGACATGACGGCCGCACTGATCGCGTTCGGATGCTTCGTGGCGGGCGCGGTGCTCGGTGGACGGCTCGCTCGACATCTCGACGCCGATGTCCGGCGCTGGCTCACCGTCACACTCGGCCTGGAAGCGATGCTGCTGACGGCGCTTTCGGTGCTCGCGGGCCTGGGAGTGCTGGACTACCAGGACGACACGAAGCTGTTTCTGATCGCGGGTCTGGCGGTCACGTTCGGAGTGCAGAACGTCACCGCGCGGCAGTTCGGCATTCAGGAACTGTCGACAACGGTTCTGACGTCGACCATTTCGGGTATCGGATTCGACAGCAGATTGGCGGGCGGCACCGGCGAGCGCGAAAAGCTGCGCTACAGCGTGGTGTTCACGATGTGCGGGGGTGCGATCGTCGGTGCGACGATGACGCGCTTCACCGTCGCGCCGATCATCGCGATGGCCGCGGTGGCGGTGACCGCGAGTGCCGCCGCCTTCTGGTTCGGCTCGCGCAGCAGGGGAACGGAGCTCAGCCGTGATGGCGCAGGGTAGCCTGGCCGACCGGAGACGCGGTGGCGTGCTGGTCCTCCCCGGTGGCAAGCCGCACAGCACCGAACCGTTCCGGGTATGGCAGCTGGCCAATTTGCGGATGGTCTGGTTGGCGCTGTCGCTTCGACGCAGGCTCGGTCGCCGCGTGCGAGTGCGAGTCGTGAAATACCGGCTACGGGGATGGAACGGCGCCCAACGTGATCCAGTCCGCGACGCCGAAAGGGCGCTGGCCCGAATGCTGGAGGACGTCGACCCGCACAGGCTCGTGGTCGTCGGCCACTCGATGGGCGGCCGGGTGGCAGCGCACGTGTCGGCCGGTGGCAGCGTGGACGGCGTCGTCGCGCTGGCACCGTGGTGGCCACGCAACGACTGTGAGCTGGTGCCGACGACTTGCCGCCTGCTGGTCCTGCACGGCACCGCCGACACCCGGACCGATCCCCGATCCTCCCAGGCGCAGACACTGCTGGCAGAGAAGCGCGGCGTCGACGCGCGCTGGATCGGTGTGCCCGACGGCGATCACTACCTGCTCAAGCACTGGCGCCAATGGCACCGGCTCACAGCGCAATTCGTCGACGAGCTGCTCAGGGAGCCTCGATCGCAACCACGTTGACCGGGATGTTGCCCTGACGCGGTAGGCCGGTGATGCGGTCGTAGTCGACCTCGGTGGTGACGAGCCGTCCGACATTGCTGCCGCGCTCGCGGAATTCACCGTCTTCGTTGAGGAGTCCGCCGAACGCGTGATGCATGGCGATCACGTCCGGGCGCAGCGTGTCGTCGGCTTCCAGCACACCGGGGATGCTGTCGTGCGGCGACGTGACTCGCACGCCGGCACCGGATTTCAGTCCCAGGTCGGCGATGGTGTCCGGGTGCATGTAGGCCGGGTTGTAGGGCTTGCCGCGGTTGAGCTTGGGCAGGCTCGTGCCCGAGGAGTTCATGAAGTTGTTGTGCCGCCGCGGGATCAGCCGCAGGGGGAACGCCGGATCGTTGCGGGCCGACCGGAAGTCTTCGGCGAGGATCTCCGCCAGTTCGCCGAGCAGGTCCGGGTTTCCGACGTTGAGCTTGGCGACGCAGTCGGGATCGCGTTCCTGGACTACCGCGTCGACGTCGAAGATCTTGCCGTGGGGGTGACGACGGACCTCGTCGAACGGGACGCGCGATGTCGAGCACATCTGCTCGAACAGTTCCTCGGTGGTGAGTTTCGTGTCGCCGTTCATGGGCAGAACCACCGGCGGCGACTCCATGAACTGGCCCCCACCGCCGCCGAAGAAATTCACGAACCACATCTCGAGCCCCATGCGCTTGGCCAGACCCAGGAAGAACTGCCACTCCTCGATGAGGTCGGAGCCCGAAGGCGGGTCGACGACGCGTGGCGCGTACTGCGCATAGGCGGCCGGGATGCCGGTGCCCGCCGCGTAGTACTTGATCAGTTCGCTGCCCTGCGTCATCGCCGGCGTTTCCATCTGCATCTTCGGCGCGATGACGTAATCGGCCAAGCGCGACGTCAGCGACATCTCCGTGTCGAGAGTGACCAGCAGCTCGAGGCTTTCGAGCGCTCGCTGGGTCTTGCGTTGATCGGGCCAGGCCGCCATCGGGTTGCCGGCGACGTTGATCAGCGCCCTCACCTGACCGTCGCCTTCGAGCAGGATTTCGTCGGCCAACGCCGCCGTCGGCATTCCGCACACGGCGTCGGTCAGGCCGCGCACCCGCAACCGCTCGCCGTAGCCCCAGCCCGGATAGGGCGGATGCGGTTGAGCCTTCGCGGTGTAGGCGGGCATGAGGGTGTTGGGCCGCGTGACCGGCTGGCCGGCCCGTTGCCAGCGACCGCAGATGGTGGTCAGGCAGAGGCACAGATACTCGAGCAGGTTTCCGTGCATGGCCATGTTGGCGCCGGTGCCGGCGTTCACCATGCCACCATGAGTTCCGTACGTCGCGAAAAGGCGCGCAGCGTCGATCAACTGCTGGGCGGGGATGTCCGCGCGCTCCGCCACATAACTCGGCGTGAATGCCGACACTGCGTCGGCCAGCTTCTCGAAGCCCACGGCGTTGTCGGCCAAAAACTGCCAGTCGCACAGGTTTTCACCGATTATGACGTTGATGATCCCGGCGACGATGACGGCGTCCTCGCCGGGCCGGGGCTGAATGTGGATCGCTGCGCGGGCCGCGGTCTGCGATCGCCGCGGGTCGATCACGATCAACTTCATGCCGCGGTCGATGGCCGCCTTGAGATTGTGCGAGGGGTTCTGGCCGGGGATGCCGATGGCCTTCGACACGAGCGGATTGGTGCCGATCAGCATCCAGCTGTCGGCTTCGCCGAAGTTCACGTCGCCACCGAGCCAGTGACCATGCGCGGCGAGCGCGATCTGCTTGCCGGGCTGGTCGATCGTGTTGGCGGTGAAGAACATCGGGGATTCGATCGCTCTGATGAACGCGTTCGCCGTCAAAGCGGACGCCGGATAGGGCAGTCCGTTCGTGCCGAGGTAGAGCGCGACCGAGCGTGGGCCGTGCGTGGTGATCAGATCCTGCAGCTTGGCGGCGATTTCGTCCATCGCGCGCTCGACCTCGATGGCTGCGTACGAGCCGTCGGGTTTCCTCTTCTGGCTGTGCAGCAGGCGGTGCGGGTTGTTGTGGATTTCGGGTAATGCTCGGCCTTTTGCGCAGCTGTATCCCTTGAACATCGGGTTGTCGGGATCACCCGTCACCTTCGTCAACCTGCCGTCGGTGACAGTTGCCAGTACCCCGCAGTGCGCCGAGCAGATCCGGCAGATGCCCGGCGTCGTCGACTGGGGCATGGATCGGCCTCCCGGGAAGCGGCAGCAGCCACCTTGCTGCGTCGAGCCGATGCTAAGCGATCGCTCAGCGCGGCGCGTGAGGATCGCCTCAACGTTCACGAAGTGCCGGATACGGGCCGAATCCGGCGGTGCGGAGCTCTCCCAGGAAAGCCACGGCGATCTCACAGGTCACACGAACCAGACCAACATCACAGTCAACTTTGATAACAACGCCGTCACGAATCGATTTCATGATCGGTTATCGGCGTGTGAGCGCGTGGAATTTGGGTTAAGGGGTAATCGTCCAGCGTCGGACAACAGAACAGGAAGCAGAAATGATCGGAACCATCATCAGCGCGCTCGTCGTCGGTTTGATCGTCGGCGCGCTCGCGCGGCTCATCATGCCGGGCAAGCAGAACATCGGCGTGATCATGACGATCGTTCTGGGCGCCCTCGGCTCGTTGATCGGGTCCTGGTTGACCTATCAGCTCGGCTACCAGAACTCGAACGGCGGCTGGGAAGTCATTCCCTTCATCGTCGGAATCGTCGTCGCGATCGTGCTGATCGCGATCTACCTCGCCGTCACCGGCCGGCGCGGAACAACCGTCCGCTAGCGCCCCGGCGGGGCCAACCGGTAGACGGCGTCGGCGTAGTCGTCGGTGATGTAGACCGCGCCTTCGGGCCCGATCACTGCCGCTACCGGGCGGCCCCACCTGGAGCCGTCGCCGGCCTGGAACCCGCCGACCAGCGTCTGCTGGTCGGCGAGTTCGCCGTTGTGCCATGCGAAGAATGCCACCTCCGGCGGCTGCGGTGACTCGCGGTTCCACGAGCCGTGTACGCCGACAAGCGCGCCGGTGGCATAGGGCGCCGGCAGGACGCCGTCGGTGAAGCTCATTCCGAGTGGAGCGGCGTGCGCCCCGAGACTCTGCTCGATCGGCGGCAGCACCGCACAGTCCAGCCGGTCGCCGTCGGCATTGGTCTGTACGTCGCGGATCAACGGCAGGTGCGCCGGGCCACCGTCCGGATTGCAGTAGGGCCACCCCAACTCGCGGCCGGCGGTCAGGCGCGCGACCGACTCCGGCGGATGGTCGTTGACGTAGTTCATGTCGACCTTGCCGGTCTGGGGGTCGGCGACGTTGTCCCGATTGTTGACCGCCGTCCACACCGCACCGTCTGGGGCGACGGCCAGACCGGTGCCGTTGCGAACTCCGGTCGCGAACGGCTCGGCGAGTCCACCGCCGGGTGGGACGCGCATGATCGTGGCGCGTGGCGGATCGGCGACGCGGTCTTCGGCGGAGACGTTGCCGGTCGAGCCGATCGAGAAGTACACAGCGCCATCACGGCCGACCGCGACCGATTTGAGCGCATGCGCGTAAGCCCCCTTCAGGTCCGGGCTTTTCGCGTCGGGTAGGCCCGCGACGACGATGCGCGGGTCGCTCGCGACACCGTCGGCGTAGCGGTACGAGTCGATCTGGTCGCTTTCGGCGACGAAGAGCGTGTCACCGGAGAACGCCATCCCATGCGGCTGGTCCAGGCCGTCGATCAGCGTCGACTGAGCAGACCCGGTGGCATCGAGCCGCAACACCCGGCCGGTGCTCGGCTGCGAGATCAACAGCGCACCGTCGGGCGCCCACACCGCGAGCCTCGCCTTGGGTACCCGGGCCCAGACGGACATCGACCAGCCCGGCGGCACCAGCGCCTCCCGTGTCCGGTCGAACGGTGCTTGGGCGAGTGCGGGATCGACCTGTACCGTGACCGGCGTCAGGTCGGCCGAGGCCGGTGCGGGCGAGCCGGTCGGCGGCGTCGGGGCCGGGTCAGTCGAGCAGGCCGCCAGCAGTACCACGGCTGCCAGGCAGCCGTTTATTGCCTTATGCCGCAGCCAAACTCGCATGCATCTCCCAGACCAGAACCTCGGCCGGTGCGGTGGCGGTGAGGCGTTGGCCGCTCGAGCCGGTGAACCGAACTGCGTCTCCTTCGAACAGTGCGCCCGCCCCTTCGAGAGTGACCTCACCGCGGGCGACGAACAGGTGAAGGTATGGCGCCGAAGGAAGTTCTATGCTGTCGCCGGCCTGCATCCGGGCGCCGTGCAGGGCGGCGCTGCGGTTGTGGATGGTGATGGCGGCGTCGCCTCTGCCTGAGGCGATCGGTGTCAGTCCCGCGCCGAGATCGACGTCATGCTGCTGATAGTCGGGCTCGATGCCCGACTCGTCGGGGACGACCCACATCTGCACGAAACGAACCGGCTCGCTGTCAGATTCGTTCCTTTCGGAGTGCAGTACGCCCTTTCCGGCCGACATCCGCTGCGCGAGACCGGGATAGATCACCCCCGAGCGGCCGGTGGAGTCCTGGTGCGCGAGCGATCCGCTCAACACCCAGGTGACGATCTCCATGTCGCGGTGCGGATGGGTATCGAAGCCGGCAGCCGGTGCGACGATGTCGTCGTTGTTGACCAACAGCAGGCCGTGATGGGTGTTGTCGGGCTCGTAGTGGCTGCCGAAGGAGAACGAGTGGTGCGAGTCCAGCCAGGCGATCCTGGTCCTTGCGCGGTCGTCGGCGCGCCGGATGTCGACGGTGGCGGGCATGCCCCCAGGGTAGCTACCAGTCCGACTCGTCGTAGGTGACGACGCCGCGGATGTTCTTGCCGTCGATCATGTCCTGGTAGCCGGAGTTGATGTCCTCGAGGCGGTAGGTCGTGGTGACCATGTCGTCGATGTTGAGCAGACCGGACTTGTAGAGCCCGACGAGCTTCGGCGTCTCGATGTGCGAGCTGCCGCCGCCGAAGATGTTGCCCTTCAACGTCTTCTGCAGCATCGTGAAGAGGAACAGGTTCAGTTTGACGTCGACGTCCATCATCGAGCCCATGCCCGTCACGACGCACGTGCCGGTCTTGGTGGTCAGCGTCATCGCCTCTTCGATGTACTCGCCCTTCATCTCGCCGACGGCGATGATCGTCTTGTCGGCCATCACGCCGTGGGTGAGGTCGATGACGGGCGCGATCGCCTCGGCCATCGACGGGTAGACGTGGGTGGCGCCGAACTTGATGGCCTGCTCGCGCTTCCATTCGTTCGGGTCGATCGCGATGACGTTCTTGGCGCCCGAGATCACCGCGCCCTGCAGCGCGCTCATGCCGATCCCGCCGACACCGACGATGACCACCGTTTCGCCGGGTGCGACCTCGGCGACGTTGGTGGCGGAACCGAAGCCCGTCGGCACCGCGCAGCCGAGCAACGCGGCCGACTCGAACGGGATGTCGTCGTCGATCTTGACCACGGAGTCCTTGTGCACGGTCATGTACGGCGCGAACGTGCCGAGCAGGTTCATCGGCGAGACCTCGGTGCTGCCGGCGTGCACCCGGGAGGTGCCGTCGGCGATCGCCTTGCCGCCGAGCAGCACCGCGCCGCGGTCGCACAGCGAGCGGAAGCCCTTGAGGCAGGGCGGGCATTCGCCGCAGGCGGGGATGAAAGCGAGGATGACGTGGTCGCCCTCTGCGAGTCCGGTGACGTTGCGGCCGACCTTGGTGATCACGCCTGCGCCCTCGTGGCCGCCGAGCGCGGGCAGGCCGATCGGGGTGGCCCCGGTGGTCAGGTGGTAGTCCGAGTGGCACATGCCCGCGGCGTGCATGCGGATCTGGACCTCATCGGCGACGGGGTCGCCGATCTCGATTTCGTCGATGCGGAACGGCGAGTTCAGCTCCCACAGCAGCGCGCCCTTGGTCTTCATGGGGGCTGACTATAGAACACGTTCCAGAACAGGTGTCAACGCGGTACTTGAGCTGGGTATTCGGCGGCTATTGCATGTCGAGTGTCGGGTTGACCGACGGTTATCCACAGAGAGCGTTCGACAACCCGACACTGGGCGACCGGTGTGCCACGGTCGAGGCGTGGGGAAGATCAGTCGGCCGTTCATCGGCACAGAGGCCCGTGCCGCGGGCATCGCGTCCGAGCGCACGCTTCGCACACAACACGACATGATCTATCGGAACGTCTACATCGCTAAGGCCTCGGAGATCACCGCGGCCATTCGAGCGGAAGCCGCCTGGCTGTGGGCGCGTCGCGACGCGACCGTGGCAGGTTTGTCCGCCGCGGCCCTGCATGGGGCGAAATGGATCGACGCAGCGTCGCCCGCCGAACTGATTCGATCCGTGCCATGCGCAGTCGACGGCATCGTCATCCGTCGCGACGTGCTGGACGATGACGAGGCATGCGTAGTGCGAGGAATCCCGGTGACGACCCCGGCTCGGACGGCCTACGACCTCGGCCGCCGCAAAGGTCGAACACAGGCCACCGTCTGGCTCGATTCGCTGTCCCAGGCTACGGGACTGAAGGCGCAGGACGTGCGCGTCCTCATCGATCGGCACCGCGGCACCCGCGGCCTCCTGCAACTGCGCGAGGTGATCGAGCTGATGGACGGAGGCGCGGAGTCACCGCAAGAGACTCGAACCCGCCTGTTGCTGATGGCCGCGGGCTTTCCCAGGCCGCAGACGCAGATCGTCGTCTGTGACGAGTACGGGCAGGTCATCGGTCGCATCGATATGGGCTGGGCGACGTGGAAGGTCGGTGTCGAGTACGACGGACCGCAGCACTGGGCCAGTCCGGCCGATCACGCCCGGACCATCGAGCGGATCGCCGATCTCGAAGCCGAGGATTGGATCATCGTCAGGATCACCCGCGACATACTGCGTTACCGGCCCGGGGTGTTCCTCGCGCGGGTGCGCGACGCGATGAGGGCAGCCGGCTGGCCGGGTCACTCCGATGTCGATCTCGAGTGTCGGCTTGACCGACGGTAGACGGGCGAAAGCGTCGGTCAACCCGACACTCGGCCCACTAGAGCGACGGGGGCAGGCCCCACTTCTCGAACGACGTCATGTGGAAGGCCACCACGTGGGTAATGCCGTCGCGCCCGACGGCGAGCACGTGCATCTGGAACGGCTCGTGTGTCCCGGTCTCGCGGTTGAGCATGTACAGCGCGCCGGCCGGCTGCCCGTTCGCCGTGGTCGGCAGGAACCGCATGTCTCCGGGTCCCTCCGCCGGGCAGTGCGTCTTCGACAGCAGCACGATGTCCTGCGGGCCCTGATACCAGCCGTCGAAGGGCGGCATCTCCCACACGGCGTCGGCGGTGAACAACTCGACCAGCTTGTCGATGTCGTAATCCTCGAACGCGGCGATGTAACGCGACAGCAGGTCCTTCGCCTCCGGCGACTCCGGCGGCCGCAGCTCGTCGTCCTCAGTCGGGGCGATGGCGTCGAGCTGCGCGCGCGCCCGCTGCAGCAGGCTGTTGACCGCCGCCGTGGACGTCCCGATCGCGTCGGCGACCTCGGCTGCCTTCCACTGAAGGACCTCCCGCAACACCAGCACCGCTCGCTGCCGCGGGGAAAGGTGCTGCAGCGCGGCGATGAACGCCAGCCGCACGGATTCGCGCGAGCCCACGATGACCGAGGGGTCCGCCGGGTCGTCCGCTTGATCGGGCAGCGGCTCCAGCCACGGCACCTCGTCGCGCGCGACGATGTCGTCGACCGGGTCCGAGCTCGGTGCGCCGAGCCCCGTCGGCAGCGGCCGACGCTGCCGGCTTTCCAACGCCGTCAGGCTGGTGTTCGTGGCGATCCGGTACAGCCACGTCCGCACCGAGGATTTGCCTTCGAACCCGTGGTACGACTTCCACGCCCGCAGGTAGGTCTCCTGAACCAGGTCCTCGGCGTCATGCAGGGAACCGGTCATCCGGTAGCAGTGCGCGAGCAGCTCACGCCGGTACTGTTGCGCGTCGGCCAGGAACGCGTCTCGGGCAGTTCTGCCAGGGGCTTTGTCATCAACCTCGTGAGCCAGCACCGTCACGCCGCCGAGCTTAATCAGAGCCTCTGACAACCGATAGTCTCGCTGCGTGGCCATATCCCGCAGCGAACGCAGCTTCCACGGAGTCGGCGGTGTGCGCATCGTCTACGACGTCTGGACTCCCGACGGCGATCCGCGCGGCGTCGTCGTGCTCTGCCACGGATACGCCGAGCATGCCCGGCGTTACGACCACGTCGCCGAGCGGTTCGGCGCGGCCGGCCTGATCACCTACGCGCTGGACCTGCGCGGCCACGGCCGATCCGACGGCAAACGGGTCTACCTGCGCAGGATCGACGAGTACACCGGCGACTTCCACACGCTGGTCGGCATCGCCGCCGAGGAGCACCCGCAGTTGCCGCGGATCGTCGTGGGCCACAGCATGGGCGGCGGCGTGGTGTTCGGGTACGGAGTCGAGCACCCCGGCGACTACACCGCGATGGTGCTGTCCGGGCCGGCCGTCTACGCGCAGGACGCGGTGTCCCCGTTCATGATCGGCGTCGCGAAGGTGGTCGGCGGCATCCTGCCCGGGTTACCCGTCGAACAGCTGCCGACCGAAGCGGTGTCGCGCGACCCCGAGGTGGTGGCCGCATACATGGCCGACCCGATGGTGCACCACGGCAAGCTGCCCGCCGGGATCGCCAAAGCGTTGATCGAAGTCGGCGAGTCGATGCCGCAGCGGGCGCCCGCTCTCACCGCTCCGCTGCTGGTGGTGCACGGCGAGCAGGACAAGCTGATCCCCGTCGACGGCAGCCGCCATCTGCTCGAGTGCGTCGGCTCCACCGATGCGCACCTGAAGGTCTATCCCGAGCTGTACCACGAGGTGTTCAACGAGCCCGAGCGCGACCTGGTGCTCGACGACGTCACCTCGTGGATCGAGACCAAATTGTGAAAGTCGTTGCCGCGCTGCTGTGCTCACTGTTGACGTTGGCAGGCTGCGCGTCGGACGAACCGCGGTGGGTCGACGAGGAGGTCACCTTCGCCGCCGACGGCCTGACGATCCACGGCACCTACCGCCACCGGTCCGACAATGCGGCTTTGCCCGCCGCCCTGTTGATCTCCGAGAGCGGCGCCACCGACCGCAACGGCGACAACCAGGTCGCCGGCCCGGTCGGCAATATGCGTCAGCTGGCCGAACTGCTCTCCGACCGCGGCGTGGCCAGCCTGCGCTACGACAAGGTCGGCACCGGCAAGACCGGGCTCGGCCCGTACGCGCGCCGGCCGGCCGACGTGGTCAGCGCCGTCTACACCTTCGGCGCGAAAGCCGCGGTGCGTTACCTCGCCGAGCAGCCCCGAACCGACGATGCCCACATCTCCGTCTACGCGTTGGGAGAGGGCGGAATCCACGCGTTGCAGCTTGCGACGGACAGCGCCGCTGACGCGCCGAAGATCCACTCGCTCGCGTTGTTCGCCCCGCTGCCCGGCCGCTACCTCGACATGATCACGAACCGCGTGCGCGCCAGTGCCGGCCCGGACGCGTTGGCGACGTGGCTGACGGCCGTCGACGAGATCCGCACGAAAGGCACTGTGCCGTCGAACCTTCCCGAGGGCCTGGGCGCGCTGGTGAACCCGGGCAACCTCAAGGCCGTGATCGAAGCGGACAAGATCGACCCGCTCGCGCTGGCCGCCAGGGTGCCGGCCGGCACACCGGTGCTGCTGACGTGTTCGGACTCCGACAGTCAGGCCGGGTGCGACGCGATCAGGCCGCTGGCCGACGCACTGCGCCACACCGCGCTGACGTTGGTCGAACTCAAGGGAGTCAACCATGTGCTGCGCGACGACCCGAGCGACAACATCGCCAACTACGCCTCACAAGGCCCGCTTTCTCCACAGGTGGTCGAAGTGCTGGACGGGTTTGTCGCCAAGTAGCCCTAGTCTGGCGCCATGAGTGACGACAAGATGCTCGCCCGCATCGCCGCCCTGCTGCGGCAGGCCGAGGGCACCGACAACCCGCACGAGGCCGACGCGTTCATGGCCGCAGCGCAGCGGCTGGCCACCGCGACTTCGATCGACCTCGCCGTCGCCCGATCGCATTCCGAGCAGCGCACCAAGTCGCAGCTGCCGGTGCAGCGCACCATCACGATCGGCAATGCGGGCGCCAGGGGCCTGCGCACCTACGTCCAGCTGTTCACGGTGATCGCCCATGCCAACGATGTGAAGTGTGACATCGCCTCGAACTCGACGTTCGTCTACGCCTACGGTTTCCCCGAGGACATCGACAGCAGCCACGCGCTGTACGCCAGCCTTGTCATGCAGATGGTCAAGGCGTCGCAGACCTACATCGCGTCGGGCGCGCACCGGCCCACTCCGACCATCACGGCGCGGATCAACTTCCAGTTGGCGTTCGGCGCCCGCATCGGCCAGCGGCTGGCGCAGGCGCGGGAGGAGGCGCGTCAGGAGGCCACCAGCAGCCGCGACAGCCGGCCCGGAACGGCTATCGCCCTGCGCGACAAGGACCTCGAGCTGCGCGACTTCTACCGGGAGACTTCGCGGGCGAGGGGGACGTGGCGGGCCACCAGCGCGACGGCCGGGTATTCGTCGGCGGCCAGGCGGGCGGGCGACCGCGCCGGACGCAACGCGAGCCTCGGGCCCAGCCAGGAACTCGCGGGCGCCCGCTCGGCGCTGGCTGGAGGTCGGCGCCGTAACGCCTCCGCGGAGAAGTGAGTGCCCGCGACAGCCAGCGCACCAGGGTCTACGCCGCCGAGGAGTTCGTCCGCACATTGTTCGATCGGGCCGCCGAGCGCGGCAACCGGGTCGTCGAGTTCTTCGGCGCCGCACTGACCCTGCCGCCGGAGGCGCGCTTCGCCTCGGTGGACTCGGTCCGCCGCTACGTCGACGATGTGGTGGCGTTGCCGGCGGTGCGACAACGCTGGCCGCACGCGCCGCCACTCTCGGTGCGGGCCAGGCGCGGGGCCACCGCGGCTCACTACGAATGCGGCGACGACGGAGCCGTCATCGCGGTGCCCGAGGCCGCAAGTCGCTGGGCGTTGCGAGAGCTCGTCGTCCTGCATGAGGTCGCCCATCATCTCAGCGAGGCACCGCCTGCGCACGGGCCTGAATTCGTCGCCACGTTCTGCGAGCTCGCCGGGGCGGTGATGGGCCCGGAGGTAGCCCACGTTCTGCGGGTGGTCTATGCCAAAGAGGGTGTGCGCTAAGGCTTTTCGCGGGGAATTTCGCCGGTGATCTGCGCGACGGCGGCGTCCATCCGCTCGCGGTCGGCCTCGATGGCTTCGGTGGCGGCGGCGTTGGCGTTCTGCAGCGCCTCGTTGAGGCGGCGTTGCACTGTCTCGACCCCGAGGCGCAGCAGGCCGTCCTCGATGAATACGCCGGTCAGGTTGTGGTGACCGTTCAACGTCACTTCCACGGTTTGAGATTCGTCTGTGCCCGTGAAGGTTTGGGTGCTCATCCGGTGCAGCTGGTCGTCCATGATCGACTGCAATAGCCGCGCCTGCTGCAACACGGCGGCGACCTCGGGATGCATCTCGTCGGTCACGTCGCGTCCCGATCCCTGCGCCGGCGATTGCCGATGACCGCCTCGGTCCAGGGCCGGTCCTCGGTGTAGAGCTCCTCGTCGGGCGCCAACCGGGGATCGCGTCGCTTCTCCTTGCCCTGCTGCGCCCCCGCACCATGACCCATCGGCATGCCGCCACCCATGCCTCCGGCGGAACGGCCGTCCGCCGACGGCCCGGGCGCTGCGCTCGCCGCCGCGGGTGTCGTCGGCGCGCGCGCGACCGTCTCGGCCGTCACGGGGGCCGACATTGGCGTCGCCGGCATGCCGCCGCCACCACCCGAGCCTCCTCCGGCGCCGCCGGACCCACCGGCACGCGCGGCTGCCGCCGGCCGCAGGCTCGGATCCGTCGGCAGCTTCGGAGCCGATGCGCCGGCGGGCATCGCGCCCGGTGCCGGTCCACCTGCACCACCGCCCGAGGGCGCCCCACCACCCGCGGGCACACCGCTGCTCGATGGAGCTCCGCCCGAAGGAGTCCCGCCGGCCGAAGGAGTTCCGCCTGGGACTCCCTGCGGTTGCCCCATGGACTGCGCCATCTTCTCGGCCATCGCGGCGGGGTCACCGGCGGATTGCGCTGCGCCCTGGCCACCGGCGGTCGCGCCGCCACCCGCGGTGTCCCGGCCGGACGGCATGGCCGGGCGCACGGGGGAGAACGTCGCGTCGCTCGCGTATCGCCGGCGTACGTCGTCGGACTGCTGCTGCAGCTCTTGCATGCGCTTCTGGATCTTGTCGACCTCGGCCTGCAGCTCGATGGAGTTACCGACGGTCATCTGCGCGGCGAGTTCGCGCAGCTGCGCTTCCAACGCGAGGTACTCGCTGTGGATCCCTGCATGTGCGCTCTTGGCATTGTCATGTGCCTCAACGACTTTCGCGGCCGACTCGGCCAGCTCCCGCCATCCTTCGGCAAGTTGCTCGAGCCAGCCGCCGAACTCGCGCATCCGCGCGTAGGCCGCGTCGGCGGCCGCGCCTTCCCAGTCGCCGCCGGGCGGCCGCGGTGTGTTGTTCTTGATCCGGGTGGCCGCCAAACTCCACTGCAGCATCGCCGCCTTCAACGACGCGCCGTTGTCGCCCGCGATTAGCTCCGCCTGTGTCTGCCGAACATCGCTGTAGCCGCTCGCCTCGAGCGGCTGCGGAGGTCCGACCGGCATCGGCGGCGCCCCGGGCGACGTCGCCGGCGCAGGCACCGCGATCGCGTCCACCGCGGCGCGACGTTCGGGGTTGTCGATTGCCCGGCCGTAGTTCTCGTCGACTTCGGTGTAGGCGTCGGCGGCGATCTGCAGCATCTCGGCGATGCGCTGGTTCTCGGCCTCGGCCCAGCGCTGGAAGTCCAGCAGCGACCGGGCGTTGTCGTTGAGGTTGGCCACCGCGGCCGACGACGACGGCAGCGCATCCGGGGGTACCACCGCTTCAGCGGCGGGGTTGTGCCAGCGCTGCGCCGTCATCTCGGCGGACCGCTTGCGCAGTTCCGACGGGTCGACACGCTGGACGTCGCCCATGGCTAGCCCTCGAGGACCATCTGGTAGCGGCTTTCCTCGCGCGGGTTGATCAGCCGGATCGGCAGCTGGCGGTGTCGCGGAGTGTCGATGTAGTTGGCGCGCACCACAACTCGGCCGACGCCGGGGTGCGGGCCGAGGTAGGTCGTCGCGTGAGGCCACACGACTTTGGCCTCTTCGCCGATGCGCGCGTTGACGAACCCCGCGAACTCGGCGAACTGCGGGAGCAGGGTGACGACGGCCCCCGCGGCCGCCGATCGCACGATGAACTGGGTGAACAATCGCGCGTCACCGAGATTGATGCTGACGTCGACGTCGTCGAACGGCATGTAGACCGGATAGCGATCGGCGGTCTCGCCGACCAGAACGCCGGCCGACCCGATCGGGATCTCGTAGTGGCGGTCGGTGACCGGGCTGATGCCGTGCAGCGCTGCCCGCTGCCCGCCGAACAGGCACGAAAAGCCGCGCGGCGTCGAGGGATTCGCCAGGGTGGTCAGCAACACCGTCGACGTCGGAGCGCGGCCGGGCCGGATGCGGAGAAGCGTGATCGTGTGGTCTGCCCGTGCCGACCACCAGACGTCCGGGCCGCCGGGCGCGCTGTAGGCGGCGGTGAAGGTGCTGCGGCCCTTGATCGACGACCACGTCTCGCGTTCGAAGCTGATCTCGGTCGCACGGTCCAAGTCGTCGAAGCTCCGCAGCGGGCGCGCATCGATTCCGTTGCTCGCCAACTGGTCTGCGATCCGCGTCGCCGACGCAACCAGGTAGCGCGCCAACCCGGCCACGCCGGCCTCGCGACGCTGCGACGACTTACGGGTGACCTCGGGGTCGGCCCGCAGCACGATCCAGGTCCGCCGGTTCGCGGGCGCCGGGTAAGGGCCGACCACTTGCTCGTAAAGCGAAACCAGTGTCGCCGGAGCGGTTTTGCCGACCCGGTAGCCGGACGACACCACGTCGGCCTCCAGGTCCGGACAATGCGCCGCGACCAGTTGCTCGACGACGTGGGTGTCGACGACGTCGTCGGTGAACGCTTCGTTGTTGACGATCACTGTCGGGGTGAACGGCCGCGGCACCAACTCGATCGCCGACACCAGACAGTCGTCCTGCCAGCGCACCGCGACGTGGTCGCCCGGCATCACGGTGGCGCCGACGGCCGGCTCGGAGGGTCGCGCCGGCACGTTGCGGTGCCGCCGGCGCCACGCGAACACCGCCGCCACCCAGCCGGTGACCCGCCGACCGCGCACCGTCACCACCGAACCGAGCGCGATCAGCACCGCCAGCGTGATTCCCAGCCACAGCAGCCCGAGGTTCGCGAACAGCAGGATGACGGCCGGGAGGAGCACCGCCGCCCAGATCGCATGCCCCGTCGTGAACCGCAGGCCGAACATGCCGAGGATCTCTCTCATCGGCGCCTCAGTGCACGACGGGCCAGCGCGCCGAGCCCCAGCACGGCCGCCAGCACCGCGCCCGCGACGACCACCGCGGTGATCGGGCCGCGGTCGGGAGGCGGCGTGTACGCCGGGGGCGGGATCTCCTTGACCTGGTAGGGCGCCCGCGCCGGTCCCGCCGGCACGTCCCAGGTGAGTGCCGCGACCGGGTCGATGCTCCCGGCCCCGACGTAGTTGTCGACACCGCCGCCCGGATGACGCGCGGTAGCCGTGATGCGGTTGATGATCTGCGCCGGCGTCAACGCCGGGAACCGTTGTTTGAGCAGGGCCGCCAACCCGGAGGTGTACGCCGCGGCGAACGACGTGCCGCTGATCGGGATCGGGCCGTCCTGACCGTTCAGCGCGTTGACCGGGTTGCCGTCGTAGCCGAGCGCCACCAGGTTCTCGGCCGGCGCCGCCGCGCCCACCCACGGGCCGGACATCGAGAACGAACTCGGCTGACCGGTCTGGCCCATGCCGCCGACGGTCAGCACCAGCGGCGAATACCACGCCGGGCTGACGACCGTCTGCACCTGTTGCCAACCGCGCGGGTCCGCCGGAACAGCCGGATCGGGCGCTGGGTTCTGCGTGCAGTCCTGGCCGGTGTTACCTGCGGCGACGATGATGACCGCGCCCTTGACGTTGACCGCGTAGTTCACCGCGGCGCCCAGGCTGGTCTCGTTGATCGGGCGGGTCACCTTGTAGCACGCCGCCTCGCTGATGTTGATGACCTGCGCGCCGAGGTTGGCGGCGTGCACGACCGCGCGGGCCAGGCTGCGCAGTGAGCCTGCCGTCTGGGTGGTGTTCGGGTCGTTGGGGTCCTGGCGCGAGCCGACGGGCTGGAACGCCTCCGAGGTCTGCCGCAGCGACAGGATGCGCGCGTCGGGCGCGACGCCGACGAACCCGTCGGTCGGCGCGGAGCGTCCCGCGATGATCGACGCCGTCAAGGTGCCGTGCGCATCGCAGTCTGACATCCCGCTGCCGGCCTGGTCGACGAAATCCCCGCCGGGTTCGGCGGGCACTCGCGGCGAACCGATGACGCCGGTGTCGATCACCGCGACGGTGACGCCGGCGCCGGTGGCGAACTTCTGCGCCTCCGAGAGCCGCAGGTAGTCGTTCGCCCACGGCCGGTCGGCGAAGTTCGAGTTGGGGAACACCGTCGGTGCGGAGCAGACGCGACGAAGCTCCATCGGCTGGTCGGGGCCGGTCTGGTCGGGCGGCACGGCCGCGGGATCGATCGCCGGTGGCTCGATCGCTGCGGCCGGGGATGCGGTGGACAATGCCAGCAGAAGGGCCGCCAGCAGCAACGTGGCGCGCTGGTGAGTGCGCTGCACGCAGCCAATCTTAAGGGCCGCTGAGAGTGCGCCGTCCCGCTATCTCTATCGGCAGCGGGGGTGAGCGCGGTCTGGCTAGGGTCCAGGCATGGCCCGAAACTACGCGACCGCCGACGCCGTCGACCTGCCAGAACTGCTCGAGTTCATCCGGCCCCGTCATCACATGGTCCTGACGACGTTCCGGCGCGACGGGTCCCTGCAGAGCTCGCCGGTGACCGGCGGCGTCGATGACGCCGGTCGGCTCGTGGTCTCCAGCTACCCGCAGCGCGCCAAGTCGGTCAACGTCCGTCGCGCCGGGCGGGCCAGCGTGGTCGTGCTCTCCGACGAGTTCAACGGCCCCTACGTGCAGGTCGACGGTGACGCCGAGGTGCTCTATCTGCCCGAAGCCGTCGAACCGCTGGTCGACTACTACCGGGCGATCGCCGGTGAACACCCCGACTGGGCGGAGTACCGCCAGGCGATGAGCGAGCAGGGCAAGTGCCTCATCCGGATCACCCCGCAGCGTTGGGGGCCCGTGGCCACCGGGGGCTTCCCCCGGCAAACCGCAGAACCGTGAGGCCGACAGGCGCGACCGCGAGTCACTGTGATAGTCAAGGCATGGCGGCCGCGTTGCGTCCGATAGCAGGTCAAACTATAGTCTGGACACATGTCCAGAAGGTTCGGAGTTGTTGCGTGACACGATTTGCCTTCTGCGCGTCGGCGTGAGTTGACCATGCGCATCGCCCTTTTGTCGTACCGGAGCAAGACCCACTGCGGTGGGCAAGGCGTCTACGTCCGCTATCTCAGCCGCGGTCTGGCCGACCTCGGCCACGACGTCGAGGTGTTCTCCGGCCAGCCCTATCCCGAGGACCTCGATCCGCGCGTGACGCTGACCAAGGTGCCCAGCCTCGACCTGTACCGCGAACCCGATCCGTTCCGTATCCCGTGGCCGACCGAGATCAAGACGTCGATCGATCTGCTCGAGCTGTTGACCACGTGGACGGCGGGCTTCCCGGAGCCGCGCACGTTCAGCCTGCGGGCCGCGCGGGTGCTGGCCGGACGCCGCGACGAGTTCGACGTCGTGCACGACAACCAGTGCCTCGGCACCGGCTTGCGCAAGATCGCGGCCCTCGGGCTACCCGTGGTGGCGACGGTGCACCACCCGATCACCCGGGACAAGGTCGTCGACGTCGCCGCAGCCAAGTGGTGGCGCAAGCCGCTGGTGCGACGGTGGTACGGGTTCGCTGAGATGCAGAAGCAGGTCGCCCGCGAGATGCCCGAACTGCTCACGGTGTCGTCGACCTCGGCGGCCGACATCGCCGAGGACTTCGGCGTCGCGCCCACCCAGTTGCATGTCGTGCCGCTGGGGGTGGACACCGCGATGTTCAAGCCGGCCGAACGCCGCGTGCGCAACCGCATCATCGCGATCGCCAGTGCCGACGTGCCGCTCAAGGGTGTGCGCCATCTGCTGCACGCCGTCGCGCGGCTGCGCGTGGAACGCGACCTCGAACTGCAGCTGGTCGCCAAGCTGGAACCGAACGGGCCGACCGAGAAGCTGATCGCCGAACTCGGCATCTCCGACATCGTGCACAGCTCCAGCGGCCTGTCCGACACGGAACTCGCCGATCTCCTCGCGTCTGCCGAAGTCGCTTGCATCCCTTCGCTTTACGAGGGTTTCTCGCTGCCGGCGGTGGAGGCGATGGCCAGCGGCACGCCGATCGTGGCCAGCCGCGCCGGGGCGTTGCCCGAGGTGGTCGGGGCCGACGGCGAATGCGCCCGGCTGGTGCGGCCCGCCGACGTCGACGAGCTGACCGCGGTGCTCGGCGAGCTGCTGGACTCACCGCGTGAGCTGGCCCGCCTCGGCGCCAACGGACGCAAGCGCGCGCTCGAGGTGTTCAGCTGGCAATCTGTTGCGGCACAGACGGTTGCCGTGTACGAGCAGGCGCGGCAACGGGTGGGCGCATGCTGACCGTGGACTTCGACCGGCTCGGTGTCGGCGCCGGTATGAAGGTGATCGACGTGGGTTGCGGCGCGGGCCGGCACAGCTTCGAGGCCTACCGGCGCGGTGCGGACGTCGTCGCATTCGACCAGAACGCGGCAGACCTCAACGACGTCGACGAGATTCTGACCGCGATGCGTGAGCAGGGCGAGGCGCCGGCGGCCGCCACGGCTGAGGCGGTCAAGGGTGATGCGCTCGACCTGCCTTACGGCGACGGCACTTTCGACTGCGTGATCGCCTCGGAGATCCTCGAACACGTGCCCGAGGACGAGAAGGTGATCGCCGAGCTGGTCCGGGTGCTCAAGCCGGGCGGAACGCTGGCGATCACGGTGCCTCGGTGGCTTCCGGAGAAGGTCTGCTGGGTGCTGTCGGACACCTACCACGCCAACGAGGGCGGGCATGTGCGGATCTACCATGCCGACCGCTTGCGCGACAAGGTGCTCGCGCATGGCCTGCGACTCGAGCACACCCACCATGCGCATGCGCTGCACGCGCCGTACTGGTGGCTGAAATGTGCTGTGGGAACCGAGAACTCGGAGCATCCCGCGGTCAAGACCTATCACCGGATGCTGGTGTGGGACATGATGAGCCGTCCGTGGCTGACCCGCACGGCCGAGTCCCTGCTCAACCCGCTGATCGGCAAGAGCGTCGCGCTGTACTTCGACAAACCGGTGGCCGTCGGTGCTGACACCTAGGCTGGACGGCGTTCCCAGCGTCCCGGGTGTGCTGACGCCTGCCCAGTGTCACCAGACCGCGCAGTCGATCGCCGCGACGCAGGAGTCCTCGGGCGCGCTGCCGTGGTTCGACGGCGGGCACACCGACCCGTGGGACCACGTCGAGAACGCGATGGCACTGACCGCCGCGGGTCTGCTGGAACCGGCACGCGCGGCGTTCGAGTGGTCACGCACCACCCAGCGCCAGGACGGTTCCTGGCCGATCCAGTTGCGCAACGGCGTCATCGAAGATGCCAACAGCGACAGCAACTTCTGCGCCTACATCGCCACCGGCGTCTGGCACCACGTGCTGGTGACCGGCGACCGGCGATTCGCCGAGACGATGTGGCCGGTGGTCACCAAGGCGGTCGACTTCGTGCTCGGCATGCAGCTCAGCGGCGGCGAGATCGCCTGGGCCAGAAGCGCTTCCGCCATCGAGCCGGACGCCCTCCTGACCGGCTGCGCGAGCATCTACCACAGCCTGCGCTGCGCCTTGGCGCTCGCCGACTACTTCGACGACCCGCAGCCCGAATGGGAGGTGGCCGTCGGCCGGCTCGGCCATGCGATCGCGCACCATCCCGAGTCGTTCGCGGTCAAGG
Organism: Mycobacterium sp. E740; assembly: GCF_001672895.1. Lineage (GTDB taxonomy): Bacteria > Actinomycetota > Actinomycetes > Mycobacteriales > Mycobacteriaceae > Mycobacterium. The sequence goes on from NZ_LZKP01000048.1 coordinate 23,555, forward strand.
ACCGCTGGTCGATGGAGTGGTACTACCCGGTGCTCGGCGGCGCCGTACGCGGTGCCGCGGCCAGTGCCCGGATCGACGAGCGGTGGCACGACTTCGTCGTCCCCGGCCTCGGCATACGGTGCGTGGACGACCGGCCGTGGGTGACCGGAGCCGAAACCTGCGAGCTGGTCATGGCTTTGGACGCGATCGGCGACACGGTGCGGGCGCGCGAGCAGTTCAGCGCGATGCACCACCTGCGCGAGGACGACGGCTCGTACTGGACGGGTCTGGTGTTCGCCGACGGCAAACGCTGGCCGGAGGAGCGCACGACCTGGACCGGCGCGGCGATGATCCTCGCTGCCGATGCGCTGTCCGGCACGACGGCGGCCAACGGGATCTTCCGCGGCGCCGACCTTCCGCGTGGGCTCGAAGGCGAGTACGACTGCGAGTGCGCGACCAGCGACCGCTGACTACAGCGGCTCTCCGGCAGTGCCTCCCGTACGCTCCAGGACCCGCATGGACCCGGTCGCCGAGATTTCCCGAAACTCGTTGCTGTCCAAGGCCCGCCGGTAGATGTGAAACGGTGCCTGCCCACCTTCGTCGGGATTCGGGAAGACGTCGTGAATGACGAGTGCGCCGCCGACCTCGACCCATTTCGCCCAGCCGTCGAAGTCACGTTGCGCGGCCTCCTCGGTGTGCCCACCGTCGATGAACAGCAGCCGCAACGGAGTTCGCCACCCGCGCGCGACCACCGGTGACCGGCCCACGACAGCGACGACGTGGTCGTCCAGGCCCGCCGCGTCGAGGGTGTGCCGCGCGGTGGGCAACGTGTCGAACAGGCCGGTGACGGGATCGACCATCGACGCGTCGTGGTACTCCCACCCCGGCTGGTGTTCCTCGGAGCCGTGGTGATGGTCGACGGTGTAGATCACGCCGCCGGTCTGCTGCGCGGCCGCACCGAGCAGCACGGTCGACCGAGCGCAATAGGTGCCGATCTCGACACCGACACCGTCGCCGAGGTATTTCACCGCCGCGTCGAAGAGGGCCCGGCCCTCGTCGGCGGGCATGAAGCCGGTGACCTGCTCGGCCAGGGCGAAGAGTTCGTCAGTGGTGCGCATCGCGTCCCATCTAATCATTGCTGGTCGGGGGTCGTTGTAGTAGCGTCCGGACATGTGTCCGACACGGCCCTGGAGTCGACCCGGCGCCGGCTGACCGCCAAGCAAGCGGACACCGTGGACCGGCTGGGCCGGGCCGCGGTAGAACTCCTCGGGCGCGAGGGCTTCGCCGGGCTGACCGTGCGGCGGGTGGCCGCCGACGCGGGCGTCGGGGCAGCCACGGCCTACACCTACTTCTCATCGAAGGAACACCTTGTCGCCGAGGTGTTCTGGCGTCGGCTCGCGGCGTCTCCACCCGCTGCGCACGAGACGGGCGATCCCGCGACCCGGGTGATCGACGTGTTGCGCCACATCGCGCTCCTGGTCGCCGACGAGCCCGAGTTCGCCGGTGCGGTGACGACCGCGCTGCTCGGCCGTGATCCCGACGTCGAGGTGCTGCGGCAGCGCATCGGCGGCGAGATCCGCGACCGGTTGGCCGCGGCCCTCGGCTCCGACGTGAACGCCGACGTCATCGACTCGCTGGAGA
>NZ_LZKP01000049.1 GCF_001672895.1 Mycobacterium sp. E740
GGACCCAGCGGCGTCTCGTGCACGCCGTTGTCGACCAGGTAGTCGAACGCGCGGCCGTGTTCGGCCCAGTGCCTGACGCAGTTGCACGACGCGTTCGAGCGCAACAAGGAACGGCTGCGCCGCATCCTGATCACCGAGGTGGGCTGTCCGGTGTCGGTGAGCGGCAGCCAGATCGAGAGCCCGATCGAGGAAGTCAGGCACTGGGCCGAACACGGCCGCGCGTTCGACTACCTGGTCGACAACGGCGTGCACGAGACGCCGCTGGGTCCGGCCCGGCGCAAGATCTGGTACGAGCCGGTTGGCGTGGTCGGTGCGATCACGCCGTGGAACGTGCCGTTCTATCTCAACGTCGCCGAGACCGTGCCCGCGTTAATGGCCGGTAACACGGTCGTGCTCAAACCGGCTCAGCTGACGCCGTGGTCGGGCAGCGAGTACGGGCGGATCGTGGCCGAGGAGACCGACATCCCGCCCGGGGTGTTCAACGTGGTCGTCTCGAACGCCAACGAGGTCGGGGCTGCGCTGGCGGCCGACCCGCGGGTGGACATGATCACGTTCACCGGTTCGACCGCAACCGGCCGGGCGATCCTGGCCGCCGGCGCGCCGACGGTGAAGAAGACGCTGCTGGAGTTGGGCGGCAAGTCCGCGCACATCGTGCTCGACGACGCCGACCTGAACTCGGCGCTGCCGATGGCGGCGATGATGGCATGCGTGATGTCGGGGCAGAGCTGCATCCTGCCCAGCCGGATCCTGTT
>NZ_LZKP01000050.1 GCF_001672895.1 Mycobacterium sp. E740
GTCAGGCCAACGTCAAGAGATGGATCCCGGACATCCTTCCGCTGCTGACGGCCGATGACCCGTTGCGCGTCGAGCAGTTCGCGACCCACCGGCTTCCACTCGAGTCGGCCCCGGACGCCTACGAGACCTTCCAGAAGAAGGAAGACGGCATGGTCAAGGTCATCCTCAAGCCCTGACCGCCCACGACGCGATTGGTTCGACGTCGGCTTGGCGCGGGTACCCGCCGATCATGAACCAATCGGAAACGCCCCTGCTCGACGCGCTCGTCGACTACCGCAACAAGAACCGCTACGGCTATACGCCACCGGGTCACAGGCAGGGACGCGGCACCGACGACCGGGTTCTGGCCGTGCTCGGACCGCAGGCATTCGCCGACGACGTGCTCGCCAGCGGCGGCCTCGACGACCGCCACACCAGCAACGAATACCTCAAGCGCGCCGAGGATCTGATGGCCGAAGCGGTCGGCGCCGACGTCGCCTGGTTCTCCACCTGCGGCAGTTCACTGTCCGTGAAGGCCGCGATGATGGCCGTGGCCGGCGGTGCCGACGGCGGCTTGATCGTCCCCCGCGACAGCCACAAGTCCATCGTGGCCGGCCTGATCTTCTCCGGCGTCCAGCCGCGCTGGGTCACGCCTCGCTGGGACACCGAACGGCACATCAGCCATCCGCCCTCACCGCAGGACTACCGCGACGCCTTCGCCAAGCACCCCGACGCCGCCGGAGCCCTCGTCGTCAGCCCCAGCCCCTACGGAACCTGCGCCGACATCGCCGCGATCGCCGACGTGTGCCACGAACAGGGCAAGCCGCTGATCGTCGACGAGGCGTGGGGCGCGCATCTGCCGTTCCACGAGGACCTACCGACCTGGGCCATGGACGCCGGCGCCGACGTCTGTGTGGTCAGCGTGCACAAGATGGGCGCCGGCTTCGAACAGGGATCGGTGTTCCATCTCCAGGGGGACCTCGTCGACCAGGACCGCCTCTCGGCCTGCGCGGACCTGCTGATGACCACCAGCCCGAACGTGTTGGTGTACTCCGCGATGGACGGCTGGCGCCGACAGATGGTCGAGCACGGTCACGAATTGCTCGGCGACGTCTTGACCCTCGTGCGCGGACTACGCCGCGACATCGAAGAGCTTCCCGACGTCGAGGTGATGGACGACGAGTTGCTCGGCACCGAGGCCTCCCACGACCTCGATCGCATGCAGATCCTCATCGACGTCGCAGCCACCGGCACCTCGGGCTATCAGGCCGCCGACTGGCTGCGCGAACACAAGCACGTCGACGTCGGCATGGCCGATCACCGCCGAATCCTGGCCACCATGTCGTTCGCCGACGACAAGACCACCGGTGACCGCCTGCTCGACGCCCTGTGGGCGTGGCGCAAGGCAGCCAACGACTTCGACGCGCCGCCGTCGATCAGGTTGCCCTCCCCCGAGGAGATCCAGCTCGAGACAGTCGACCTGCCCCGCGACGCATTCTTCGGCCAGGTCGAGGAGATTCCCGTCGCCAAGGCCGGCGGCCGGGTGTGCGCTGAGCAGATCACCCCCTATCCGCCCGGCATTCCCGCCGTCGTGCCTGGTGAACTGCTCAATGACGCCGTGCTGGACTACCTGCGCGACGGCCTCAAGGCGGGCATGAACATCCCCGACGCGGCAGATACCTCTTTGGAAACTATCCGTGTGATTGCCAGGTGATACCCCTGGTTTCAGCTTGGGGGCTTCTGGCAACATTACCGGCGAGTAAGAAGTTTCCTCCGACTTCGGCAGGTGGGCAGATGACGGGTACCTGGAAAGCTTCAGACATTTCGGTCCTGGCGCAGAGCGGGGGCGGCGGGGCCGCGATTCACGAGATCGTGGCTCTCACCGCGGTCGCCGCTGTGGTCGCCGCGCTGCTGCTGTGGATCGGCTGGATGCACCGCACCCACAAGATCGACTGGCTGGCGCGCCTGGCCGATTGGTCGGGCCGCCGATTCAAACGCCCGTCGTGGGTCGCGATGCCGATCGCGATATTCGTCGCGTCGATCATCTGCGCCCTGTTCGGGTTCATCTGGGACGTGAGCTTGCACATCGGCAACGGCCGCGACGGCGGTGCGCTGGCCAACCCGGCGCACTACTTCATCTTGATCGGCCTGTTCGGCATCTTCGTCGCCGGCTGCACCGCGATGGTGATACCCCGGGGGGCAGACGAGCGTCCCGGCCCCGCCGCGGTGCGCATCACCGACCACTGGTACGCGCCGGTCGGCGGCGTCGTGATGGCCGGTTGCGGCTTCTACGCGCTGCTCGGTTTCCCCCTCGACGACATGTGGCACCGCATCTTCGGCCAGGACGTCACCCTGTGGGGCCCGACCCACCTGATGATGATCGGTGGCGCTGGCTTCTCGACGCTGGCGGCGGCCTACCTCGAAGTCGAAGGCAGGCGGGTCGCCCCGCCGGACGCGCCGCCCGACGGCATCGGCCTGAAGTTCGTCCAGTATCTGGCGTTCGCCGGGGTGCTCATCGGCATGTCCGTCTACCAGATCGAGTTCGACTTCGGGGTGCCGCAGTTCCGCCAGGTCTTCCAGCCCATGCTGATCGCCGCCGCCGCGTCGCTCGCGCTCGTCGCGGCTCGCATCTACCTCGGCCGCGGTGCGGCCCTCATCTCCGCGGTCATCGCGATCGGGCTGCGCGGAATCGTCGCGTTGCTGGTCGCGCCCGTGCTCGGCTCACCAGTCAACTGGTTCCCGCTCTATCTGGGTGCCGCCGTCGTCGTCGAACTCATCGGCTTGACACCGCTGGTCAGACGCCCGGTGCTCTACGGCGCCGTAGCCGGCTTGGGTGTCAGCACCGTCGGCCTCTGGCTGGAGTCGTTGTGGATCAACACCGTCTACCACTACTCGTGGCACGCCAGCATCTGGCCCGAAGCGCTCGCGATGGCCGTGCCCGTCGCGATCCTCACCGGCGCGTGCGGCGCGATGATCGGCATGGTGCTCACCGACCAACGGCTGCCACGCCGCGCCGTCAGCGTCGGTCTGGTCGTGTTGACGGTGCTGGCGATCGGTGGCGCCACCGCCAACGGGCTTCGTTACGAGGTGCCCCAAAGTGCCACCGCCACAATCGCTTTGACCAACGTTCCGAGCGACGACGGAGGACGCTACGCCACCGCGGACGTCCAGATCACGCCCGCGAACCTGCTCAGCGAGGATCCGAACTGGGTGTCGGTGCTGGGGTGGCAGGGCAAGCTGACCCACGAGCGCGGCATGTTCGTCGACAATCTCGAGAAGGTCGGGCCCGGCCACTACCGGTCCACCGCGCCGATGCCGGTGTCGGGCACCTGGAAGACGCTACTGCGGGTGCACGACGGCCGAATGTTGACCGCAGTGCCGATCTATCTGGCCGGTGACCCGGGGATCGGCGCGAAAGAAGTGCCCGCGGACGCGTCGATGACTCGTCCGTTCGTCGCCGAGATCACGATCCTGCAGCGCGAGCGCAGCCCAGACATCCCGGCGTCGCTGTGGCTGATCGGCTGCCTGGTGGTGCTCGTGTGCTCGCTGGCGATGGTCGCCGGTGTGAGCTGGGGCGGCGGCCGGATCAACCGCAGCGAGCCCACCGGTCGCGAGACGGAGTTGCAACCCACGGCGCAGGCATGACGGCCGGGCAGACCGGCCCTGACGTTGTCATCCTCGCCGACCACTCGATATGGCTGGCGGTGCCGGCGTTCGCGCCGGCGATCGTGGTCGCCGGCGTCGTGGTGTACATCGCGATGAAGAACCGGCAGAAGCGCAGCGACGGCACACCGACGGAAGACGGGAGAACGTGAAAAAGCATCGCACACTTGGGATTCTGGTAGCCGTCGCACTTGTCGCCGCGGGCTGCGGCGGCACGAAGGACGAATCCGGCGCCGGGGGTTCGTCGCAGTCGCCCGTCGGCGGGTCGGGCCCGTCCGGCACGCAGTCCGCACCGGACCAGGTCGTGATCGACGTGTCCGTCACCGGTGATCAGGTCGCTCCCGTCAACGAACAACTCCAGGCCAAGGTCAAGCAGCCGATCGTCATCAACATCAGCAGCGACCACGACGACGAGTTGCACGTGCACTCCAACCCCGAGCACACCTTCCCCGTGAAGGCCGGTCCGCGGCAGACGTTCCAGTTCACCGTCGACGTGCCGGGGCGGGTGGACGTCGAATTGCACCACGCCGAGAAGACCATCGCGACCATCGCGGTGCAGTGACCGCAGAGTCGTCGGTCGCCGTACTGGCTCACGGCCTCGGCGGCTCTACCGATCTGCCGATACCGTTCACCTACGCGCTGATCGGTGCCGCGTGGGCTCTGACGTTCACGTTCGCGGTGGTCGCGCTGGCGTGGAAGAAGCCTCGCTTCGACACGGCCAATTCCGTTCGGCCCCTCCCTCGTTGGGTGACGACGGTCGTCGACGCCCCCGTCACTCGGTGGATCATCGCCCTCGCAGCCCTGGCTTTCGCGGTTTGGGTGGGAATCGCCGCGGTCCTCGGCCCGCAGAACGCGCAGAACCCCTTGCCTGGGGTGTTCTACGTCTTGCTGTGGGTGGGCTTGGTGGCAGTCTCGTTGATCATCGGACCCGTGTGGCGGGCTATCTCGCCGGTGCGCACGATCGTGCGCCTGCTGGGCGGTCGATCACTGGGTCTGACGTACCCGGCGTGGCTGGGATATTGGCCGGCCGTCTTCGGGCTGTTCGCGTTCGTGTGGCTCGAGCTGGCCAGCCCGGACCCGGGATCGCTTACCGCCATTCGTATCTGGGTCCTGACCTACCTGGTGGTCACGTTGGCAGGCGCACTGTGCTGCGGTGAGCGCTGGTGCGCGCGAGCCGACCCGTTCGAGGTGTACAGCGTGGTGGCATCGCGACTGTCGCCGTTTCGCCGTCAGCCCGAAACGGGCCGGATCGCGATCGGCAACCCGTTCGACCACCTCCCGTCGCTGCCGGTGCGTCCCGGCGTCGTCGTGCTCCTCGCCGTCCTGCTGGGATCCACTGCGTTCGACAGCTTCTCGGCGATGCCGGCGATTCGGAACTTCGTCAGCACCCACTCCTCGTCGGCGTGGACAGCTACCGGGATAAAGACCGCCGGACTGCTCATCTTCGCGGCGGTCGTGGCCTGCACGTTCTGGCTCGCATCGATCGCCACCGGCGGAGTCGACCGCGCCCGGCGCCGCGAATTGCCCGGGCTGATGGCCCATTCGCTGATCCCGATCGTCATCGGCTACGTGTTCGCCCACTACCTGACCTACCTCGTCGAGCGCGGACAGCAGACCATCATCCTGTTGGCCGATCCGCTCGATCGCGGCTGGAACCTGCTGGGGCTCGGCGACGCCCAAGTGAGCTACTACCTTTCACAACATCCAGCGGTGCTCGCGACGCTCAAAGTCGGTTTCGTCGTCGCCGGACACGTCGCCGGCGTCGTCGCCGCGCACGACCGCGCGCTGCGGATACTGCCGGCCGGGCATCAGCTCACCGGCCAACTGGCGATGATGCTGGTCATGGTCGGCTACACCTTCACCGGGCTGTACCTGCTGTTCGGCGGGTAGCGTCGAAGCGTATGAAGGCGCTCATCATCGTCGACGTACAGAACGACTTCTGCGAGGGCGGCTCGCTGGCGGTCGCCGGCGGTAACGATGTCGCGCGGGGCATCAAAAGGTTGGTCGCCGGGCGCAACGACTACGCACATGTGGTGGCCACCAAGGACTTTCACATCGATCCCGGTGAGCACTTCTCCGACAACCCGAACTTCGTGACGTCCTGGCCGCGGCACTGCGTCGTCGGGACCGGCGGCGCCGATTTCCATCCCGAGTTCCACGCCGACGCGGTCGACGCCGTCTTCACCAAGGGCGAGTACTCGGCCGCCTACAGCGGTTTCGAGGGCACTGATGCGAGCGGCACCTCGCTGGACGATTGGCTGCGCCAACACGGCATAGACAAAGTCGACGTCGTCGGCATCGCGACCGACTACTGCGTCAAGGCGACCGCCGCCGACGCCGTCGCCTATGGGTTCAGCACCCGCGTCCTCGTCGACCTCACCGCTGGCGTCGCCGCCGAGTCGACCGCCGAGGCTCTCGCAGACCTGCAGGCCGCGGGCGTCGAGATCCGCTAAGCCGTCGGGTCTACCGGACTGCCGGTCCACGACGGCGGCCGGCCTTCCAGGAACGCGCGCACTCCTTCCCGCGCGTCGTCGTGGCTCATGAGCGCCCGGTGAATCGCGGTCTCCCGCGCGCCGACCGCGGGCCGGTCCAGGTCGAACGAGTCCCACAGCAGCCGCTTGCTCGCCGCCACCGACATCGGCGCGGTGTTGACGGCGATGTCGCGCGCCAGCTCCAGCGCGGCGGGCAGCACCTCGGCGGCAGGCAGCGCCCGGCTGCCCAGCCCCAGCTCCACCGCCCGGGCGCCGTCGAAAACCGCCCCGCTCAACAGGATTTCGGCGGCCTTGCTGATACCGACCAACCGCGGGAGCACCCAGTGCGAATAGGCGTCCCCGACCACGCCGCGCCGCACCTGCACGACGCCGTACCGCGCGTCGGCCGCGAAGAAGCGGATGTCGCACTGCAGCGCCAACGTCAGTCCCAGGCCGATGGCGTGTCCGTTCACCGCTGCGATGACGGGCTTGCGTAGCGTCCAGGCCGGTACGTCGATGCCCGCGGCGCTGAAGTCCTTCCCTGGTGCGGCGAAGGTCTCCTCACCCGACGCGAGGTCGGCGCCCGCACAGAAAGCGGGTGGGCTCCCGGTGAGCACGACGTCGCGGACGCGGTCGTCGTGGTCCAGCGTCCGGTAGGCGTCGGCCAGCTCCTCACGCATACCGTCGCCTATCGCATTGCGCTGCCGCGGGCGGTGCAGCGTGACAGTTGCCACACCGGCGTCGACGTGCGTCAACAGCGTTCGGTATGCGGGCAGGTCGAAACGGCTGGACACATGCTCTCCCTGCGATGGACGGACTTGGCGCCGATGTGGTTGTGATGTTGCCTCACCGGGCACACCCGTATGGTTCCGTTGATCCGTTCGTCTCATCGTCTGGAGTTTGAATTGACCCAAGCCGCCACCTCACAAGCCGCCCCACTGGAAATCTGGCCGGGCAAGGCCTATCCGTTGGGGGCGACCTATGACGGCTTCGGCACCAACTTCGCGGTGTTCAGCGAGGCGGCCGAGAAGGTCGAGCTGTGCCTGTTCGATGCCGACGGCACCGAGACGAGAATGACGCTGCCCGAGGTCGACGCGTTCGTATGGCACGGCTTCATCCCGAACATCGAGCCTGGCCAGCGCTACGGATACCGGGTGCACGGGCCCTACGACCCCGACGCAGGCGAGCGCTGCAACCCGAACAAACTGCTGCTCGACCCGTACGCCAAGGCGATCGACGGCCAGTTCGACTGGGACCAGTCGCTGTTCAGCTACAACTTCGACGACCCGGACAGCCGCAACGACGAGGACTCGGCGCCCAAGATGCCCAAGTGTGTGGTGATCAACCCGTACTTCGACTGGGGCGTCGACCGCCCGCCGGGCCACGAGTACGCCGACTCGGTCATCTACGAGGCGCACGTCAAGGGCCTGACGCAGACACATCCCGACATCCCCGAACAGATCCGCGGTACATACGCGGCGGTGGGCCATCCGGTGATCATCGAGCACCTCAAGTCGCTGGGCGTGACCGCGATCGAGCTGATGCCGGTGCACCACTTCGCCAACGACTCGACGCTGGTGGAGAAAGGCCTGTCGAACTACTGGGGCTACAACACCATCGGGTTCCTCGCGCCGGACTCCAAGTACAGCTCCAACCCGAACCCCGGCGGCCAGGTGCAGGAGTTCAAGGCGATGGTGCGCGCGCTGCACGAGGCCGGCATCGAGGTGATCCTCGACGTGGTCTACAACCACACCGCCGAGGGCAACCACATGGGCCCGACGCTGAGCTTCCGGGGCATCGACAACGCCGCGTACTACCGCCTCGTCGACGACGACAAGCGCTACTACATGGACTACACCGGTACCGGCAACAGCCTCAACGTCGGCCATCCGCACTCCCTGCAGTTGATCATGGACTCGCTGCGGTACTGGGTCACCGAGATGCATGTCGACGGGTTCCGCTTCGACCTGGCTTCCACGCTGGCCCGCGAGTTCTACGACGTGGACCGGCTGGCGACGTTCTTCGAACTCGTGCAACAGGATCCGACCGTGAGCCAGGTGAAACTGATCGCCGAGCCGTGGGACGTCGGTCCCGGCGGCTATCAGGTCGGCAACTTCCCGCCGCAGTGGACGGAGTGGAACGGCAAGTACCGCGACACCGTTCGCGACTACTGGCGCGGCGAGTCGGCGACGATCGACGAGTTCGCCTCGCGGCTCACCGGGTCGTCGGACCTCTACGAGCACACCGGCCGGCGACCCGTCGCCTCCATCAACTTCGTGATCGCCCATGACGGTTTCACGTTGCGGGACCTGGTGTCCTACAACGAGAAACACAACGAGGCCAACGGCGAGGACAACCGCGACGGCGAGAGCCACAACCGGTCGTGGAACTGCGGCGTCGAAGGGCCGACCGACGATCCGGAGATCAACGCGCTGCGGTCACGCCAGCAGCGCAACTTCCTCACG
>NZ_LZKP01000051.1 GCF_001672895.1 Mycobacterium sp. E740
CGCCGTGCTGACCGAGGACGTCAACTCGCCGCGCGGCAAAAGGCAGTTCCGCCGCGGCGTGCTCGACGCGCGCGCGGATGAACACCTCGAACGACACCAGCGCGCTCACCGGATTGCCGGGCAGCGTGATGATCGGCGTGCCGTCCACAGTGCCACAGCCCTGCGGCATGCCCGGCTGCATGGCCACCTTGACGAAGTCCACCGACCCGGCGAGCGCGTCCTTGACGACCTCGTAGGCACCTGCGCTGACGCCGCCCGTCGTGATGATCAGATCGGCGTCACCGGTGTAGCGTGCCAGCGCTGCGCGGAACGAGTCGACGTCGTCGCCGGTCATCGGCGAGGCCACCACGTCGGCACCGGCATCGCGCAACGCCGCTGCGAGCATCACCGCGTTGGACTCGTAGATCTGCCCGGGCGCCAGGGGCGTGCCCGGTGCGACCAGCTCGGTTCCGGTGGACATCACCAGCACCCGCTGCCGTGGAATCACCGTCAGTTCGCCCAGACCCAGCGCGGCGGCCAGTCCCAGCGCCGCCGGTGTGATGACCTGCCCGGCACGCAGCACCGCGGTGCCGGCGGTGACGTCTTCGCCGGCGCGCCGGATGTGCTGGCCCTGTTTCGCGTCCGCGCGGATCTCGACAGTGTCGACGGCCCCGTTCGTCGCCTCGACCGGAACCACCGCCGTCGCACCGGCGGGCAGCATCGCACCGGTCATGATGCGGTGTGCCGTACGGGGTTTCAGCTTCAGCACGTCGGTGCGCCCGGCCGGGATGTCCTCGGCGACGGGCAGCCGGACCGGATGCTCGGGCGTCGCCCCCGCCACGTTCTCGGCGACGACGGCGTACCCATCCATCGCGGAGTTGTCGAAGCCGGGCAGCGACAACGGCGCGACGACGTCGGCAGCCAGCACATGGCCCAGCGCGTCGGCGATCGCCACGTTGACCGGCGCGCGGCGGCTGATCAGCCCGGCGACGACACGCTGATGCTCTTCGACGGTGCGCATCAGACGGGGTAGGTGACGCCGGTCAGCTCCTCGGACATGGTCCACAACCGGCGCTGAATGTCTTCGTCGTGCGATTGTGCGCTCGACGCAACGACTTTCGGGTTTCCCTTCAACTCACCGATGCCGCCGGGACCGTAGTAACGGCCACCCTGTACCGCGGGATCGGTGGCCGCGCGCAGCGTCGGCAGCGCGCCTTTCTCCGACGGCTGCGTGGCGAACTTCCATGTGAAGTCTGGAAGGAAGGCAGGGAGGTGACGCATCAGTTCGGTGTCCGAGAACCCGGGGTGCGCGGCCGCGGCGATCGTCGGCGCGCCGTTGGCTTCGAGGCGCCGCTGCAGTTCGTAGGTGAACAGCAGGTTCGCCAGCTTCGACTGACCATAGGCCTGCACCCGCTGATAACCGGTCTCGAAATGCGGGTCCTCGAAGCGGATTCGGGCCAAGATCCGGTGGCCGAAACTGCTGACGGTCACGACGCGTGAACCGGCGACCGGCAGCAGGTGGTCGAGCAGCAGACCGGTCAACGCGAAGTGGCCGAGATGGTTGGTGCCGAACTGCATCTCGAAACCGTCGGCGGTGGTCTCGCGGTTCGGCACATACATCACGCCGGCGTTGTTGATCAGCAGGTCGATGCGCGGGTGCGCGGCACGCAGCTCGTCGGCCGCACGGCGGACGCTGTCCAGCGACGACAGGTCGAGTTCGGCGAGCGTCACGGCGGCACCGGGGCTGGCCTTCTCGATGCGCTCGATGGCTTGCCTGCCCTTGTCCAGGTTGCGCACCGCCAGCACCACCTGAGCGCCTCTGGCTGCCAGCACGGCGGCGGTGTCGAAGCCCAGACCGCTGTTCGCGCCGGTGACGATTGCGGTCCGACCGGACTGGTCCGGCACGTCGGCCGCGGTCCACTTGCTGCCCATGAAGATCAACATACCGACGGGCTGTCCAACGCCATCAGGTGATCGACGTGGCCTCCGGGGTGGCCTGGTCGACCGGCGCCGGGTCGCGCCGATCGCGTGTCCGCTGCGTTCGCCACACCCGCCACATGAACGAGGGCGAAAACAGTTTCGCCGGTGGATCCACCATGCCGAGAACCCGCAGGAACCGCAGCATGACCGTCGCGTCCGTTTCGGACGCCGTCAGCACCCGCTCGAGGTAGGCGTTGCTCAGCCGCATCGACAGTGGCGCGGTTCCTTCGACTTCGGGCAACGCCAGGTCCGATCCGACAGCGCTCTGCCACGCGATGCGAATCGTCTTGGCGCTGGTTCGGAAGAAGCGTCGCGCCAGATCGTCATCACCGCGACGCAGGCAGTCTTGCAAGATGAGCGCCTCGACGGCGGCGACGGTCATGCCCTGCCCGTAGATGGGGTTGAAGCTGCAGACCGCATCGCCGAGCACGAGCAGCCCGTCAGGCAGTCGCCGCATCTTGTCGTAGCGGCGCCAGCGATTGGACGGCACCCGGTAATTCGTCACCGGGCCGAGCGGTTCGGCGTCCGCAAGCGCGGCCAGCACGTTTGCCGGCCCGAAATCGGCGGCGAACTCGAGCATCTCGACGGGCGTCTCCGGCGGCTGGTGCCCCGCTATGGCGCCGACCGCGAACATCGCCATGTCGTTTTCCTGGATCGCGGTCGCGAACATCTTGGGCCGGCCGGGCTCGGGCATGACCGCGACGAAGTTCTCCCTGAGGGCGCCCGGCTTGATCCGCACTGGCTGGCAGGCATACGCGAACTGCACCATCACCTCGTCCTCCACCGGACGGCCATAGCCCAGCCGCTCGAGAAAAACCGGTGTGCGCGAACCACGTCCGGTTGCGTCGACGACGAGGTCGGCGACCAGCGTCCGGGTGTCCCGGCTGTCGCGGTCGACCACGTCGACGCCGCTCACCCGACGGCGGTCAGCGGTCGCAGACATGCAGACCACGTCGTGCCGTTCGATGATCGTCACGTTCGAGACGTCGCGCACGCGCCGCAGCACATGCCAGTCCAAGAACGGCCGGCTCTGAAAGTAGAAGGGCCACGCGTCGGGAGACGGGCATCGGCCCGACTGCACGAGCCGATGGCCGCCGAGCAGGAAACTCATCTTGGAGTAGTCGCCGTCCCACCTGATGGCGCCGTCGGCAACGAGTTCATCGAGAATGCCGGGCAACAACTCTTCGAGAGCCTGCGCCCCGCGCGCGAGCAGGGCGTGTATCAGCCTGCCCTGCGGAACTCCGCGCCGGGACACGGGTTCGCTGGGCAGCGCATCGCGCTCGACGACAGTGACGCTCTGGTAGCTCTCGGAGAGAACCCTGGCGGCGAGCAGTCCCGCCATGCTCGCGCCGAGAACCACCGCATGCTCGCCTACGACTGGCATCGCCCGCCCCTCACTCCGAGATACATGGCCGTATCGGCCCTGGCAAGGGACAGTTTCGGGCCGCCGGCGAGGGCGCACTAGCGTAGGGGACTACTCCAATTCGGCGGGCCCGCACGATCGGTGCACGATTTGCGTTGACGCGTCCGCCGTTTACTGTCGGGCCATGGCGATCGGTGGAGTGCTGTTCGACATCGACGGCGTGTTGGTGACGTCGTGGCGGCCGATCGCCGGGGCAGCCGAAACCGTGCAGGCGTTGACCGGCAACCAGATTGCGTGTGCTTACCTGACCAACACGACGACGCGCACGCGTGTGCAGATCGCCGAGTTGCTCACCGAGGCCGGGATGCGGGTGCGGCCCGACGAGGTGATCACCGCTGCGGTGCTGACCGCGCAGTACGTCCGCGACACCTATCCCGACGCGCGCTGCTTCCTGGTCAACAGCGGGCACATCGCCGAGGACATGCCCGGCATCGACATCGTGTCCTCCGACGAGTTCAGCGGACCCCTCGCCCCGGACGCGCCGGACGTCGTGCTGCTGGGGGGCGCCGGCCCGGAGTACAGCCACCTCACCCTGTCGTGGGTCTACGACTGGATGGCTCAGGGTGTCCCCGTGGTCGCGATGCACCGGAGCGCGGCATGGACGACGGCCGACGGCTTGCGCATCGACACCGGCATGTACCTGATCGGGATGGAGGAGACGTCCGGACGTAAGGCCACCGCGGTCGGCAAGCCCGCGCCCGAGGGATTCCTCGCGGCCGCAAGCCGGCTCGGTGTCGAGCCCGACGAGATGTACATGATCGGTGACGACCTCAACAACGACGTGCTCGCCGCTCAGGTCGTCGGCATGACGGGCGTGCTCGTGCGCACCGGTAAATTCCGTCAGGACACTTTGGACCGTTGGGCCGCAGACGAATTCGCGATGCAGCCGAACCATGTGATCGATTCCGTCGCCGCCCTGCCCGAGTTGCTCGGGCTCTAGGAATGTCGATGTGGCAACGGGTGCAACAGCTGCTGGCGCAGCGGGGCATCAACACCTACCTCGAACTCGTCCTGTGGATCGCGTTGGTGTACACGGTCTTCGGCGTCGGGTACGCGATGTTCCACATCGAGTTGATCGGCCAGCTGGAGGCCGCGCTGTCCGGCGACTTCACGATCTTCGCCAACATCGCGGCGCTGGCCGTCGCGGTCGGGCTGTGGCCGCTGCTGTTGGGCAGTTCGCTGGCGTGCGGGGTGGCCGGCTGCGGGGTTTTCTAGCGATGAGTTCTGGCGGTGCCCACAGTCTGTACGAGTATGGCTGAACAACGCATAGCAGCGACCACAACTGTCAACGCTCCGATCGAGACCGTGTTCGACGTGCTCGCCGACCCGTCGACGCATCAGGCGATCGACGGCACCGGATGGGTTCGCGAACCGCTCGACCGTGAACCCCTCACCGAGACCGGTCAGATCTTCCGGATGGGCATGTACCACGACAACCATCCCGAGAAGGAGTACGAGATGGCCAACCGGGTCGAGGTGCTCGACCCGCCGCGCGCGATCGCGTGGCAGCCGGGTCAGGGTCCCGAACAGCGGGGACATCTGATGAACAGCTCGGAACTGGAGTTCGGCGGCTGGATATGGCGCTACGACCTCGAATCCCATGGGGCGGACCGGACTGCGGTCACGCTGACCTACGACTGGTCGGGGGTGCCTGCGCATCTTCGCGACATCGAGTTTCCGCCGTTCGAGCCGCAGCACCTCGACAACTCGCTGAAGAACCTCGCGGCGCTCGCCGAGGCGCGCGCTTAGGCCTGCAGCCCGCGCACCGCTTCGATCCGCGCGCGGAGCTGATCGGTGGTGGCCGCCGCGACCGCCGGCCCGCCGCAGATCCGGCGCAGCTCCTTGTGAATCCAGCCGTGCGGTTTACCGGTCCGGTGGTGGGCGATCGACACCAGCGTGTTGAGCTCCTTGCGTAGCTCGCGCAGCTGGCTGTGCGTGGACACCCGGGGCGCCTCGCCGGAAGCGGTCTGTCGGGTCAGCTGCTCTTCCTGCCTGCGCCGCAACAGGTCTCGCATCTGGTCGGCGTCGAGCAGGCCGGGGATGCCGAGGTAGTCGGCCTCGTCCTCGCTGCCGACCGCCGCCGCGGTGCCGAACGAGGAGCCGTCGAAGATCACCTGGTCGAGTTCGGCGTCGGCGCCCAGCATCTCGAAGCCGTTGTCGAGCTCGCCCGCTTCGTCCTTCTTCTTGTTGGCCTCCTCGAGGGCGGCGTCGTCCCACTCGCCTTGCGGCTCGCGGTGCGGCTTGCCCAGCACGTGGTCGCGCTGCGCCTCCATCTCGCTGGCCAGGTCGAGCAGCGCCGGCACCGACGGCAGGAAGATGCTGGCGGTCTCGCCGGGCCGCCGCAAGCGCACGTAGCGGCCGATCGCCTGGGCGAAGAACAACGGGGTCGACGCGCTGGTCGCATACACCCCGACAGCCAGTCGCGGCACGTCGACACCCTCGGAGACCATGCGCACCGCGACCAGCCAGCGGCTGTTGCCCGCCGCGTACTCGGCGATGCGGTCCGAGGACCCAGGGTCGTCGGAGAGCACGAGCGTCGGCGCCTGTCCGGTCAGCGTCGTGAGCACGTTCGCGTAGGCGCGCGCCGCCTTCTGGTCGGATGCGATCACCATCGCCCCCGCGTCCGGAACGCCGCCGGTGCGCAACTGGGTGAGCCGGGTGTCGGCGGCTTGCAGCACCGCGGGGATCCACTCGCCGCTCGGGTCGAGCACCGTGCGCCACGCGCGTGCGGTCTGCTCAGGGCTGAGCGGTTCACCGAGGCGCGCGGAGTGCTCCTCTCCCGCGCTCGTGCGCCAGCGCGCCTCGCCCGAGTAGGCCATGAACACGACGGGCCGCACCACGCCGTCGGCGAGCGCGTCGGAGTAGCCGTAGGTGTGGTCGGCACGCGAACGCAGCACTCCGTTGCCGTCGGGTTCATAGCTGACGAAGGGGATCGGGCTGTCGTCGCTGCGGAACGGCGTGCCGGTCAGCGAAAGCCTGCGGGTGGCGTCGGCGAAGGCCTCGCGCATCGCTTCACCCCAACTCTTGGCGTCGCCGCCGTGGTGGATCTCGTCGAAGATGACCAACGTTCGGTAGTTCTCGGTGCGCACGCGGTGCCGGGTCGGGTGACTGGCAACCTGGGCGTAGGTGACGACGACGCCGTGGTACTCCGCGGAGGTGTGTGCCGCGCTGTTGGAGAACTTCGGATCCAGCGCGATGCCCGATCGGGCGCCGGCCAGCGCCCACTGGCTCTTGAGGTGCTCGGTCGGCACGACGACGGTGATGCGCTCCACCGTCCCGTCGGCGAGCAGCTCGCCGGCTACGCGCAGGGCAAACTGCGTCTTACCTGCGCCCGGCGTCGCGACAGCAAGGAAATCGCGCGGTCTGGCGCCAAGATACCGCACCAATGCCCGACGCTGCCAGCCTCGCAAAGCCTGGGTGTCGGGCGCTGCTTCTGCCCGCACCCAGAGACTCCTCACTGATCGGACAGCAGCCTAGCGCAACGGATTACGGCGATGCACGTTCTGGAGCGTGTCGTCCGGTGTGTCACTCCACGAAGTAGTTGTCGTGCTTGACGAACCACTGGTGGCGCTCTTCGTCGGTGAGCTCACCCAGTTGGCTGAACCCCTCGAAGTAGGCCTCGCGCGGAGCTGCCGGAGCAAACAGCATCAGCAACGACGTCGGCTCGTCGGACTCGTTGCGAAATCCGTGGATGCCACCGGGCGGCACGTAGAGGAAGTCGTTCGGGTTTCCGTCGATCCAGTCTTTGCCGTCGTAGAGCCGGACCGTTCCGGACAAGACGAAGAACGCCTCCGAGATGGCCCGGTGGAAATGCGGCCCCGGACCGCCGCCCTTCGGCGCGATCTCCACGCGGTAGAGCCCGTAGTCGCCGTCGGTGGCCTGCTGGTTGGCGAGGTAGTGGTACTTCACCAGACCGAACGAGTCGTAGTCCGCGGGTTCGGTGGAGCGCCGTAACCAGGCACTGACTTGCGGCTCGTCCTCGGTGTAGCGCGCCGGCGGGTAAGGCGGCACGTTGCGGGGATCCCACAGTGACATCAGCGCCAGCTTGCCACAGGATTCGCATCGAGGAGGCAGCCGCCTCACGGCGGGAATCCAGGAATCCGCCCTAGCCTGCCGCGTGTGATCAGCAGGCGGATGTTCCTGGCCGCAACTGCTGGTTCGGTTGCGGCCGTCAGCGTCCGCGCCTTCATCGCGACCGCGGCGCCGCCCATCCCGGACCCGGCGGTGGTGGCCGTCCAGAACGCTGCGCGCAAACCTACGGGATGGGGGACGACGCTGCCGGGCATCGCGACGACGTTCGCGCCGATCGGCAAGCAACTCGCGCTGACGTTCGACGCGTGCGACGGCAGATGCGACGACAAACTCATCGACACGCTGCGGCGCAACAGCGTGCCCGCAGCGTTGTTCTTCTGCGCGAAATGGATCGACGCCAACCCGGGACGCGCCGCCGCGATCGCGGCCGATCCGCTGTTCGAGATCGGCAACCACGGCACCCGCCATATGCCGCTGTCGGTGACCGGGCGTACCGCATATGGAATCGCCGGCACCCGGTCGGCGAAGGAGGTGGTCGACGAGGTGTGGAACAACCACGAGAAGCTCGCCGCACTCACCGGCCGGGCCCCGACGTATTTCCGGCCCGGCACCGCCTACTACGACGACGTCGCGGTCGAGATCGTCCGCGACTTGGGGCAACAACCACTGGGGTTCTCGGTGAACGGTGACAAGGGCGCCACTGCGTCGGCGGCGTCCGTGCGGTCGACCGTCACCGGTGCTGCGCCGGGCTCGATCGTGATCGCCCACATGAACCATCCCGAGTCGGGCACCGGCGCCGGGATGGCCGACGCGATCACCGCGCTGAAAGCGGCGGGCTGGGAGTTCGTGTCCCTTCGCGATCGTGCTGTGCAGTGAATCGGCCCAACCTTGCACTCTCCCTGGTCGAGTGCTAAGAATGGCAATTGGCACTCGCGACCAGTGAGTGCTAGGTCGGGACGGTGAGGCCACGGGCCGCATCTGCGGAGCACACCCGAGCCGTCCGTCGCGGGCACTGCACCCGACCGACAAGACGTGCATCCCCAATCCGGAGGAACACTTCGCAATGGCCAAGACAATTGCGTATGACGAAGAGGCCCGCCGGGGCCTCGAGCGGGGCCTGAACAGCCTCGCCGACGCGGTAAAGGTCACGTTGGGCCCCAAGGGTCGCAACGTGGTCCTGGAGAAGAAGTGGGGCGCCCCCACGATCACCAACGATGGCGTGTCCATCGCCAAGGAGATCGAGCTGGAGGACCCGTACGAGAAGATCGGCGCCGAGCTGGTCAAGGAAGTCGCCAAGAAGACCGACGACGTCGCCGGCGACGGCACCACCACCGCCACCGTGCTGGCCCAGGCGCTCGTGCGCGAGGGGCTGCGCAACGTCGCGGCCGGTGCCAACCCGATGGCCCTCAAGCGCGGCATCGAGAAGGCCGTCGAGAAGGTCACCGAGACGCTGCTGAAGTCGGCCAAGGAGGTCGAGACCAAGGAGCAGATCGCTGCCACGGCCGCGATCTCGGCCGCCGACACCCAGATCGGTGAGCTGATCGCCGAGGCGATGGACAAGGTCGGCAACGAGGGCGTCATCACGGTCGAGGAGTCCAACACCTTCGGCCTGCAGCTCGAGCTGACCGAGGGCATGCGCTTCGACAAGGGCTACATCTCGGGTTACTTCGTCACCGACGCCGAGCGTCAGGAAGCGGTCCTCGAGGACCCGTACATCCTGCTCGTGTCGTCGAAGGTGTCGACGGTCAAGGATCTGCTGCCGCTGCTGGAGAAGGTCATCCAGTCCGGCAAGCCGCTGCTGATCATCGCCGAGGACGTCGAGGGCGAGGCTTTGAGCACCCTGGTCGTCAACAAGATCCGCGGCACCTTCAAGTCCGTCGCCGTCAAGGCCCCGGGCTTCGGTGACCGCCGCAAGGCGATGCTGCAGGACATGGCCATCCTCACCGGTGGTCAGGTCATCAGCGAAGAGGTCGGCCTTTCGCTCGAGACCGCCGACGTCTCGCTGCTGGGCAAGGCGCGCAAGGTCGTCGTCACCAAGGACGAGACCACCATCGTCGAGGGTGCCGGTGACTCCGACGCCATCGCCGGTCGCGTGGCCCAGATCCGCGCCGAGATCGAGAACAGCGACAGCGACTACGACCGCGAGAAGCTGCAGGAGCGGCTGGCCAAGCTGGCCGGCGGTGTTGCGGTGATCAAGGCCGGCGCTGCCACCGAGGTCGAGCTCAAGGAGCGCAAGCACCGTATCGAGGACGCGGTCCGCAACGCCAAGGCTGCGGTCGAGGAGGGCATCGTCAGCGGTGGCGGTGTCGCGCTGCTGCAGGCCGCCCCGGCACTCGAGGAGCTCAAGCTCGACGGTGACGAGGCGACCGGTGCCAACATCGTGCGCGTCGCGCTGTCGGCTCCGCTCAAGCAGATCGCCCTCAACGGTGGGCTGGAACCGGGCGTCGTGGCCGAGAAGGTCGCCAACTCCCCGGCCGGCACGGGCCTGAACGCCGCCACCGGCGAGTACGAGGACCTGCTCAAGGCCGGCGTCGCCGACCCGGTGAAGGTGACGCGTTCGGCGCTGCAGAACGCGGCGTCCATCGCGGCGCTGTTCCTGACCACCGAGGCCGTCGTCGCCGACAAGCCGGAGAAGGCGGCCGCCCCGGCCGACCCGACCGGCGGCATGGGCGGCATGGACTTCTAGTCCCTTCGCGAAAGAGCCCGGCTCCTCAAGGGGGCCGGGCTTTTTCGTGCGCTGACACAATGTCGTGCTGAGAGCGCCGCCGCGCCTATATATCCACGGCAACGCTCTCAGGCCGACGTTGTGATCGGGCCTCGATGTGCCCGTCTCCGGATGACCGATCGAATGTCGGCGAACACCACATCCCAGCGATGCACAACGTCCTCATAGGTCAGCCGGATCACCAGAAACCCCAGCCCGGTCGCGACTCTGTCCCGGGTGCGGTCGACTTGGTACTTGCCCAGGTGGTGCTCGCGACTGTCGGCTTCGATGATGAGTCGATTGCCTACAAGGAAGTCGACGCGCCCCACGCCTGGAATCACCACTTGAGTTCGCAGGTGGATTCCGGCGGCCCGCAGTCGCAGTCTGATCATCGTCTCCGTACCCGACTCGCTTTTGGGGTCACACCGCTGGGCGAGGTCCAGACGGGCAAACCGGGACGCTGCCACGATGGATCTCGCGTCAGCCATCTCGATCATCCGCTTGTTCATCATCGAGTCCAGCACGACGACCAGCCCCTCCGCGTCGAGACAGTTCGCCGCGGACGCCGCCGCAGTTTCTATCGGATCGACCGCACCGGCGATCGGTGGATCCAGCCGGTACGGGTGGCAGGATCGAACTCCGGGATGCGACTGGCGTGCTCGCTCGGAGTAGCGGATGTGCAATCCGGAATCCGGAACCCAGACACCGCGTAAGAGCAACGCCGACACGCAACTGAGGACACCGCCGGTCGAAACGGCGCGGACGACGCGAGGATTGGCGGACGGACTGGCGTACCAACCCCGCCGCACCGAGAGCCAACCCTGTTTCTTGATCTGCGATGGTGACCATCCCGCCGTGCGCAACTGCGCCGCGGACGCGACCCCGCCATTCGCCGCCAGGATGCGGTCGATCGCTCCCACCGTTCCATCGCAGCCGACAACCGTGGTGGTCGAAAGGACGCGCGTCCCAACCTGTGGATAACCGGGTCGGCAGTATTGGGCTCGGTGCCGACGGGTCTGATCACTTTTTGAGCGGCACGCAGTCGTGCAGGCAGTCGGGGCTCGTCGCGGCGGAATCCGACGTGGCCTTGCGGTGCAGGACCGCCCGTGTGGGCTCGACCGTCAACGTGTCACCCGAGCTGTGCGCGCGGCCGTCGACGATCAGCGAGTATCCGTCAACCGAGCGCGGCGGCCAGACGAGCGTGACGTCGGCATGCCGGGCAGTGTTCTCGCGGGTGTGCCTGCCGACGGTGCCGACGTCCAGGCGCCCGTCGCGGAACACCGGCTCGACGAAGACGGTGTGTGCGCGATAGTCGTCGCCGACGGACACCAGATAGGCGAACGCGAAGTCGTCCAGCTTGTCGGCGAGTTGGTCGATATCCACCTTCACGCTCATGAGCCGAGAATACGTCGGACCGGTGAAGCGTTAGGTTCATGTATGCCACTGCCTCCGCCGTCACCGACCACCACCGCCGTCGTCACGGGTGCCTCCTCGGGCATCGGTGCCGACATCGCCCGCGAACTGGCCGCCCGCGGCCACGGCGTCACGCTCGTCGCCCGCCGCGAAGACCGGCTACGCGACCTCGCCGCCGAACTCGGCAGAACCGTGCGGGCCGAGACCATCGCGTGCGACGTCGTGGACCCCGACGCACGCGCCCGCCTGTTCGACGAGATCGCCGACCGCGGTCTCACCGTCGACATCCTCGTCAACAACGCCGGCATCGGCACACTCGGCTGGATAGCGAAAGCGGAAGTCGCCGACGAGATCGCGCAGGTGCGCGTCAACGTCGAGGCGGTCATCGACCTGACCACCCGCGCGGTGCGGCAGATGGTGCCGCGCGGCCGCGGCGCGATCCTCAACGTTGGGTCGACCGCGGGCTTCCACCCGTTTCCCGGACAGTCCGGCTATGCCGGGACCAAGGCCTTCGTCAAGGCGTACACCGAAGGCGTGCGCGCCGAGCTCGCGGGGACGGGTGTCACTGTCGCAATGCTCGCACCCGGACCGGTGCGCACGGAGTTCCTGCAGTCCGCCGGCATGGACGAGCGCAAGTTCGCGTCGGCATTCCCGAAGTTCATGTGGATGCCCTCGCGTGACGTCGCCCGGGTCGGCGTCGAGGCGCTGGAGAACGACAAGGGCACGGTGATCGCGGGCCTGCCCAGCCGACTCAGTACCCGTCTGCTGCAAGTGCTCCCGCGCCAGGTGGTGCTCAAGACGCTGGCCGGTCAGCATCCCGCGTTGCGACGCGACCGGGTGTCACGCTGACGGCCAACGCCGCATCCAACCTTCGACTGGCAGCGCCATCCCGTTGCACAGCGTGCAGATGGTGCGATACCAGCCGACCGCGACCAGCAACTCCATCCGCTGTTCGTCATCGAGGTTGTCGCCCAACGCTTTCCACGTTTCGTCCGACCACGAACCGGTGCGCTCGAGCTCGTCGACAGCGGCGATCAGCACCCGCTCGAAGGGACTCCAGCCGGGATCCGCTCCGGTGACCAGGGCGTCGCACTCGTCGTCACTGACGCCGGCGATCGGACCCCAGAAGGCGGCCTGGCCGCCCCACTCGTACTCGCACCGCACCAGGGCGCAGAGCCGCAGGATCGCGATGGTGCGTAGCCGGGCAGGCAGGCGGGCGTCGACGTAGAGCGATTCGCCCAGTTTCCGCAGTCGCGCAGCAAGATTCGGGTGTCGTTGCAGACAGCGCACCAGCAGCAGCGGCTCGTAGGTGCGGTCGGGATGGCCCCAACCGTTGATGCCTGCGGCGTCCTCGTCGCTGTACGGCGCAGCCAGCGGTGCGACGCGCGTCATACCGCGGGAGCGGGTTGGCGGCCCCGGATCAGCCTGCCGGGACGTGCCGCCGTGGGTGTGCCGTTCTCTGCGATGACCTCGCCCGATACGACGGTCGCGACGTATCCGTCGGCGCTCTGGTCCAGGCGGCGCCCGCCCGCGGGCAGGTCGTGGGTGATGACGGGTTTGCGCAACCGCAGCGCGGAGTGGTCGATGACGTTGAGATCGGCCTTGTAGCCCACCGCGATTCGCCCGCGGTCGGCGAGTCCGGCGACCCGGGCGGGCACCGACGTCAGCTCTCGCACGGTCTCGGCCACCGAGAGCCGGCCGGCTGCGCGGTCCCGCGACCAGTGCGTCAGCATGTACGTGGGAAAGCTTGCGTCGCAGATCATTCCGTAATGAGCCCCGCCGTCGCCGAGACCGAGTACGACGTCGTCGCGGCGGATCAACTCCGCGACGGTGTCGAGGGTGCCGTCGCGGAAGTTGGCCAGCGTCACCAGCAGGATGGCGTGACCGTCGTCGTCCAGCAGTCGGTCGTAGGCCTCCTCCAACGGGCTGACGCCGCGCCCGCGGGCGCGGCTGGCGATGCTGTCGGTGCGCGGCGGCTCGTAGTTCGGCGGGTCGCCCAGCGGGAACATCCACTCGAACGCCTGCGCGGCGAACATCAGCGGATGCCCTTCGCCCGCTGGCTTGTCCGACAGAATCCGTTGACGCACTTCTGGTTTGCGCATCTCGGCGACACGCTCGGCCAGCGGCAGGCGGGCCAGCTCCTGGTAGCTCGGGTACATCACGAACGGGTTGCCGGACAGTTCGAGGCCGAGCACCAGGCCGATCGGCCGGGGGAAGATCTGCGCGGTGATCTCGCCGCCGTCGATGTTGGCCTTCTCGACCATCGTCAGCGCGTCGAGGAAGAACGGCTCGCCGGCGTTGCCGATCGCCAACGTGAACGTCACCGGCAGACCGACCTGGGCGGCCACGTCGAACACCGTCTGCAGGACCGGCTCGTAGTCACCGGCGACGAGGTCGGGCACGAACTGGATCAGGCCACCGCCGGCGTCGTCGACGCCGAGTGCGATCGCCTCGATCTCGGCGCGGTCGGCGTCGTAGCTCGGAATCGGGTGGCCGCTTTCGGTCTTGTGCAGCGTGAACCGTGACGAGGCGAAGCCGAGCGCACCGGCCTGCACCGCTTCGGCCGCCAGCTTGCGCATCATCGCGAGGTCCTCGGCGGTGGCCGGTTCCCGGTCGACACCGCGCCGACCCATCACGTACACCCGCAGCGGCGAATGCGGCAGCAGCGCGGCGACGTCGATGTCGCGGTGCCGCGCCTCCACCGCGTCGAGGAACTCGGGAAACGTCTCCCAGTGCCACGGCAAGCCGTCGACCATCACCACGCCGGGGATGTCCTCGACGCCGGCCATGACGTCGACCAGCACGTCGTGGTCCTCCGGGCGGCACGGCGCGAAACCGACTCCGCAGTTGCCCATCACGACGGTGGTGACGCCGTGCGCCGACGAGGGCGTGAGCCGGTCGGACCAGATGGCCTGACCGTCGTAATGGGTGTGCAGGTCGACGAACCCCGGCGTGACGAGCAGTCCGGTCGCGTCGATCTCATGTGCGCCGGGCTCGTCCACCGTCCCCACCGCGGCGATCACCCCGGCTGAGACGGCCACATCGCCGACGTAGGGTTCACCGCCGAGGCCGTCGACGATGGTGCCGCCCCGGATGACGAGTTCGTATGTCATCACTCGAATCTACGATGAGCCCGTGATCGATCACCTTGGAATCAACTGTGCGGACTGGGAGAAATCGAAGGCGTTCTACGACAAGGTCCTGGGCGTCCTTGGTTACACGCGCCAGAAGGACTTCCAGGTCGCCATCGGCTACGGCAGGGACGGCAAGCCCGACTTCTGGATCGGCGACAAAAACGCCGGAGACGCAACGGGCCCCAATCGGGAGGTGCACGTGGCTTTCCAGGCCGCCAGCACCGACGCCGTGCAAGCCTTCTACGACGCCGCGCTCGAGACCGGTGCCGAGTCGCTGCACGCGCCGCGTCTGTGGCCGCAGTACCACCCCGGCTACTACGGCGCCTTCGTGCGTGATCCGGACGGCAACAACGTCGAAGCGGTGTTCCACGGCGCGCGACCGCAGGGCTGACGTCGTACCGTCGAGACATGGCTGACTCAGACGCTGCGGCGGTCCGTGAACTGTTACGCGACTCGTTCACCCGGCTCATCGAGCACGTCGATAACCTCACTGACGGTCTGACCGACGAGACGGCCTTCTTCCGCCCCACGCCGACGGCCAACAGCATCGCGTGGCTGGTCTGGCACAGCGCCCGCCAGCAGGACGTCCAGGTCAGCGACATCGCCGGCACCGAGCAGGTGTGGCTGCGCGACGGCTGGGTGGACCGATTCGGTCTCGACCTGCCCCGCGACGACATGGGCTACGGACACAGCCCCGAAGACGTGGGACGGGTTCGCGTGTCGGCCGATCTGCTCGCCGGTTACGCCCACGCGGTACACAAGGCGACGCTCGAATACATCGCCTCGCTGACGGTCGACGAACTGAGCCGCATCGTCGACGAGCGCTGGGATCCGCCGGTGACCGCCAGCGTGCGACTGGTGAGCGTCGTCGACGACGGCGCCCAGCACCTCGGACAGGCGGCGTACCTCCGCGGTATCGCGTGATGCGGGTATGGCCGTGGGTCGGGCTCGCGGCGATGGCGGCGCTCGGCTGGGCGGTCCACAGGTCGTCGACGCCGGTTGACGACTGGTTTCAAGGTTTCCGCCAGACTCCCGTGCGCAGGCTGGCCGTGCTCGCCGACCCGCTGCTCCTGCTCGCCGTGTGGATGGTCGCTTCGGTGGTCGCCGTGGTGCGGCGGTGGTGGCGACTGGCGGCGACGACGGTGGTCGCGCCGTTCGTCGGCTTGGCGCTCGTCAGGCTGCTCAAGCCGGTATTCGCGCGCGAGAAGGGAGGCGGGTTCGCGTATCCGAGCGGACACATCACGACGGCGACGGTCATCATCGGGCTTGCCGTCCTGGCGGTCGGAGCGGCGTGGTGGGCGGTCGCCGGCGCGGTAGCCGCCGTCGGGTTGGCGATGGTCGGCGTGGGGGTGTCGTTCCACTACTTCACCGACGTCGTGGGCGGCGCGCTGCTCGGATCGGCGATCGTCTGCGCAGCGGCCGTCATCGCCCGGCCTGACTTGGTCGGTGGAAATGCCCGATAAGCCGCCGGGCTTGCGCGAGCGAAAGAAACTGCAAACCCGCGCGAGGATCCGGCGTGAAGCGTTCCGGCTGATCCAGGAGAAGGGCTTTCAGGCCACGACGGTCGAACAGATCGCCGCCGCCGCCGACATCTCGCCGCGCACCTTCTCCCGCTACTTCCCGACCAAGGAGGCGGTGCTGATCTCAGATGATCACATCCCGCCGATCGTCGCGGCGTTCGTCGCGGCGCCCGCGGACATGTCGGTCATCGACGCCTACCGGCACGCCGTCGAGACGACGTTCGCCTCGCTCACCGACGAGCAGCGCGAAGAGGCGATCATCGGGCAACGGCTGATGTACTCCGTTCCCGAGGTGGCCGGCCTGCTCTACGCCGAATATGTCCGATTGATCGGTCTGATCGCCGACGCCCTGACGGAGCGCCCGGGGGCGCCGGTCGACCTCCTCGAGCGCCGGGTGCTTGCCGGGGCGATCGTCGGCGTGCTGATCGGCGCGTCCCACGGCACGCCGCTGCCCGGTGACCCCATCTCCGACAGCCTGCACGTGCTCGACCGGATGCTGAACTAGCGCGCCGGCCCGAACGCGACTTGACACCTGTCAACCCCGGTGCGATCTGCGTCACACCGGACGGTTAGCATGGGTTCATGACTGCGACGTCCGACGTTGACCTGCCCGACACCAGCACCATCCACAACCCCGCGACCGGAGCCGCCGCAGGCACGGTGCGCTGGACCGATCCCGCCGACGTGCCCCGGATCGCGACCGGCGTACGCGAGGCGCAGCGGCAGTGGGAGGCGCGCGGCGCCAAGGGGCGTGCCAAGGTGCTGGCGCGCTACGCGATCTGGCTGGGCGAGCACCGCGACGAGATCGAGTCGCTGCTGATCAAGGAGACCGGCAAGTCGGCCGTCGACGCGGCGCAGGAGGTGCCGCTGCTGATCATGATCGCGTCGTACTACATCAAGACGATGGAGAAGGCGCTCGCTCCCGAACGCCGCCCGGCGCCGCTGCCGTTCCTGTCGATCAAGAAGATCGAGGTGCACTACCGGCCCCGCCCGGTCGTCGGAATCATCGCGCCGTGGAACTACCCGGTCGCCAACGCGTTGATGGATGCCTTCGGCGCACTGGCCGCCGGTTGCGCAGTGCTGCTCAAGCCCTCGGAGCGCACACCGCTGACCGCCGAACTGCTGCTGCGCGGCTGGCTGGACTCGGGCGCGCCGGAGGTGCTCGCCCTCGCACAAGGCGCCCGTGAGGTGTCCGAGGCGGTCATCGACAACTCCGACTTCGTCCAGTTCACCGGTTCGAGCGCGACCGGGGCGAAGGTGATGGAGCGCGCCGCGCAGCGGCTCACCCCCGTCAGCCTGGAACTCGGCGGCAAGGATCCGATGCTCGTCCTCGAGGACGCCGACATCGATCTCGCCGCCCACGCCGCGGTATGGGGCGCGTTCTTCAACGCGGGGCAGACCTGTGTGTCGGTGGAGCGGGTCTACGTGCTCGACTCGGTCTACGACAAGTTCGTCGCGGCCGTGGTGCGCGACGTCGAGAAGCTCAAGATGGGTGCGGGTGAGGGCAACGACTTCGGTTCGCTGATCGACGACTCGCAGGTCGCCGTGACCGCCCGGCACGTCGACGACGCGATCGCCAAGGGGGCCAGGGCGCTGACCGGCGGCAAGCAGGGTGCCGGCGCGGGCAGCTTCTACGAGCCGACGGTCCTGGTCGACGTGGACCACTCGATGCTGTGCATGACCGAGGAGACCTTCGGCCCGACGCTTCCGATCATGAAGGTCGCCAGCCTCGACGAGGCGATCCGGCTGGCCAACGACAGCCCGTACGGGTTGAGCGCCGCGGTGTTCTCCAAAGACATGGACCGCGCGAAAGATGTTGCGCTGCAATTGGACTGCGGTGCGGTCAACGTCAACGACGTGATCTCAAACCTGATGTGTACGACGGCGCCGATGGGTGGGTGGAAGACGTCCGGCCTGGGCGCCCGCTTCGGTGCGGCCGAGGGCCTGCGTAAGTACTGTCGCCAGGAGGTCGTGGTGGCGCCGCGCACCAACGTCGGCGCGGGCGGGAACTACTACAACAACTCGCCGAAGGCGCTGAAGCGGATGAACAAGCTGATGACGAAGCTGGCGCTGATCACCCCGAAGCGCGCCGCCAAGTAACGACGCCGTCGAGAGTACGGTTTCTGACGCGATCACTCGCGTTCTGTGTCGAGAGCCGAACTTTCGTTGAGGAGGATGCGCGTGCGGTTGGTGACGACCGTTTTCCTGTGGCTGATCACCACCGCTCTGCTGGCCGTCGCCGTCCCCACGATGTGGGCGCAACGAAACGTGGTCGACGCCAACGGGTATTCGTCGCTCGCCGCATCGGCCGCCGAAGACCCGCAACTCCAGAAAGCCATGGCCGGGGTGCTCACCACGCAGGTGACGTCGCTGCTGTCGGAGAAGGGGTACGACGTCGACAGAACGTTGATCGGCGGGGTCGCGTCGGCCTACACGGCCAACCCGACCTTCCCCGGCCAGTTCGGGCTGGCCAACGCCGTCGGGCACCGGTGGATGTTCACCGACGAGGCTCAACATGTCGACGGAACCGACGAGTGGATCGTCGATCTCGGTCCGATGCTCGCCGACGAGTCGTTCCGTCGGACACTGGGCAACTTCGGAGTCGAGACACCTGAATCGCTTCCCGTTCCGGTGGCGATCTCGGACACGTGGCGACCGGGACAGCTGAAGCAGGCTTCGACGTGGGGACCGTGGATCAGCATCGGCGCGACGATCCTGACCGGCGTGTTCGCGTTGCTGACGCTCGTCGCCGCCCGGCGCCGGGGTAAAGCAATTGTCGCGCTGGGGATTTCGGCGCTGATCGTGGGAGCGGCCGGGTGGGCCGGGCTGGAGGTGGCCCGCCGTGGCGTCGACGACGCGTTGAACCGGCTGGCCGGGGACATCCGCCAGGTCGCCGAGGTGATGGTCAACCATGGCGAAGACAGCCTGCACCACTGGTTCAATATGTGCCTCGCGGCGGGCGGGGTGCTGGTGGTGTTCGGAGTGCTGGTGTCGATGCTGGGCGGATTGCGCCGGCGCGACGTTTAGCCGGGCTGGCTTGATCCCGTCACGGCTCGATGACGTGTGACGGGTCGGGCCGCTTCTCCGGCGGCGCCTGGCTGTAGTCGCCCCACGGTCCGTCGCGTTCTTCGACTGCTCTTCTAACTCCTTGGTGCGCAGCGGTTTCGATGAACGACAACGCGTCGGGAGTGTTTCGCATTAGGCCGTCGAGGATGCCGCCCAACGTCTGGGTCGACGCCAGGCCCATGTTCTCGTAGGCCTGGTTGACGATGAGTTTCTGTGCCTGCAACTGCGACAGCGGTATCCGGGAGAGCTTGCTCGCCACTTCCCTGACGCGCGCCTCGAGATTCGCGAACGGAACGGACTCGTTGATGAGTTCGACTGCGGCGGCTTCCTTTCCGGTCAGCGGTTCACCGGTCAGCGAGTGCCACTTCACCTTCGCCAGGCTCAGCCGGTAGAGCCACATGCCGGTGAGGTAGGCGCCCCACATGCGGGCGTACGGCGTGCCGATCACCGCGTCGTCGCTGGCGATCACGATGTCCGCGCACAGGGCATAGTCACTGGCCCCGCCGACACACCAGCCGTGGACCTGGGCGATGACGGGCTTGGATGCCCGCCAGATCGCCATGAACTTCTGCGTCGGCCCGGTCTCGCGAGCGCTGACCATCGCGAAGTCCTTGCCCGGATCCCAACGGCCGTCGGTGTTCATCGCGTCGCCCCAGTGCGCGAATCCGCCACCGAAGTCGTAGCCGCCGGAGAATGCGCGCCCGGCGCCGCGCAGCACGATCACCTTGATCGCCGGATCGCGTTCTGCCAACCCGATCGCCGTTTCGATCTCGTCGGGCATCGGCGGGACGATGGTGTTGAGGTGGTCGGGGCGGTTCAGGGTGATCGTGGCGATGGGCGATTCGGCGGCGTAGAGCAGAGTCTCGAACTGCGGGGTTGTCGACATGGGTGAAGTTTGGCAGAAGAAGCGCGGGGTAACCCGCAGCGGTGACAAAACGGCTCACCGGAACACGCGCAGCGGCAACGCTGATGGACCTCGGTGCCTCGTCGATCGCAGCGGGTGTCCTCGCGCGGCGGCGGCCCGTCGTCCGCGTGCTCGAGGCGATCCAGGCGGACTCGCGCGCGGTGCAGAGACTGCACAAGTTGCGCAGCGAGTTCGGCTCTGGCCCAGTGGAATTGGTGGTCCCGGGCCGTCGCATGCTGGTGATTCTGGATCCGGAGGATGTCTGTCGCGTACTGGCGGAGGCGCCGACACCGTTCCATCCGGCCAACACCGAGAAGCGGAAAGCGCTGGAATGGTTCCAGCCGCACGGTGTGCTCATCACGCGGGGCCCGATCCGCCAGCAACGGCGTGAGTACAACGAAGCGGCGCTGGACAGCGGGGCTGAGGTCCATCGGCTGGCGGACTCGTTCGTACAGGTGATCGCCGACGAGGCGCGCGAGTTGGCCGGCGATGTGGCGGGGCGCGGGCAGCTGGACTCGGCGCGGTTCATGACGACGTGGTGGCGGATCGTGCGGCGACTGGTGCTCGGTGACCGCGCGCGGGACGACGACGTGATCACCGATGCGCTGATGCGGCTTCGCAAAGCGGGCAACTGGTCGTTTCTGTCGTTGCCGCACTATCGTGCGCGCGCGAAGTTCCTCGAGGGTCTGTACCGCTACGTCGAGGATCCCGCGCCCGGAAGCCTGGCGAGCGTTGTCGCGCAGACACCGTCGAGCGGGGCGGTGGATCCGGTGGGGCAGATGCCGCAGTGGATGTTCGCTTTCGACGCGGCCGGGATGGCCACGGTGCGGGCGTTGGCGTTGCTGGCCACACACCCGGCGCAGCGGGCGCTTGCTCTGGAGGATGCCGTTGAGCCCGAACGGGCTTCGGTGCGGCCGTATCTGCGGGCCTGTGTGCTGGAGTCGGTGCGGCTGTGGCCGACGACGCCGACGATCCTGCGGGACACCACCGAGGACACCCGGTGGTCGGACGGTTCGACGGTGGCGAAGGGCGCGGGACTCATGATCGTCACGCCGGCTTTTCATCGCGATGACGACCTGCTGCCGTTCGCGCATTCGTTCACGCCGCAGATCTGGCTCGACGGCACCGCGCAGACCTATCCGCAGCTGGTGCCGTTCTCGGCGGGGCCGGCAGAGTGCCCGGGCCGCAACCTGGTGTTGCTCGTGACGAGCACGCTGCTGGCGCACCTGCTGAGCACGCTGGAGCTGGAGTTGACGTCCGATCCCAAGTTGTCGCCCGAGCGGCCGCTGCCGATGACGTTGAACCAGTTGACTCTCGAGTTCGGTGTCCGACGGGTAGCCGGTGGTCTGGGAGTTTAGGAGTGCCTAGCCTTGCGTCTGAGCGCAGGTGCTATGTTCAGCCTTTCCTAACTTTCGAGGTGCGAATGAACCGCTATTTTGCCTGGGCCGTGCCCGTCGCCGCGGTCGGTCTGATCCTGTCCGGATGCTCGAATGACAACTCGTCCGGCAACGAGACGTCGACCTCCGCGAGCGGATCGACCACCCAGACCAGCGCCGCGGCCGCCGTCGACCCGGCGATCCTCGACAAGGCGGCGGCCGACTACAA
Organism: Mycobacterium sp. E740; assembly: GCF_001672895.1. Classification (GTDB taxonomy): domain Bacteria; phylum Actinomycetota; class Actinomycetes; order Mycobacteriales; family Mycobacteriaceae; genus Mycobacterium. The sequence continues at coordinate 21,761 of NZ_LZKP01000051.1, forward strand.
GGGCTACGCGCAAAGCAACATCGACGAGCTGCAACGCGTCGTCAAGGTGTTCACCGACGCCGTCCGCGCCGGCGACCTGAAAGCCGCCCAGGACGCGTTTGCCCCCTCGCGGCAGCCATGGGAACGCATCGAGCCGATCGCCGAGCTGGTCGCCGAGACCGACCGCAAGATCGATGCGCGAGTGGACGACTTCGCCGGTCCCGACGATCCCAAGTTCACCGGCTGGCACCGCCTCGAGTACCTGTTGTTCGAGAAGAACACCACCGACGGCGGTGCACCGTTCGCCGACCAGCTCGACAAGGACGTCGCCGACCTGAAGGCGAAGTTCCCGTCGGTTCAGGTGAAGCCGATCGACGTCGCCAACGGCGCCGCCGAACTGATCGAAGAGGTGTCGCAGGGCAAGATCACCGGCGAAGAGGACCGCTACGCCAAGACCGACCTGTGGGACTTCGACGCCAACCTGCAGGGCGCCCGCGATGCCATCGGCAAGCTGAATCCCGCTCTGGTACAGGCTGATCCGGCTCTGCTGGGCAAGATCGAGGCCGGCATCAACTCGGTCTTCGAGACCTTGGCGCCGCTGCGTCGCGGTGACGGCTGGGTGTTGTTCTGCACCGCGAACGATCCCTACCCGTCGGCGCGCTGCCCTCAAGTCACCGTGACACCGGACGTCATCGACAAGCTGAAGGCCGAGCTCGCCGGGCTGTCGGAGAACCTGTCGCAGGTGTCTGGAGTGTTGAAGCTGCAGTGACCGAAGGCTGCTCGGGCCTTTCGCGCCGAGGCTTCATCACCGGCGCGCTCGGCGCTGGTGCCGCAGTGGGCGGGGGTGGTGCTGCCCTCGTCGGATGCTCGTCGCCGGAGCCGGGGCCGCCCGCGGCGGCGTTCGTCCCGTTCGAAGGGCCGCACCAGACCGGAATCACCGCCCTGCCCATACCGGAACAGGGCTTGGTCGCATCGTTCAACCTGCTGTCGAAAGACCGTGAGGGGCTTCGGCGCACCCTGAAGGAGCTCACCGAAGAGATCCGGGGCCTGATGGCCGGCAAGCCACCCGAGTCCCGTGATCCGCAGTATCCGCCCGTCGACTCGGGAATCCTGGGCGAGCAGCCGCCCGCCGACAACCTGTCGATAGTCGTCGGGGTCGGCGCTTCCCTCTTCGACGACCGATTCGGCCTGGCCGACCGCAAACCCAAGGAACTGGTCACCATGCCGTTCCTGGCCAATGACCGCTTGGATCCCAAGCTGTCCCACGGCGATTTGTCGATCATCATCGAAGCCGGCCACAACGACACCGTGATATTCGCCTTGCGGCAGCTGATGCGGCGCACCCGCAGCGATATGGTCCTGCGCTGGATGATCGACGGGTACGCCAGGGGCATCGGCGCCGGTCAGGCCTCAGAAGCTGCCACGCCGCGAAACCTGTTGGGGTTCAAGGACGGAACGGCGAACCCCGATGTCGACGACCAGGCCGTCATGGATCGCCATGTCTGGGTGGGGGCGCAGGACGGTGAACCGGAATGGGCGGTCGGCGGTTCTTACCAGGCGATCCGCATCATCCGCATGTTCGTCGAGTTCTGGGATCGCACGCAGCTCGTCGAGCAGGAGAATCTCATCGGGCGCAACAAGGTCAGCGGCGCACCGCTCGGGCTCACCGGCGAGTTCACCGACCCGGACTACGCAGCAGACCCCGACGGCAAGCGTATTCCGCTCACCGCCCACATCCGGTTGGCCAACCCGCGCACCCCAGAAACCGACGAAAACATCATCCTGCGAAGGGGTTTCAACTATTCGCGCGGATTCGACGGCGCGGGCCGGCTGGACCAGGGACTTGCGTTCGTCGCCTACCAGCGCAGCCTCGAAAAGGGCTTCCTCGCCGTTTCCAAGCGGCTCAAGGGCGAACCGCTCGAGGAGTACATCCTGCCGGTCGGCGGGGGCTTCTTCTTCATCCTGCCCGGCGTCAGCGGTCACGACCGCTACCTCGGCGACCAGTTGGTCAACTGAGTACGGACCACAGGAACTCGTAGATCAACGCGGACCGGAACGCGGTCTGCGCGTTGTCCGCCGCCCCGGCGTGGCCGCCCTCGATGTTCTCGTAGTAGTGCACCGGTTGCCCGGCCTCTTCCAGCGCCGCCGTCATCTTGCGCGCATGACCCGGGTGCACGCGGTCGTCGCGCGTCGAGGTGGTGATCAACACCGGCGGGTACTTCCGGTCAGCTGAGATGTTCTGGTACGGAGAATATTTCGCGATGAACTCCCAGTCGTCGGGGTTGTCGGGATCGCCGTACTCGGCCATCCACGACGCGCCCGCCAGCAGGAGATGAAACCGCCGCATGTCCAGCAGCGGCACGCTGCACACCAGCGCGCCGAACAGGTCTGGGTACCGCGTGAGCATCACGCCCATCAGCAGGCCGCCGTTGCTGCCGCCCTGCGCGCCGAGCTGGTCCACCGTCGTGATGCCGCGCGCGACGAGATCTGCTGCGACAGCGGCGAAGTCCTCGTAGACCAGGTGCCGGTTCTCCCGCATGGCCTGCGTATGCCACGTCGGACCGTATTCACCGCCGCCGCGGATGTTCGCCAGCACGAACGTCCCGCCGCGACTCAACCACAGCCTGCCGAGCACACCGCCGTAGCTCGGGGTATTCGCGACCTCGAAGCCGCCGTAGCCGCTCAGCAGCGTCGGGCCCGGCGCCTGGTTGTGCCGATGCCCCACAACGAAGTACGGGATCATGGTGCCGTCAGCCGATGCGACGAAATGCTGGCTGACGTCGAGGTCGGCGGCGTCGAAGAACGACGGCGCACGCTTGACCTCGGTGACCTCCCCGTCGGCCTGGCCCCACAACAGCCGCGACGGGGTCTCGAAGCCACTCGCATCGACGAAGATCTCGTCGCCGTACTCGTCCACGTCGACCAGCACGGCGTTGGTGTTCGCCGGGATCCCCGGAATCGGGGCGCGCTCCCACGTCCCCGGCGTCACGACCTCGACGCGACTGATCACGTCGACGAGCGTGACGAGCACCAGGCGGTCCCGCGTCCACGCGTAGTTCTCCAGGCTGGAATGCGCATCGGGTTCGAACACCACATGCAATTCCGCTGTGCTGCTGAGGTATTCGGCGTAGTCAGCGGCCAACAGTGAACCCGCCCGATATGTCGTCGGCCCTACTGACCAGTCGGTGCGCGGCCTGATCAGCAACCACTCACGGTGCACCGAGATACCGGCATCGGTCGGCACGTCGATCTCGATGAGCGTGTCTCCGCGCAACTCGTAGCGGTACCGGTTGAAGAAGTCGAACGACCTGGTGATCAGCAACCGCTCGAAGCCCGGCGTCGTGTCATAGCCGCATCCCACGCTGACGTCGGTCGTCTCGCCCTCGAACAGGGTCGGCGCCTGGGTGAGCGGTTGCCCCCGCCGCCAGCGCTTGACGACCCGCGGATAGCCGGAATCGGTCAGCGAACCGGGCCCGAAATCCGTTCCCACCAGGACCGTGTCGCGGTCCTGCCATGTCACGCTCGACTTCGCCTCCGGCAGTTCGAAGCCGTCGCTGACGAACTGCCTTGTGTTCATGTCGAATTCGCGCACCACCGTGGCGTCGGCGCCGCCGCGGGACAGTTCGATCAGCGCGAGCGAGAAGTCCGGCTCGAGCACCTCTGCACCCGCCCACACCCAGTTCACGTCGTCGATGTGGGCCAGCTCGTCGATGTCGAGGAGCACGTCCCAGTCCGGTTCCTCGGCCCGGTAACTCGCCAGCGTCGTACGGCGCCACAACCCGCGAGGGTTGTCCGCATCGCGCCAGAAGTTGTACAGGTACTCGCCACGCCTGCGCACATAAGGGATGCGCGCGTCGGTGTCCAGCACCTCCAGCGCCTCGCTTCGCATCTGCTCGAACCGGTCACCGCCGAACCGCGCGATGGTCGGCTCGTTGTGCGTGCGCACCCAGTCCAGTGCGTCGTCGCCGCTGATGTCTTCGAGCCAGAGGTAGGGGTCGGAACTCACGGGAACCATTGTGGCGGTCGGGCGTAGTGTGAGCTCGGTTACACCGTTTGAGGGAGGGTCGTGATGACTGTTTACACCCGGCCAGGGTCCGCGGACGCGTTGATGTCGTACGAATCGCGGTACGGCAACTTCATCGGTGGCGAGTGGGTGCCGCCGGCTTCGGGCGAGTACTTCGAGAACCCGACGCCAGTGACAGGCCAGCCGTTCTGCGAGGTGCCGCGGTCCAACGAGACCGACATAGACAAAGCGCTGGACGCCGCACACGGCGCCGCCACCGCGTGGGGCAAGACGTCGCCCGGCGAGCGTGCCAACATCCTGAACAAGATCGCCGACCGCATCGAGGAGAACCTCGAGTCGCTGGCACTGGCCGAATCCTGGGACAACGGCAAGCCGATCCGCGAGACACTCAACGCCGACATCCCGTTGGCAGTGGACCACTTTCGCTACTTCGCCGGCGCGATCCGCGCGCAGGAAGGCTCACTGTCCCAGATCGACGAGGACACCGTCGCGTATCACTTCCACGAACCGCTCGGCGTCGTCGGCCAGATCATCCCGTGGAACTTCCCGATACTGATGGCGACGTGGAAGCTCGCACCGGCGCTGGCGGCGGGCAACGCCGTCGTGCTCAAGCCTGCCGAGCAGACGCCCGCGTCGATCCTGTACCTGATCAGCCTGATCGGCGACCTGCTGCCCGCCGGCGTGGTCAACGTCGTCAACGGGTTCGGGTTCGAGGCGGGCAAGCCGCTGGCGTCCAGTGACCGCATCGCCAAGATCGCGTTCACCGGCGAGACCACCACCGGCCGGCTGATCATGCAGTACGCCTCGCAGAACCTGATCCCGGTCACGCTGGAACTCGGCGGCAAGAGCCCGAACATCTTCTTCTCCGACGTGCTGGCCGCCGCCGACGACTACCAGGACAAGGCGCTCGAGGGCTTCACGATGTTCGCGCTCAACCAGGGCGAGGTGTGCACGTGCCCGTCGCGCAGCCTCGTCCAGGCCGACATCTACGACGAGTTCCTCGAGCTGGCCGCGATCCGCACCAAGGCCGTCCGCCAGGGCGATCCGCTGGACACCGAGACGATGATCGGTTCGCAGGCGTCCAACGACCAGCTGGAGAAGGTGTTGTCCTACATCGCGATCGGCAGGGACGAGGGCGCACGCGTCGTCACCGGTGGCGAGCGCGCCGAACTCGGCGGTGACCTCAATGGCGGGTACTACGTGCAGCCGACGATCTTCGCAGGCGACAACAAGATGCGGGTCTTTCAGGAGGAGATCTTCGGACCGGTCGTCGCGGTGACGTCGTTCAGCGACTACGACGACGCGATCGCCATCGCCAACGACACGCTCTACGGCCTGGGGGCGGGCGTATGGTCGCGCAACGGCAACGTCGCCTACCGTGCCGGCCGCGACATCAAGGCGGGCCGGGTGTGGACGAACTGCTACCACATGTATCCGGCGCATGCGGCGTTCGGCGGATACAAGCAGTCCGGCATCGGCCGCGAGAACCACAAGATGATGCTCGACCACTACCAGCAGACCAAGAACCTGCTGGTGTCCTACAGCAACAAGGCGCAGGGCTTCTTCTGATGGCCGGCGCGCCGCACCGCGCGCTGATCACCCGGGCCGCCGCCGACCTGCTGGCCAGGCTGCAGGACCGCCACGGCGCGCTGATGTTCCATCAGTCCGGCGGCTGCTGCGACGGTTCCTCGCCGATGTGCTACCCCGACGGCGAGTTCGTCGTCGGCGACCGCGACGTGCTGCTTGCCGTTCTGGACGTGGGCGGCGGCGTGCCGGTGTGGATCTCCGGGCCGCAGTTCGACGCGTGGAAGCACACCCAACTGGTGATCGACGTCGTCCCCGGGCGAGGTGGCGGGTTCAGCGTCGAAGCGCCCGAGGGGCTGCGGTTCCTGAGCCGTGGCCGGGCATTCACCGACGTCGAGAACCGGTTGCTGGCCGAACAGGCGCCGATCACCGGTTCGGCGTTCGAACGCGGTGAGCGCCCGCCACCGGGCGACACGCACATCGTCGTTGATGCAATCGATGCCTGTCCGATACCTGACGCGCCGGGCGGCTGACGGTTCGTCGGCACGAATTTACGTAACCTCGTAACCGTGATCCCCCTACCTCGGGCGTGGTTGCTGACGAGCGCACTGCTGGTCGGCGCGGCTGTGGGGCTGATCCTCGGTATCGCCTCGACGCTGGTGATCCACGCGGGCCTTCGCCCCGACGTCGTCATCGCGCTTGTCGTCGGCATACCCGGCAGCGTGGGCATGCTGACGATCCTGCTGTCCGGCCGGAGATGGGTGACGACGCTGGGCGCGTTCGTGCTCGCGATCGCGCCCGGTTGGTTCGGCGTGCTGGTGGCGATCGAGGTGGTGCACGGTGCCTGAGACGACCGACACGCTGGCCGGCGACCCGACCCAGCCGTACACGCCGACGTTCCACACCGACGAGTTCGAGGCGCCGGTGCTGCCGGCCGTCGTCGAGGAAGTCCCTCCCGTCCCTGCGCATCCGGTGGCGGTGCCGGGTAACTACCAGTACCTCAAACGGTGGGTGTTCGCGCTCGTCGTCGCGGGCGTGTGGGCGCTGTCCGCGGTTGCGGGCTGGGCGCTGTATCACTGGTGGTACCACTCGATCGACAAGACGGCACCGGTGTTCGTGGTGCTCGTGTTCGTGGTCTGCTCGACGGTCGGCGGCCTGTTGCTCGCCATGGTGCCGACCAGGCCGGTGATCTCGGCACTGGCGATCGCGCTCATGTCGGCGCCGTTGGCGGCGGTGGCCGGCGCGGCGGTGCTGCACGGCCTCTACTTCTGTGAATGGGCAAGTCGCTGTTTCGCGGGGCTCATCCCTTACTAGGGTGGGGGCGTGACCCACTATGACGTCGTCGTTCTCGGAGCAGGCCCAGGCGGATACGTCGCGGCCATCCGAGCCGCCCAGCTCGGACTGAACACCGCCATCGTCGAGCCCAAGTACTGGGGCGGCGTCTGTCTCAATGTCGGGTGCATCCCGTCGAAGGCGCTGCTGCGCAACGCCGAACTCGCGCACATCTTCACCAAGGAGGCCAAGCAGTTCGGCATCAGCGGGGAGGCGACGTTCGACTACGGCGTCGCGTTCGACCGCAGCCGCAAGGTCGCCGAGGGCCGCGTCGCGGGCGTGCACTACCTGATGAAGAAGAACAAGATCACCGAGATCCAGGGGTACGGCAAGTTCAAAGACGAGCACACGCTCGAGGTCGACCTCAACGAGGGCGGAACCGAAACGGTCGAGTTCGACAACATCATCATCGCCACGGGCAGCAGCACGCGACTGGTGCCCGACACGTCGCTCTCGGAGAACGTGGTCACGTACGAGAAGCTCATCATGACGCGCGAGCTGCCGAAGTCCATCGTGATCGCCGGTGCCGGCGCGATCGGCATGGAGTTCGGCTACGTGCTGGCCAATTACGGCGTCGACGTCACGATCGTCGAGTTCCTGCCGCGTGCGCTGCCCAACGAGGACGCCGAGGTCTCCAAGGAGATCGAGAAGCAGTTCAAGAAGCTGGGCGTCAAGGTGATGACGGGCACGAAGGTGGAGTCGATCAAGGATGACGGCGACGAGGTCACCGTCACCGTCAGCAAGGACGGCAAGTCGCAGGAGATCAAAGCCGAGAAGGTCTTGCAGGCAATCGGTTTCGCGCCGAATCTCGAGGGTTACGGGCTGGACAACACCGGCGTCACCATCACCGAGCGCAAAGCCATCGACATCGACGACTACATGCGCACCAGCGTGCCGCACATCTACGCGATCGGCGACGTCACCGGCAAGTTGCAACTGGCGCACGTCGCCGAGGCGCAGGGTGTGATCGCGGCCGAAACCATCGCGGGGGCAGAGACTTTGCCGCTCGGCGACTACCGGATGCTGCCGCGCGCGACGTTCTGCCAGCCGCAGGTGGCCAGCTTCGGGCTCACCGAGGAGCAGGCCAAGGAAGAGGGTTACGACGTCAAGGTCGCGAAGTTCCCGTTCACCGCGAACGCCAAGGCGCACGGCGCCGGTGACCCGAGCGGCTTCGTCAAGCTGATCGCCGACGGCAAGTACGGCGAGCTGATCGGCGGCCACCTCATCGGCCACGACGTCTCCGAACTGCTGCCGGAGCTGACCCTGGCGCAGAAGTGGGATCTGACCGCCACCGAGTTGGCCCGCAATGTGCACACGCACCCGACGATGTCCGAGGCCCTGCAGGAGTGCTTCCACGGGTTGATCGGCCACATGATCAACTTCTGACCGTGGTCGAGACAGCGAGCACAGTCAGAGCGCTCTGGGTCGCCGGCATCGGCGGGCTGGTGGTCGGCCACGTGCTGTGGTTGGCCGGCATCTCGTTTGCCACCTCGACCGACGACGTCAGCACGTGGGTGCTCGTCGTGGCCGCGCTCTCGTTCGTCCTGGGCGCGGCGGCGGCCTGGCTGGGACGACGGTCCTATCAGCGCAAGGCCGAGGTGTGGGCCGCGTTCCTGTGGGCGCTGCCCGTCGCACCGGTGCTGCTGTCGCTGATCGTGCTCGGGATCACGTACCTCTAAACCGGCTCAACGCTTATCTGGTTGATCACCTTCACGATGTGCGTGCAATCAACCAGATAACAGCGCGGCGGCCACGTTAATCCGGAAAATCAAGCGGCACTTTCAAAGTGGTGATCGTGGCGGCCAGCCCATCGTACTGCGCGGCGAGCATGCAGAACTCGATCAGCTGCGGCTTGGTGAGATGCCTGGCCAGCGTCGCCCATGTCTGCGCCGAGACGCCGCGGGTGACGACGAACTCGTCGGTGGCGGTGATCAACGCGCGCTGCCGATCGGTCAGCCCCTCGGCGTCGGGCCCCTCGAAGATCTTCTTCTGCATGTCCGGGCCGATGCCGCGGGTGCGGGCCAGCCGGCGATGCTGCTGCAGTTCGTATTCACAGTCGCGCAGGTGCCCCACGCGCAGGATGACGGTCTCGGCGTCGCGCACCGGCAACTTGCTCATCAGCCCGAGCAGCACCCCGCTGTAGGGCAGCCATGCCAGGAACAGAAGCCGGTGCTGGCCAAGCACATTGAAGAGGCTGAAGCGGGGTGCCCGGATGGTCCGCGCGCCCAGCTTGGCGATGGTCCAGTTGAGGGGGCCCAGTTCCTTGAAGCCACCCGGCGCGATGCGTGCCGACTCGAGTTCGCTCACCACAGCGAGTCTATCCGGCACGGATATACGGTTGATCCTGACCAGCAAGACGAAAGGCCGGCTCGCCCGAGATGTCTGAGAACCAGTGCGCACCATCCAGTATCGGGGTATTCACCAGCGGTGGTGACGCGGCGGGGATGAACGCCGCAGTGCGCGCGGTCATCCGCACGGCCGAACACCGCGGCATCGACGTCTATGCCATTCACGAGGGATACCACGGCCTGGTCGAAGGTGGTGACTTCATCCGGCGAGTGGAGGGTGCCTACGCCGACTCCTTCCTGCACAAGGGCGGGACGACGATCGGCACGGCGAGGTCTGACCGGTTCAGGACGCGCGACGGGCGTCGGACAGCGGCCCGCAACATCGTGGAGCACGGCATCGACGCGCTCGTCGTGATCGGCGGTGACGGCAGCCTCGCCGGCGCCAACGTGTTCCGCGAGGAGTGGTCCGAGTTGCTCGCCGAACTCGTCGACGCCGGCGAGATCACCCAGGAACTCGCCGACGAGCACCCGTTCCTGCGCCTGGTCGGTCTCGTCGGATCCATCGACAACGACATGTCCGGCACCGACATGACGATTGGCGCTGACACGGCGCTGCACCGAATCGTCGAAGCCCTGGATTCCCTGCACAGCACCGCGGCCAGCCACCAGCGCACCTTCGTCGTCGAAGTCATGGGACGCCAATGCGGATACCTCGCGCTGATGTCATCGCTGGCCACCGCGGCCAACTGGGTGCTGATCCCCGAGAGACCACCTGCCAAGGGCTGGGCCCAGCAGATGTGCCGCGACATCAAAGCGGGACGCGACATCGGCCGCCGGCAGAGCGTGGTCGTCGTCGCGGAGGGCGCCCAGGACCAGGAGGGCAACCCGATCACCGCCAGCCAGGTCAGAAAGATCCTCGAGGACGGTCTGGGCGAGGACACGAGGATCACGATCCTCGGCCACGTACAACGCGGCGGTGCCCCGAGCGCCTTCGACAGGTTCCTGGCCACGCTGCTCGGCCATGCTGCCGTCGAGCAACTGCTCGCGGCCGGCCGGCAGGCGACCCCGCAGCTGATCGGGTTGCGCGGACACCGTGTGGTCACCTCGCCGCTGATGGAGTGTGTCGCGCGGACCCAAGAAGTTGGCGAGCGCATCAAGGCGCGCGACTTCGACGGGGCAATGCTGTTGCGTGGGGGCAGCTTCCGTCAGTCCTACAACATCGTGCAGACCATTCAGCAGGCAGCGCCGCGACCAACGCCGGCGGCCCGGCGACGATTCCGGATCGCCGTAGTCCATGGCGGCGGGCTGTCACCGGGCATGAACACCGCGGTGCGCGCCGCGGTGCGGCTCGGGCTGGACCGCGGCTACACCGTGCTCGCGGTCAAGAACGGATTCCGCGGACTTCGCATGGGCGAGATCCAGGAGATGGCTTGGATGGACGTCAGCGGCTGGGTGTCCCAGGGGGGAGCCGAGATCGGCACCAACAGGTATGTGCCCAGCGGCGCTGCGATAGCGCAGATCGGCGAGCAGGTCGCGGCGCACCGGATCGACGGGCTGCTGATGGCCGGCGGCTGGGACGGTTATAAGGCCGCTCACGAACTGCACCGCCACCGGCGGCAGTATCCGGCTCTCGACATTCCCATCGTCTGCATGCCGATGACGATCAACAACGACGTCCCGGGCACCGAATTGAGCATCGGCAGTGACACGGCGCTGAACAGCATCGTGGCCGACATCGACAAGATCCGGCAGTCCGCGGTCGCCTCGCGCCGGGTGTTCGTCGTCGAGGTCATGGGTCGCGCATGTGGTTACCTGGCGTTGGTCAGCGGGTTGGCCACCGGAGCCAAACGCATCTACCTGCCCGAGGAGGGCATCACGCTGGATGACCTCATGGCGGACATCGCGACGTTCGCAGAGGGTTTCCGTTCCGGGACACGCCTGGGCCTCATCGTCCGCAGCGAACACGCCGACCCCGTCTACACGACCGCGTTCATCACGTCGCTCTTTCAGAAGGAGGGCGGGAACCTCTTCGACGCCCGCCAGGCGATCTTCGGCCACCTCCAGGAAGGCGGCGACCCGACGCCGTTCGACCGCATACATGCCACGAGCCTGACCGCGCACTGCATCGAATTCCTCTCAGAGCAACTCGAATCCGGCAGCCGCGCCAGCGCAATGGTCGGATTCCAGTCGGGGCGGCTGCAGTTCACCGACCTGACGTCTTACCCGGCCCTCGTCGACGAAGATGCTCGCCGGCCCGTCGAGCAACGCTGGATGGACCACCGCGGCCTGGCGACGATAATGCGCGCGTAGTCGTCGCGCTAAGGCTGCTTGACCAGATAGGGCGAGACGGTACTGCGGTGCTCGTCGATGTCGAGCGCGCGACCGAGCGCGGGAAAGGCGCGCTGCGGGCACTTGTCCCGCTCGCAGACCCGGCACCCCGCGCCGATGGGCGTCGACACCTCACCGGAGAGGTCAAGGCCCTCGGAATACACCAGCCGGTGGGCATGCCTTAGCTCGCAGCCCAGGCCGATCGCGAACGCCTTGCCCGGCTGCCCGTAGCGTTGTGTGCGGCGCTCCACCGTGCGCGCCACCCACATGTAGTTGCGCCCGTCGGGCATCTGTGCGATCTGCACCATGATCTTGCCGGGATAGGCGAACGTCTCGTACACGTTCCACAGCGGACAGGTGCCGCCGCTGGACGAGAAGTGAAAGCCCGTGGCCGACTGGCGTTTCGACATGTTTCCCGCGCGGTCGACGCGGACGAACGACAGCGGGACGCCGCGCATCGACGGTCGCTGCAAGGTGGAGAGCCGATGGGCGATGGTCTCGAAGCTGACCGAGTAGAACGCCGAGAGCCGCTCGACGTCGTAGCGGAAGCTCTCGGCGACACCGTGAAACTGGGCGTACGGCAACACCGTTGCGGCCGCGAAGTAGTTGGCCAACCCCAGCCGCGCCAACCGCGTCGACTCCTCGCTGGTGAACTTGCCGTCGTCGACGAGCTTGTCGATGAGGTCGCCGAACTCGAGGTAGGCCAGCTCCGTGGCCATCTTGAACACCGTCTGCCCCGACGACAGGTGGTTGTTGATCTCCAGCGTCTTCGTCGCCGGGTCGTATCGGTGCAGCACCGACTCGCCGAGGTCGATGCGGCGGGAGATGCGTACGCCGTGCACCATCGTCAACCGGTCCGACAGCTGGCGGCCCAACTCGGAGCGGTGCATGCGCATCCGGATCGTGAGGTCTTCGGCGGCGGTGTCGAGCTCGTGCAGATAGTTCTGCCGTTGATAGAAGTAGTCGCGCACCTCCTCGTGCGGCATGGTGATCGCGCCGCTTCCGGAGCCGTCGGAGAACCGGTCCTCGGTGGCGGCCGCCAACTGGGTGTTCGTCAACTGGTATCGGCGGTGCAGGTTGACCATCGCGCGGGCGAGGTTCGGGTGCGCGGCCACCATGTCGGCGATCTCGCCGAGTTCGATGTCGATGTCGAGGTCGCGGTCCAGCGTGACCTCGCGCAGCTCGGCCACCAGGCGGGTGTCGTCCTGCGAGGCGAAGAACGTCGCGTCGACGCCGAACATCTCCGTGATGCGCAAGAGCACGGCAACGGTCAGCGGCCGCACGTCGTGCTCGATCTGGTTGAGGTAGCTCGGCGAGATCTCCAGCAACTGGGCCAGCGCCGCCTGGCTGAACCCACGCTCGGTGCGAAGTTGCCGAACCCGCGCGCCGACATACGTTTTCGCCATGATCAGCCAGCCTAGCCGGGACTAGCACGGTTGCGAAGTCCGTCTTTGCATTGTTGGCAGGCCGCCGTCGGGGCTGCGTGTGGCAGGATCGGCCCTCGTGAGCACCAAGGGGGATCCCGGAACACGGCCGGCGCAGGGCCTCTTCAAGTCGATGATGCCCGTGCCCGATCCCCACCCCGACGTCTTCGACATCGAGTGGCCGCTGCGGGTCGCCGACGTGGACCGGGAGGGCCGGCTCAAGTTCGACGCCGCCACCCGGCACATCCAGGACATCGGCTCGGACCAGCTGCGTGAGATGGGCTTCCAGGAGACGCACCCGCTGTGGATCGTGCGTCGCACGATGATCGACATGATCCGGCCGATCGAGTTCCAGGACATGCTCCGGTTGCGGCGCTGGTGCTCGGGCACGTCGAACCGGTGGTGCGAGATGCGGGTGCGCATCGACGGCCGCAAGGGCGGCCTCATCGAGTCCGAGGCGTTCTGGATCAACATCAACCGCGAGACTCAGGGCCCGGCGCGGATCGCCGACGACTTCCTCGAGGGGTTGCGGCGGACGACCGAGGTGGACCGGCTGCGCTGGAAGGCTTACCTGTCGGCGGGCAGCCGCGAGGACGCCGACGAGATCCGCGACTACCCGGTCCGGGTCAGCGACATCGACATCTTCGACCACATGAACAACTCGGTCTACTGGTCGGTGGTCGAGGACTACCTGCACCACCACCCGGAGCTGACGCACCTTCCGCTGCGGGTGACGATCGAACACGACGCCGCCGTCGCACTCGGCGACAAGATGGAGATCCTCAGCCACGTGCATCCGCCGGGGTCGACCGACAAATTCGGCCCGGAGCTGTCGGACCGCACTGTTACAACGCTCACATACGCGGTCGGAGACGAGACGAAAGCCGTCGCCTCGATCTTCACTCTGTGACCCCGTCCGTTTAACAGTACGAGCGTACTGACCTGCGAAAATCCCTTACCTGTCGGTAACTTCTGAACCGGTCAAGCACTTCGCGAGCTTCGCAAGATTCACAATTGCGCCGGCATCGTTGGCGAAAATTGGCAACTGAAACGGCTGGACCTGCGCTAACAGCGTGGGGCATCCTCGTAGTAGTGCAGCCATTCAGGCGTTAACAAGCCGGGTCCGCCGGCAGCGCCGCAGCCGAAGTGAACAGATCGAAGGAGCACCATGTCAACCGTTGGCAAGCCGAAGAGCGCCGAGGCGATCCAGAAAGATTGGGACACCAATCCCCGTTGGAAGGGCGTCACCCGCGAGTACACCGCCGAAGACGTCGTCGCGCTGCAGGGCAGCGTCGTCGAGGAGCAGACGCTCGCGCGCCGCGGCGCCGAGGTGCTGTGGAACCAGCTGCACGACATGGAGTTCGTCAACGCGCTCGGTGCGCTGACCGGCAACATGGCCGTCCAGCAGGTCCGCGCCGGCCTGAAGGCCATCTACCTGTCCGGTTGGCAGGTCGCCGGTGACGCAAACCTGTCCGGTCACACCTACCCCGACCAGAGCCTCTACCCGGCCAACTCGGTTCCCCAGGTCGTCCGTCGCATCAACAACGCGCTGCTGCGCGCCGACGAGATCGCCAAGGTCGAGGGCGACACCTCGGTGGAGAACTGGCTGGTGCCGATCGTCGCCGACGGTGAGGCCGGTTTCGGCGGTGCCCTCAACGTCTACGAGCTGCAGAAGGCCATGATCGCCGCTGGCGTCGCCGGGTCGCATTGGGAGGACCAGCTGGCGTCGGAGAAGAAGTGCGGCCACCTCGGTGGCAAGGTGCTCATCCCGACCCAGCAGCATGTCCGCACCCTGACCTCGGCCCGCCTGGCGGCCGACGTCGCCGACGTCCCCACCGTGGTGATCGCCCGCACGGACGCCGAGGCGGCCACGCTGATCACCTCCGACGTCGACGAGCGCGACCAGCCGTTCATCACCGGTGAGCGGACCAAGGAAGGCTTCTACCGCGTGAAGAACGGCATCGAGCCGTGCATCGCGCGCGCCAAGGCCTACGCGCCGTACGCCGACCTGATCTGGATGGAGACCGGCACCCCGGACCTGGAGCTGGCCCGCAAGTTCGCCGAGGGCGTGCAGGCCGAGTTCCCGGACCAGATGCTGGCTTACAACTGCTCGCCGTCGTTCAACTGGAAGAAGCACCTCGACGACGCGACGATCGCGAAGTTCCAGAAGGAGCTGGGCGCGATGGGCTTCAAGTTCCAGTTCATCACGCTGG
>NZ_LZKP01000052.1 GCF_001672895.1 Mycobacterium sp. E740
CCGCGCCGGCGTCCCGGCCCGCGGCGGCCAGCGCGTAGGAGTTGACGTCGTAGACCTGACCGTTGCCAGGAGTGCGGGAGATGTCGACGAGTTCGCCGCCGACGCACATGACCGACAGTCGTGGCCGCGGATGCACCGACACGCGTTCCCGGCCCACGGCGGCAAGCAGGCCGACCTGCGCCGGGCCGATGATCGTGCCCGCGCGCACCGCGACGTCACCGGGTTGAACGTCGTCGCCGGTGCGGCGCACATAGGCACCCGAGCGCACGGCACGCAACACCCTCACCCGCGCATCACCGCCGTCGGTCCAGCGCAACGGCAGCACCGCGTCGGCGAGCGTCGGCATCGGGGCCCCGGTCTGCACACGCGCGGCCTGGCGCGGCTGCAAGCGGCTGGGTGTTCGGGCCCCGGCCTGGATGAGGCCCATCACCGGCAGGCTCACCTCGCCGTCGGCCGACTCCTCGGCGTCACGGTCGCCGACCCCGAGCACATCGACGCTGCGGACCGCGTAACCGTCGATCGCGGCCTGGTCGAACCCGGGCAGCGGGCGCTCGGTGACGACCTCTTCGGCGCACATCAACCCCTGCGCTTCGGCGATCGCCACCCTGACCGGTCGCGGCGCCACCGCCGCAGCGGCAACTCGTGCCTGCTGTTCCTCGACCGAACGCACTGCACCCCTATCTACGCGTCAGGGCTCTCAGCAGTCCACGAGCCCCAATCGCTCCACCAACCACCGCCGCAGTTCCGGCCCGTAGTCGTCGCGCTTCAACGCAAAGTCAACCGCAGCCTTGAGGTAGCCGCCGGGATTTCCGAGGTCGTGTCGAGAGCCGCGGTGCACAACCACGTGCACCGGGTGCCCCTCGTTGATGAGCAGCGCGACGGCGTCGGTCAGCTGGATCTCGCCGCCCGCCCCACGGGGAACCCGCTTGAGCGCGTCGAAGATGGCCCGGTCGAGCACGTACCGGCCGGCCGCGGCGTACGGCGACGGGGCGTCCTCGGCCTTGGGCTTTTCGTACATCCCCTTGACGCGCAGGACGTTCGGATTGTTGGTGTCGGCGACGGGCTCGACGTCGAACACGCCGTAGGCACTGATCTCCTCGCGCGGCACCTCGATCGCACACAGCACCGAACCGCCGCGTTTGGCACGGACTTTCGACATCGTCTCGAGGACGCCCGTCGGCAGCACGAGGTCGTCGGGCAGGAGCACGGCTATCGCGTCCTCGTCCGGCGACAGCGACGGTTCCACGCAGCTGACCGCGTGGCCGAGGCCCAGCGGCTCGGCCTGCACCACGGATTCGACTTTGATCAGCGCGGGCGCGCGGCGCACCTTCTCCAGCATCGACTGCTTGCCGCGCGCCTCCAGGGTGCCTTCCAGTACGAGGTCCTCGACGAAGTGCGCGACGACACCGTCCTTGCCTTCGGAGGTGACGATGACCAGGCGCTCGGCACCCGCTTCGGCCGCTTCGGCGGCGACGAGCTCGATCCCCGGAGTGTCCACGACAGGCAGCAGTTCCTTGGGAACCGTCTTGGTGGCGGGCAGAAACCGGGTGCCCAGCCCCGCCGCGGGGACCACCGCCGTATGCGGGATCGGTACCTCAGGCCTCGTCATCGTTCACACATTAACCTCCTTGGGCAGGCTGAACCTGTCGAGGCCGGGTGGTGTCGGGAGAGATCGGGAAAGGATGACGTGAACGCCACGAAAGCGGGTCTACGCGCCGCGTTTCTGTCCGCCCGCCGGGCTGTGGGCCGCAGCGAGCACGACGCAGAAGCGCGGATGCTGGCCGAGCATGTCGGGGCGCTCGCCGCCGGCGGTCAGACCGTGTGCGCCTACGTCCCGGTCGATTCCGAGCCGGGCTCACTCGAGTTGGTCGACTCCCTGTATCAACAGGGCGCGCGGGTGTTGCTGCCGGTCGCACGGCTTAACGCAGTAGACGCTCCGCTGCCGCTGCGATGGGGCGTATACGTTCCCGGGGAGCTGACCGACGCGCCGTTCGGCCTACGCGAACCGGCGATGCCGTGGTCGGCGCCCGAGACGATCGCAGACGCCGCGGCGCTCCTCATACCCGCGCTCGCCGTCGACCGGGCGGGAGTGCGGCTCGGCCGAGGTGCCGGCTTCTACGACCGTTCGCTGCCGCTGGTGTCGCCGACGGCGCTGCTCGTGGCGGTCGTGCGCGACGACGAACTCGTCGACCGGCTACCCGCCGAACCCCACGATGTACCGATGACCCACGCGCTGACTCCTCGGCTGGGGCTGGTCGCGCTCAGCGGGTCGGGTGGCCGGGAATGACGATCGCCACGTAGCGGTTCTAGCACTTGGGCCGGTAGAGTGCTAACAGATTTGACCATCACGGAGGATTTCGTGCCTACCTATTCCTATGCGTGCACCGACTGCGGCGACCGCTTCGACGCAGTTCAGGCGTTCAGCGACGCCTCGCTGACCACCTGCACCAAGTGCGACGGCCGCCTGCGCAAGCTCTTCGGCAACGTGGGAGTGGTCTTCAAGGGCAGCGGCTTCTACCGCAACGACAGCCGCGAAGCAGGCAAGAGCTCGTCCAACGGGTCGAGCAGCAGCTCCGGCTCGTCGGAGTCAAGCTCGTCGTCGGACAAGTCGAGTGCCGGCTCCGGCTCGTCGGGTTCGACTGACTCCGCCTCGAGTTCGGGTTCGAGTTCGGGTTCGGG
>NZ_LZKP01000053.1 GCF_001672895.1 Mycobacterium sp. E740
GTCAGGCCAACGTCAAGAGATGGATCCCGGACATCCTTCCGCTGCTGACGGCCGATGACCCGTTGCGCGTCGAGCAGTTCGCGACCCACCGGCTTCCACTCGAGTCGGCCCCGGACGCCTACGAGACCTTCCAGAAGAAGGAAGACGGCATGGTCAAGGTCATCCTCAAGCCCTGACCGCCCACGACGCGATTGGTTCGACGTCGGCTTGGCGCGGGTACCCGCCGATCATGAACCAATCGGAAACGCCCCTGCTCGACGCGCAACGGGTCATCGGCCGTCAGCAGCGGAAGGATGTCCGGGATCCATCTCTTGACGTTGGCCTGACCCATCCGAAGCTGAATCTGCTTGTCGAACAAGGTCATCATGTTGATCGGGTCCGCGGCGCCCCCGTAGACCCCCGACAGTGAGATCGTGCCGCCGCGGCGCACGAGGGAGATCGCGGAGTTCAATGCCGCGAGCCGGTCGACGCCGGCGTTCTTCATCACGACGCGGCCGACCGGCGAGGGCAGGAAATTGCTCATTGTCTGCATGGTCTCGGCTACCGGTGAACCGTGCGCCTCCATGCCGACCGCATCGATGACGGCGTCCGCGCCGCGGCCGTCGGTGTGAGCTTTGACGACTTCGTCGGCGTCGTCGGTGCGCAGGTCGACGACTTCGTCGCAGTAGGCGCGGGCGCGGGAGAGCCGCTCATCGACGAGGTCCACGCCGATCACCCTGCAGTTCTTTCGGTGCGCGGCGATATGACAGGCCATCGCCCCGATCGGACCCAGGCCCAGCACGACGAGGGTGCCGTCGTCGGGGACAGACGCGTACTCCAGTGCCTGCCAGGCCGTCGGCAGCACATCGGACAGGTAGACGTAGCGATCGTCTGGCCCGTCGTCGGGAACTTTGACGTGGGTGTACTGGGCCTGCGGTACGCGCAAATACTCGGCCTGGCCACCCGCGACTTCGCCGTAGAGCTTGGAGTAGCCGAACAGGGCGGCGCCGGTGCCCTGGTCGCGGTTCTGGGTGGTTTCGCACTGGCTCTGCAGACCTTGGTCGCACATGAAGCAGTGACCGCAGGAGATGTTGAACGGGATGACGACGCGATCGCCGGGCTTGAGGTCACCGACCTCGCTGCCGACCTCCTCGACGACGCCCATCGCTTCGTGGCCCAGGATGTCGCCGGGCGACATGAACGCGCCGAGCACCTCGTAGAGGTGCAAGTCCGATCCGCAGATGTTGGTGCTGGTGACCCGGATGATCGCGTCAGTGGGCTCTTTGATCGCCGGGTCGGGGACGTTGTCGACGGACACTTTTCGACGACCCTGCCACGTCACTGCTCGCATTGGCGCCTCCTCTTGGTTTTGACGAGGCTGCCCATTTGGCCGAGCGCCAAACGTTCTAGACCGCCGCGGCGGCGGCGATGGCGTCGGAGGCGAGGACGCTCAGGTGCTGCCAGTAGATCCAGTCGGCGATGGCGGCGCGCTGGTCGGCGGCTTCGGTAGCGGTGTGCGCGCGGTGGAGGGCCAGTTGCTGAGCGTGGTCGGCGTAGGTGACGAAATGCCGCAACTGGACCTGACCGCGGTCCGGCGCGTTGCTCAGCAGGGGACGGAATACCTCGAACCACAGTAGGGCGCGCCGGTCGGCCGGGGGATTGATGTCGGCGGGCGGGGGAGGCAGCACTTCAGAGAGGGCAGTCGGCGCGATCGCGGCCAATTGCGTTGCGGCACTGGGCGATATGACTTGAAGGCGATGGCGGCCTTCCATCCGGCCGTTCTCGGGGATGTCGTCGGGGCGCAGGACGATCTTGGGTGCGCCGGGGTCGAAGCCTTTGAACTGGTCCTCGGTGGCGATGACGGCGCGCAGGTCCGAATTGTGGTGCTGAGCCCAACCATGAAGCGCGAGAATGGGATACGTGGTCCAGCTGCCGCGGACGCCCGGCGGAACACTCTCGTCGGCGGTGGCCATCTTGACCCGTTCGGGCAGATTGACGCCTTCGGGGATGTAGGCGAGGCCGTAGTTGTTGGCGACGACGATGGTGCCGTCCTTCGCGATGCCCGTGACCCAGAAGAATCCCATGTCGGTGATGCCGACGTTGAGTGCCGCGGCGACGCGCAGGGCCAGTTGGGTGGGATCGCTACCGGAGGGGCGGCGGAGGGTGGCTGCGGCGATCGCTTCACGCTGAGCGCGGGCAGCCGAAACCGGAACGGGCGCAGGGGCGCCGACGGTACTGGAGCCTGAGGCGACGGTGGCCGGCGGGATGGCGGGTCCGGCTGCGCCGGCGGAAGCGACGGGCGCGGCGGGCGAAGGTGTGGGTGCGGGGCCGAGTGGCATCGGCGGGGTTGGCGCAGCCGTTGTCGAGGGGGGCGCAGGAATAGGTGCTTGGGCGTTCATGGAATTGGGGCCGGCGGCAGACGGAGTGGGGGACGGTTGCGGCGGCGGGGGAGCGTCGGGTAGCGGCACCGAAGCGTTCGTCTGCGAGATGGGTGCTGATGCCAGCGGTGTCGGAGGCTGAGGAGGTGGAATGGGCGGCTGGGAAGCAACTTTCGCGGCTGCATCGGCCATCGAGCGGTGGAAGTCGGTCAGTTGAGCTTGATTCGCCGTCGCCGCAGGGGGATTCACGGTGCTGGGAGTGCTCGGTGTGGAAGGCAGCGACGGGGCCGCGGTGGCGCCGGAAACACCGGATGACCCGGATAGAGGGCTGGCTGGAGTCCCTATGGTAGGCGCGGACGGTGCACCCCTATGGCTGCCTCCGCCAGAAACGGCGGGAAGACCGAAGTCGGGGTAGCCGGCTGGCGAACCACCGGGCGCTTCTATTGCGCCTGCGGGGCTTACGCTGTTGTCTAACGGCGTGGCCGATTGCTGGTCGGCTTCTGGATTTGAGGGCGCATCTGCTGGAGATTCTTCTCGTCCAGCAGGGTTGATGGCGTTCGAACCCGGCGGCGGAGGGTTATTCGCAGGGTCCTGCTCTCCTCCGCCGGGCGTGCTCACAAAGCCTTCCGGCTCGACGGTGTTATTTGCCAGGACGATCCGCGAGTCATGTTGACTTTTACTCCCCCCGTGCAGCATCTGAACACCGTCCGCCGATGCCGAACCCGTGGTGGTGGCAATTGAATTTTTGGAGATCTTCGCGGCCCCAGACGCTACGATCGAAAGGTTCTGGCGCCGAATGGCGTCGATACCCGCGGTGATTGCTGCTTGCTTCGCATCGTCCGGAATTTCTGGATGTGTCCGGGCCCAATCGAGAATTGTAGTTGCGACTTCAACAAGATTCGAAATCTGCGTTTTTGCGCTTATCGTCGCGGCCGCGGATTCACCGAATAACTGCGATGCAGTAAT
Organism: Mycobacterium sp. E740; assembly: GCF_001672895.1. Lineage (GTDB taxonomy): Bacteria > Actinomycetota > Actinomycetes > Mycobacteriales > Mycobacteriaceae > Mycobacterium. The sequence goes on from NZ_LZKP01000053.1 coordinate 3,324, forward strand.
AAGCTTCTCCCGCAAAGCCTCCAGATTTGCGATCTGCCTGTCTAGCGATCGGCCTGCGGCGTCGGCAGATGACCCCGACCACAGTCCCGCGCCACCGAACAAATCTGCCCGTGCACTCTTGGCCCGGTCGGTCTGCGTATCAACGGACCTTGCTGCGCTATCAAACGCATCAGCACATCGCCGCAGAATGTCCTCGTCAGCTTCCGGCCAAGCAGGACTATCCGTCAGCCCGTAGGGGTCATCCGGCCTGTTGATACTCACCGCTAGTATCCGGCCGCCTTGCAGGCGTTGAAGATCGTTGAGGCGGCGCTAGCCGACGCCGAAGTGAGCCATGAGTCGGCCTCTGAATAAGTAGGTAGCGCCTTCGCATAAGCGCGCCGGTATTGAGCAGTAAGGAAGGCGAAGTCCTGAAGGACTGGATTGGTTGTCTCCCGGGCCAGTTCTTCGGCGCGGTCCGCAAATTGCGTCATCTGAGGTATTACTGATTCGACGACTGCGCGTTGCTCGGAAGTCCAACTAGTCGCCGGAGTGGCCGGATCAAGGTTCTGCCACGCTCCCGTGCTCGCGTCGAACCCCCTAAGCAAGCTGGCCCATTCGCCGCAAACCGAATCACCATGAGAGAGGAAGCGGCTTGGTCTCCACGGATCCCCAAGTGGTGCAACCTTTTTGGTATCTGGCGATGGATTGACTAGCGGCGCCCTGGCCTGAGCGGACTGGGACTGGATCGCATTGCAAATGAAGTAGATAGTTGCGCCACTGTTGATCATGACGCGGGCCAAGTTCTCGTCGGCCGGCTCATAGGCTGGGATAGCGTCGCTGTAGGCGCGCGCGTAGGCGATGAATTGCTCATATAGTTCTCGCATGACACGACTAGGTGTCATCTTTGCCAGCGCTGTCGTTTGATCAGCAGCGTTTTGTGCGCCCTGGCGGACTTCTTCGTAAGACGCCTGCTGTTCAGGACTCCATCGCGAGGCAGGAATAGCCGGATCCCGCTTATTCCAGCCCTTCTTCTGGATGTCGGCGAACGTATCGTTAATCGGTCCCCAAGCCGCACAGCTCGGATCTTCTGTGATGATGGTGACTGGCCCGGTGTCGTTCGCGCTGGCCAGTCCGTAAGTCTCGCCCCGCGGTTTCGAGTCGCCACCGTTCTCGTCATCTGACGTGACTGAGATCGTCACTGCGACAGTCACTCCGATCACTGCCAGCAGCGCAATTCCCCCCAGCGCCCACTTCCACCCATTGCCACGTTTCTTCGGCGCCGGACCCGGCGACCACTGCTGCTGCGGCCACGACTGCTGAGGTGGCGCCCCCTGGCCCGGATTCCCCTGCGCGGGGCCGTAATTCCCTGGCGGCGGACCTCCCGACGGTGGCGGGTAGCTCACAGGGCGATCTCCGGTGCGGTCCCGGTCGAAGGTTGCGCCATCTGGCCCATCGGGCCCGATTGTTGGGCGGTTCCCACGGCTGATGACGCCACTCCCGGGCCGCCGCCCGTGTTGCTCGCGTCGTCCATGCCTTCAACCCGCTTGAGGATCTGCTCGGCGACCTGGCGATCGACCTCGTCATAGGTGTTGCCGGCGTTCACCACGTTCTGCGCGTACTTCGCCAATTCCTCTTTGGTGATCGGCAGCTGAGCGATCACCGGATCGACCACTTCTGCGACCTTGGCGGCGATCGCCGTCGACAACGCATCGCCGCCTGGCGGGCTGTACGACTCCGGCGGCGCAGGGATAGCAGCAGCTACAGCCTGCAGTCGACCACCGGCCTCGACCACCAATCCGGTGTCGATCCGCAATGTCTCAGTCATTGTCACTCCGCACAGCGATCAGCCCGCGCCGACGGATTGGCATGCCCTTTCGGCGTCTCGCGGCAAATGCTACCCGACGGGCATCACCTTCAATCGCGGCAATTTTTGCTCTAAGCACACGCCGCAAGACGCCAGAGTCGTCCGCCAGCAAATAGCCCTGTATCCCAAGGCAAACGCTCATTTGCCGGACTTCGCTATCGTCGGCAGGTGGCCGAGCCCGATCCCAAAGCCCTCGACAGCCTGTTTGATCGCCTCCTTCATACCGAAGACGACGCACTACAAAAGGCCCGCGAGTCCGCTGACGCAGCCGGCATGCCCGCCATCGAGGTATCGGCTCAACACGGCAGGCTTCTCTACCTTCTGACGACGCTCACGCACGCCACCCGCGTCCTCGAGATCGGAACCCTCGCCGGTTACAGCACCATCAACCTTGCCCGCGGCGTCGGGCCGAGTGGCCGCGTCACCACCCTCGAATACGAGCCCCGCCATGCCGACGTCGCCCGCCAGAACCTCGACCACGCAGGCGCAGCCGACCGCGTCGAGATCATCGTCGGGGCCGCTCTCGACACCCTGCCGACCCTGCGCGAGCGCGGCGACATCTTCGACCTCACGTTCATCGACGCCGACAAAGAGAACAACGTCGCCTACGTCGAGTGGGCGATCGAGCTCGGTAAGCCGAACTCGATCATCGTGGTGGACAACATCGCTCGCTTCGGGCGCGTCCTCGAACCGGCTCCCGACGATCATCAGGCACGCGCCGTTCGGGACATGCTCGAAATGATGGGCCAGCACCCGCGCCTGGAAGCCGCCGCGATCCAGACCGTCGGCGCCAAAGGTTGGGACGGCTTCGCGGTCGCGCGAGTCAAACCCTGATCAGCGAAATCACCTCGACCACGGAGCGGCCGCGGCGGCAGCCCGCAGCGCCGCAACGATCCGCTTCTCATGCGCGACGAACCGATCCGATGGCGCGGGCACGGAGATCGCGACCACATGCCCTCCGGCGGTCCGCCCGGCCACTCCCGCGGCTGAGATGCCGGCGGTGTGTTCGTCGCGGTCGAACGCGACCTCTGCACGGCCGTCCAGCAGAGCCGCCACAGCACGGCCATTAGCCGTCGACTCCAGTGGAAATCGGACGCCCACCGCTGACACCGCGCGCAAGCGGTGCGGCGACTCCACCTGATCGATGAACAGCATCTGATTGCCCCGCAGCACCGACAGATCGACCGTCTCGTCGGTTGCCGAGCCCAGTTCCTCCAACGTCGGCCGAAACAGTGACGCAAGGCTCGCAGTGTCGGCGCCGCCCAACCCTAGGAGGCGATCGCCGAGGGAGAACCGGCCCTGCTCATCGGCACTCGCGAACCCGATCTCAATCAGCCCCACCATCAGTCGCCGCACGGTCGACTTCGCGAGTCCCAACCGCTCGCCCAGGTCGACCAGGCGCAACCGGCCCGGCTCAGCCCCGATCTCGTCGAGCGCCGCCGCCGCCCGACGCAGCACCTGGATGCCGTCGTCGCGACCGCCAGTTCGCCGAATCGCTTCCGGATCCGTCACGCCCTCACTATATTGATCCGGATAGCGGCTCGAAAGATCCGCGATGCGAATCAAGGGGTTTGCGATGGTCCTACCCGACGGCCGCACGTTCCAGCGCGGTGACGACGGTTACGAGACCGCCCGCCGCGCGACAGTATGGAATGCCCGCACTCCGGACCGCTATCCCGACGTCATCGTGCAAGCCCACGACGCGGGCGTCGTCGTGACTGCAATCCGCCACGCCGCCGCCCATCAGATGAAAGTCGGCGTGCGGTCCGGGGGCCACAGTTGGTCGGGCAACCACGTGCGCGACGGGGGGATGCTGCTCGACGTCAGCCACCTTGATGACTGTGCAATCGACACCGAGAACCTGACCGCCGTCGTCGGACCAGGCAAGGGCGGCAGTGTCCTGGCGGCCGAACTCGAAGCCCAAGGCTTGTTCTTTCCGGCCGGCCACTGCAAGGGTGTGTGCATCGGCGGTTACCTTCTGCAGGGCGGCTACGGCTGGAACAGCCGCGTGCTCGGCCCGGCCTGCGAGAGCGTCATCGGTGTCGACGTGGTCACCGCCGGCGGCGAGCATATCCACTGCAGCGCGGACTCTCACCCGGAGATGTATTGGGCCGCAAGGGGAGCCGGCCCCGGCTTTTCGGCGTGGTCACTGCGTTTCATCTCCAGCTGTATCGGCGTCCCGCGATCTGCGGCAGCAGCCTGTATGTCTATCCGATCGAGCTCGCGGACGAGATCTTCACGTGGGCGCGAGCAATCGGCGCCGACGTGGACCGCCGCGTCGAGCTGCAGATCGTCGCCTCGCGCAGCGTTCCCGGCGCCGGTCTGGACCAGCCGGCGATCGTGATGGCTTCGCCCGTGTTCGCCGAGTCCGAGGATGAGGCGATCCAGGCGCTTGCACTCTTGGACACCTGCCCCGTTCGCGACCGCTCGATCATCGCGGCGCCTTATGCACCAACCGAACTCGCGACTTGGTACGAGGCGGTCATGAGCAACTACCCGACCGGATACCGCTACGCCGCCGACAACATGTGGACGTCGGCGACGGCCGACCAACTACTGCCGGGCATCCGGCGCATCATCGAGACCCTCCCGCCGCATCCGTCGCATTTCCTCTGGCTCAACTGGGGCCCGTCGCCGCCGCGCCAGGACATGGCCTACAGCCTCGAGGACGAGATCTACCTCGCGCTCTACACGGTGTGGCGCGACCCGCAGGACGACGGTCGCTACGCCGACTGGGCACGCTCGAACATGGCCGCGATGGCGCACCTCGCCACGGGAATTCAACTCGCCGACGAGAATCTCGGCCAGCGGCCCGCCAAGTTCGCAACCGATGCGAGCATGAGCCGCCTCGACGGCGCCCGCGCACGATACGACCCCGACGGCCTCTTCCATGGCTGGATGGGAAGGGTCTGAGGTGGCACGCGACGGCTACCTCGGCTACCGGCGCGAGGACTTCGCCACACCGTTCGCCGAGTTCTTCAACCCGCAAATGGCCACTCTGCCAGGGCATGTCGCAACGGCGTTAGAGCACGGACCCCAGGCCGGACCCACGCTTCCGGCGTTCGACGACATTGGCGCGATGCTCGACGAGGGCTACCAGCAGACCGAAAACGGTTACGGCACCGTGCGCGACGGTGGCATTCAGGTATCGGTGCGCACCGACATGGCCGGCGTGACACCCGCGATGTGGACATGGTGGTTCGGCTGGCACGGCAGCGATTCCCGGCGCTACAAGCTCTGGCATCCGCGCGCGCACGTGTCCGCCCGGTGGGCCGACGGCGGCGGCGACGGCGGTTACGTCGGGCGCACGTCACTCGTGCAGGAGTACCTGGGATCGACGTTCTCGCGTCCGGCGATTCGATTCGTAGAACCGTCCGTCCTCGGGCTCGCTGTGACGGGCGACTCGGTTGCGATCTGCGCGCGTCTCGGCTCGGATAACCTGCCCGTCGACGTCGGTTGGCTGGTGCACCACGTACGGGCCGTTCCCGGCGGCGCTGAAATGCGGTCGCGCTTCTGGATGGGTGGACGCCACGTCGCGGTACGACGTGGAAACCGGTTGACGGACAACGCAGTGCGCCCCATTGCTGCGCGGCAACTTCCGGATCCACGCGACTTGATGGTGCACTGCGCCCAAGAGATGAACCACCTGGCCGCGTTCCTGCCCGCTCTGTTTGGTCGATTCGCCGACGACTGATATGCGCGTGTGTTAATCAGGCACGATGAGAAAGATGTCCATGTTCGGCGTAATAGCCGTCGGCGCCGTGTCGATCGTGTCGCCGATGGCTCACGCGAATCGCGTTGAACCACCGCCGTTGTACGGCTACTACAACCTCTTCATCGACTTCTCGAAGCAGACGTTCAACGGTGCGCCGACGCCGATGAACCCACTCACCGTGCCCGTTCCGTTCACCACTCATTGTGACGTGAACGGTTGTGTCGCAACGCTCGACAACACCGACGACCATGCCCGCAATCCAGGCGCTCCCTTGGCCTACGAGTATCGATGGAGCAATGACCGTTGGGAAACCAGTGGTCGATATCCCTATTTCTGCAATCGCAGCGACCCCAACAGCGCCGTGACGGCCGAGCGCTCGGACTACCTGATCCCGAATCCCGACGGCAGCTTCTTCGGCGAGCGCACCCTCGTCACCGAGGGCGCCGGATGTCCCGGTGAAGGACCAGGCACCCACCGGCTGCCCATCTCGGTGACACCCATCGATCCGCCCAACTGATCAGAGTTCTCCGGACTTGTCGGACCCTGCTGTCATGATGCGGCTATGTCCTTGACCGCATCTCCCGACGCCGCTGGGGTGAGTCCGCGGGAGCGTCTTGAGGGGTGTTTCGAGGAGTTGGCGGAGTTGGCGGGGCAGCGCAATGCGATTGATGGGCGCATTGTGGAGATCGTCGCCGAGCTTGATCGTGACGGCTTGTGGGGGATCACCGGGGCGCGGTCGGTGCAGGCGTTGGTCGCCTGGAAGTTGGGCATGTCGACGGCGAGCGCCAAGACGGTGACCGCGGTCGCGGACCGGTTTTCCGAGTTTCCGCGCTGCACCGCGCAGTTGCGGGCGGGCCGGTTGTCGTTGGATCAGGTCGGTGTGATCGCCAAGCACGCCGCCGCGGGTTCGGATGAGCATTACGCGCAGCTGGCGTCGGCGGCCACGGTCAGCCAGTTGCGGTATGCGATCGGGCTGGAGCCGCGCCCGAAGCCGCCCACACCGGATCCCGAGCGGTCGATCACCAAGACCGCCGGCGAGCAGTTCAGCACGTATCGGATCACGCTGCCCAACATCGAGGCCGCCAAGCTGGATGCGGCGCTGCAGTCGCACCGGGAGGCGTTGATCAACGAGCACATCGCCGACCACGGACCTGACAGTCCTGGGGAGGATCATCAGCGCCGGTTGCAGGGTGACTCGGCGGTCCGGGCGCCGTTTCCCACCCTGGCCGATGCGTTTATGCGCATGGTGCAGACCGGGTGGGACGGTGAGGTGGCGCGCCGCCCGCATGGTCAGCACACGACGGTGATCGTGCATCTCGATGCCGACAAGCGCGCCGCGTGGCCGCACCTGGGCCCGGTCCTGTCCGAAGCTGATCGGCAATACCTGTTGTGTGACACCGACTGTGAGGTGTGGGTGCAGCGGCGCGGGCAGCCCATCGGCGCCGGGCGCTCGACGCGGGTGATCAGCCGTCGGCTGCGCCGCGCGCTGGAGTACCGCGACCGCACCTGTCGGGTGCCCGGCTGTAACGCCACGCGCGGTCTGCACGCCCACCACATCCGGCACTGGGAAGACGGCGGCCCCACCGAGTTGGACAACCTGGTGCTGGTGTGCCCGCATCACCATCGGATGCATCACCGCGGCGAGATCACCATCACCGGACCCGCCGACCAACTCACCGTCAGCGACCGCGACGGCGAACCGCTGGACCCCGGCTCACTGGCCCACCCACCGGACAAACCCCCACTAGCCGTCCCACCATGGAGCGGCCCCCTCGGTGAACGCGCCGACTGGTGGTGGTACGAACCCTTCCAACCACAACCACCACCGTCAACGAACTAGATCGGTCACCGACACCGGCGCGTTTGAACCCATGCCGACGCGGTTATCTCGTCCGGCCATGAACATCTATCTCGTCCGGCCATGAACATCACCCTGCGTGAGGGCATGCCGACGGTCCAGCGTGTGATTCCGGCGCCGGCTGACGCGGTGTGGAATGTGCTGACAGACATCGAGGTTTGGCCGAAGTGGGGGCCGACCGTTCTGGGCGCCGAATTGTCCGAGGCCGGACCGTTGCGCCTCGGCGCGCGGGGCAAGGTCTGGACGCCGTTACTCGTCCCGATAGCGTTCGAGATCACCGAATTCGACGACGGCCGCCGGTGGGCTTGGCAGGTGCTGGGCGTCAACGCGACTCGCCATGGCGTCGATCCGCGCGACGACGGCTGCCTGGCCTGGATGAGCGCACCGCGATGGGCGACCGCTTACCTGCCGGTCTGCGCAATCGCACTACAGCGGATCGCCCGCATGGTGGGCTAGCTGCAGACCGCGCCCGTCGCCGCCGAGTGCACCAGCTTGGTGTACTTGGCCAGCACGCCGGTGGTGTAGACGGGCGGCAGCGGCTCGAAACCTGCCTTGCGCGTTTCGAATTCGTCGGGATCGACCAGCACGTCCAAGGTGCCCGCGCCGACGTCGAGTCGGATGCGGTCACCGTCGCGGACGAACGCGATGGGACCACCGTCGACCGCTTCGGGTGCCACGTGACCGACGCACAGACCGGTCGTGCCACCAGAGAACCGGCCGTCGGTCATCAGCAGCACATCCTTGCCGAGCCCCGCCCCCTTGATCGCGCCGGTGATCGCGAGCATCTCGCGCATACCCGGACCGCCCTTCGGTCCCTCGTAACGGATGACCACGACGTCGCCGGCCTGGATCGTGCCGTCCTCCAGCGCATCCAGCGCCGCCCGCTCGCGTTCGAAAACCCTTGCCGTGCCTTCGAACACGTCCGAATCGAAACCTGCCGACTTGACCACCGCGCCTTCCGGCGCCAGCGACCCGTGCAGGATCGTGATGCCCCCGGTCGGATGGATCGGATCGGCCAATGCACGCAGCACCTTGCCGTCGGGGTCGGGCGGCGCGATGTGCGCAAGGTTCTCGGCCATCGTCTGACCGGTGACCGTCAAGCAATCACCGTGCAGCAGACCAGCATCCAGCAGCGCCTTCATCACGACCGGAACGCCGCCGATGCGGTCGACATCGAACATGACGTGCTTGCCGAACGGCTTCACGTCGGCCAGATGCGGCACCTTCTGCCCGATGCGGGTGAAGTCATCGAGGGTCAACTTGACGTTGGCTTCATGGGCGATCGCCAACAGGTGCAGGACCGCGTTGGTTGAACCGCCGAACGCCATCACCACGGCGATCGCGTTCTCGAACGCCTCCTTCGTCATGATGTCGCGTGCGGTGATACCGCGGCGAAGCAGCTCCACCACCGCCTGGCCCGACCGGCGGGCGAAACCGTCGCGGCGGCGGTCCGTGGCCGGCGGTGCAGCGGAACCGGGCAGCGACATCCCGAGAGCCTCGGCGGCCGAAGCCATCGTGTTCGCGGTGTACATGCCCCCGCAGGCGCCTTCGCCAGGACAGATCGCGCGCTCGATCGCATCGACGTCCTCGCGCGACATCAACCCGCGCGCGCACGCCCCGACCGCTTCGAACGCGTCGATGATCGTGACGTCCATCTCGGTGCCGTCGGACAGTTTGGCCTTGCCCGGCAGAATCGACCCGGCGTAGAGGAACACGCTGGCCAGGTCGAGGCGGGCGGCGGCCATCAGCATGCCGGGCAGCGACTTGTCGCATCCGGCCAGCAGCACCGAACCGTCGAGACGTTCGGCCATCATCACCGTCTCGACGCTGTCGGCGATGACCTCGCGGGACACCAGCGAGAAGTGCATGCCTTCGTGGCCCATCGAGATGCCGTCGGACACCGAGATGGTGCCGAACTCCATCGGGAACCCGCCGGCGGCGTGCACGCCGTCCTTGACCGCCTTGGCCAGCCGGTCCAGCGAGAGGTTGCACGGCGTGATTTCGTTCCACGACGACCCGACGCCGATCTGCGGCTTGGCGAAGTCGTCGTCCTCCATACCCACCGCGCGCAACATGCCGCGGGCGGCGGCTTTCTCGAGGCCGTCGGTGACGTCGCGACTGCGGGGCTTGATGTCGGGCTCCGCCCGGCGAGAGGTGTCGGGAGTCTGTGAGGGCATCGACCCAGTATGCCTTTGGCGTTTCGCCCGGCCAAACCGTTATGCATACCCCGGTGGGGTATACAGTAGACTCGCTCGCATGACGTCGTTGATCACTCGCCTCGCCGCTGTCCTGATCGCCTTCACCACCGCGCTGTTGCTGACAGCCTGTAGCAGTCAGCCGTCCGACGGTCACACCGACCACGAGCCTTCCGACCAGCCCGCGATCAGCGGTCAACCGGCGGGGTTCAACGCCGACGACATCGCGTTCGCGACGAACATGATCCCGCACCATCAGCAGGCGGTCGACCTCTCGGAGTTGGTTCCGCAGCGCTCCACGAACCCGAAGGTCAAGGCGCTCGCCGAGCAGATATCTTCCGCCCAGGGGCCCGAGATCCAGGCCATGAAGGTGCTCCTCGTGCAGTGGAACGAGAACCCCGAATCCGGCTCCGGGCACGGCGGACACGGCGACGGCGCGATGCAGGGCATGGTCGACGACGCCACCATGGCCAAACTCAAGTCGCTGTCGGGAGCCGAGTTCGACACGCTGTGGCTGCAGTCGATGATCGGCCATCACCAGGGTGCGATCGAGATGGCCAAAGCCGAACTCGCGAACGGCGAGAACGTCGACGCCAAACGCCTCGCGCAGACGATGGTCGATACGCAGCAAGCCGAAATCGGCGAGATGAACCAACTGCTGAAAGGCTGAAATGACTGCAGCACACGGCTATTCGCAGCAGAAGGACAACTACGCCAAGCGGCTGCGTCGGATCGAGGGCCAGGTTCGCGGCATCGCGAAGATGATCGAGGACGACAAGTACTGCATCGACGTGCTCACCCAGATCAGCGCGGTCAACAGCGCGCTGCAGTCCGTCGCGCTCGGGTTGCTCGACGAACATCTCGGCCACTGCGTGTCCCACGCCGTCGCCGAGGGTGGCGAAGAGGCTCAGACCAAGCTGGCGGAGGCATCGGCGGCCATCGCGCGCCTGGTGCGCTCCTAACCGCCCAACACGTCGTCGACCCGCTGAACTTTTGCGGTCAGCTGACCAGTGTGGCCCGGCCGGATGTCGGCCTTGAGCACGAGGCTCACGCGCGGTGCGGCCGCAGCGACCGCCTCGACGGCGCGTTTCACCACGTCCATCACCTCGTCCCAGTCACCCTCGAGATTGGTGAACATCGCGTTGGTCTCGTTCGGCAGCCCCGACGCGCGCACCACCCGCACCGCCTCGGCGACCGCGTCGCCAACACTGTCATCTCCGCCGATCGGACTCACGCTGAAGGCCACAATCATTCGACCAGCCTGCCACCGGAGGTCCTGAGGACACTGAGCGATTCCGGTCCTATGCCACACTGGTTGGAGTTCAGCGACTGGGAGGTTACGTATGCGCAGGCCAAAGCGCAGTCGACTGCTCACCGCCATGGTGGCGGCG
>NZ_LZKP01000054.1 GCF_001672895.1 Mycobacterium sp. E740
ACGCCTCGAAGAGCCGGTCGATCGAGGCGATCGCACGTCCGGTCGCCCGAACCTGGTCGCGGCGGGCGCGGGCACGCAATTCGAACGGAATCTCCTGACCTGCGGTCAACAACGCGTACTCGTCGCCGACGTTGCCGATCAGCTGGCGCCAGGCGGCGTCGATGTCACTGGCAGCCTCGGCGATCCGGATCTTCGCGAACGGGTCGTCCTTCGCCTTCTCGCCGGCGAACGCCGCGCGCACCCGCTTGCCCTGATGCTCGACGTGGGCGTCGTAGGCGCCGTAGGCCATACCGACGATCGGTGCCGAGATCGTGGTGGGATGCACTGTGCCCCAAGGCATCTTGTAGACCGGCGCGGTGTTGTTCTGCAGGCCGCCCGCGGTGCGGTCATTCATCGCCTTGTAGGACAGGAACCGGTGCCGGGGCACGAACACGTCCTTGACCTTGAGCGTGTTGCTGCCGGTGCCCTTGAGACCGACCACATGCCACACGTCGTCGATCTCGTACTCGGTGCGCGGGATCAGGAAGCTGCCGAAGTCCACCGGCTTGCCGTCCTTGATCACCGGCCCACCGACGAAAGTCCAAGTGGCGTGGTCACATCCGGACGACCAGTTCCAGGACCCGTTGACGATGTAGCCGCCGTCGACGACGGTGCCCGCACCCATTGGCGCGTACGACGAGGAGATCCGCACGGCCGGGTCGTCGCCCCAGACCTCTTCCTGGGCCTGCTGGTCGAACAACGCCAGATGCCAGTTGTGCACGCCGATGATCGAGCTGACCCAGCCCGTGGAGCCGCAGGCACTCGCGAGCCGGCGCACAGCCTCGTAGAACAGCGTCGGATCGCACTGCAGGCCGCCCCACTGCTGCGGCTGCAGCAGCTTGAAGAAACCGACCTCGTTGAGCTCTGCGATCGTCTCGTCGGGAATGCGGCGCAGGTCTTCGGTTGCCTGCGCACGTTTGGCGATCAGCGGCAGGAGATCATCGATCCCGGCTAGGACCGACTGCGCGTCACGCTGTTCAATGGACGTCACTGATGTGCCTCCCGATCGGACGGACTGCGATGAGCACTGGCGCAAGCGTGAATCGCTTAGCCGTCAGATTAGAACACGTTACGATTCGTGTCGAGTAGGGCATACCTGTGACGGCTGGACCTGCACACATGCATTTCTGTAACCTGTTCTAGTTACTGGCCCGGTGATGTGAAAGGTGGACGCGAAAGTGACCGACGAGCCGCTCGGCAGCCACGTGCTCGAGCTCGAGCTTGCCGACGTCGTCGAGGAGACCGCCGACGCGCGCTCGCTGGTGTTCACAGTCCCGAAGGGGACGGACATCCCGGCCGAGCGCCTGCGGTACGCGCCGGGGCAGTTCCTCACCCTTCGGGTGCCGAGCGAGCGCACCGGCTCCGTGGCGCGCTGCTACTCGCTGTGCAGCTCTCCGTTCACCGACGACCGGCTGACCGTCACGGTCAAGCGCACCGCCGACGGCTATGCCTCGAACTGGCTGTGCGACCACGCACACGCCGGGATGAAGATTCATGTGCTCGCGCCGTCGGGCACCTTCGTACCGAAGACGCTCGACACCGATTTCCTGCTGCTGGCCGCGGGTTCCGGGATCACGCCGATGATGTCGATCTGCAAGTCGGCGCTGGCCGAGGGCAGCGGCAGGGTGGTGCTGATCTACGCCAACCGCGACGAGAACTCGGTGATCTTCGGGCCCGCGTTGCGCGAGCTGAGCGAGAAGCACCCCGAGCGGTTCGTCGTCGTGCACTGGCTGGAAACGATCCAGGGGCTGCCGAATGCGACGGCGCTGACCGGTCTGCTCACCCCCTACGCCGGCCATGACGCCTACATCTGCGGGCCGGGCCCGTTCATGGCCGCGGCGGAGGAGGCGGTCAAGGGCGCCGGAGTGCCCGCCGACCGGGTGCACATCGAGGTGTTCAAGTCGCTGGACTCCGACCCGTTCGCCGCCGTGGTCATCGAGGAGGACGACAGCGACGAAGGCCCGGCCACGGCGATCGTGACCCTCGACGGCGAGCAGCACGAAATTCGGTGGCCCCGCAACGCCAAGCTGCTCGACGTCCTGCTGGACAAGGGTCTCGACGCCCCGTTCTCCTGCCGGGAAGGCCATTGCGGCGCATGCGCGGTGCTGAAGAAGAACGGCGAGGTCGAGATGGACGTCAACGATGTGCTCGAGCAGGCCGATCTCGACGAGGGCCTGATTCTCGGCTGCCAGGCCAAGCCGCGATCGGATTCGGTCGAAGTCACCTACGACGAATAGCGCGCGGGCTAGCATTCGCCACACGCGGAGGGAGCAAACTGTGAAGCGGTGTGCCGGCGTTCTGGCGGCGGTATCGGCGATGTGGTTGACGCTCGCGCTCTTCAGCCCGTCGGCGGCCGCGGCGGTCGACACCGCGGACTCGTCAGTACCCGTCGATCCCGGCACCGCACTCGAGATGCACTCGACCGCCAACTGCATCGCGGCCGAAGCCAAGTGCCTGTTCGACACCCGAGCCAACCTGCGCAGGGGTCCGGACGTGCTGGGGTTCCCCGGTGACCTGTGGGCGCGCCAGACCACCACGCTGCGGACCATGGATCGCGGCGTGTACATCAACTTCACCTTCAATGCACCGAACACCCGGTCGTTCAAGTCCCTCACCGACGTGGAGTTCACGACCATCTACTTCGGCGGCGGGCCGCCGGACAAGTTCCAGTTCCACGGGACCGCTTGGCCGGTCGACCAGCGCACCGGTGGACCGCGGACCGACGTCCCGCTGATCGTGTGCTCGCACATCCAGGTGGTCTACGCCGGGGTGAACATCACCTCGCCCGACGCCTGCGCGCAAGCCGCGTTCAGCTAGCGCGGGAGTCCCAGCAGCCTCTCACCGGCGAGGGTGAGCAGGATCTGTTCGGTTCCACCGGCGATGGTCAGGCAGCGGGTGTTGAGGAACTCGAACACCGTGTCGTTCTCGACGACGCCGCCGCCCTCGGACAGTTCCATCCTCAGCTCCGCCAGCGCCTGCCGGTAACGCACGCCGATCAGTTTGCGCGCGCTGGCCTGCGGGCCCGGATCCCGGCCGCCGAGAGCGAGTTCGGCGATCTTGCGGTCCAGCAGTGAGCCGACCTGCGCCGCCACGATCAGCGCGCCGAGCTTGTCCTGACCGGCCACGTCGAAGTCCAGCTTCGCGATCTGCTCGAGCAGTTCCTCCATCGGATTGCCGAGCGCGGTGCCCGCCGCCATCGCCACCCGCTCGTTGGCCAGCGTCGTGCGTGCCAACCGCCAGCCGTCGTTCACCTGCCCCACGACCATCTCGTCGGGCACGAAGACGTCGTCGAAGAACACCTCGTTGAACAGGTTGTCGCCGGTGATCTCCCGCAGTGGCCGGATGTCGATGCCCGGCGAGGACATATCGACCAGGAAGTAGGTGATGCCCTTGTGCTTCGGCGCCTCGGGATCGGTACGGGCCAGACACACGCCCCACGCCGCCTTGTGCGCCGCCGACGTCCACACCTTCTGGCCGGTCAGCTTCCAGCCGCCGTCGACGCGAACGGCCTTGGTGCGCAACGCCGCCAGGTCGGAACCCGCACCGGGCTCGGAGAACAACTGGCACCAGAGCAACTCGCCCCGCAGCGTGGCGGGCACGAACCGTTCGATCTGCTCTTCGGTGCCGTGCTCGAGAATCGTTGGCGCCGCCCACCATCCGATCACCAGGTCGGGTCGCACGACACCGGCTCTGGCCAGCTCCTGGTCGATCAGCAGCTGCTCGGCCGGGCCGGCGCCCCGCCCGTACGGCTTGGGCCAGTGCGGCGCCTGCAGCCCCGCGTCGGCGAGTGCGGCCTGCTGCTTCTCCACCGGAAGTGCCGCGATCTCGGTTACGGCAGAAGCGATTTCGGGCTGCCGATCGGCCACCGAGTCCAGCTCGATGCGCAGTTCGCGGCGCACGCCTTGTTGCGTCAACGCTGACACCCGGCGCAACCACCGCTGTGCCCCGCCGAGGAAATGCCCGATTCCGTAGGCGCGACGCAGGTACAGGTGTGCGTCGTGCTCCCAGGTGATGCCGATGCCGCCGAGCACCTGGATGCAGTCTTTCGTGTTGGCCTTGGCGGCGTCGATCCCGACGGCTGCAGCCACGGCCGCGGCGATCGACAATTGCCGCTCGTCGCCCTCGGCAACCGCCCTCGCCGCGTCGCCGGCGGCAACCGAGGCCTGCTCGGAGCGCAGCAGCATCTCGGCGCACATGTGCTTGATCGCCTGGAAACTGCCGATCGGCTTGCCGAACTGCTCGCGCACCTTCGCGTACTCCGTTGCCGTCTGCAACGCCCAGCGGGCCACCCCGGCGGCTTCTGCCGCCATGACGACCGCGGCGATGTCGACCACGCGCTGCGGCGACGCGCTGATCGCTTCGGCCGGCGCGCCGTCGAGCACCACCCGGGCCAGCGGCCGCGAGAAGTCGGTGGCCTGCAGCGGCTCGACCGAGACGCCGTCCGCGCTTGCGTCGACCAGAACGAAACCGTCCCCCGCCGGCAGCACGAGCACGCCGGCCGCGTCGGCGCCGAGCACGAAGTCCGCGCTGCCCGAGGCGCGGCCGTCCGCCGAGTGCACGTCCGCACTCAGCGCGACCCCGGCGACCCGCTCCCCCGACGCGAGCGCCTCCAACACCTCGGGCTGCTCGACCACCAGCGTCGCCAGCGCGGTCGTGGCGACGGGTCCCGGCACCAGCGCGGCGGCCGCCTCGTCGACCATTGCGCACAGGTCGTCGGCGGTGCCGTCCGCGCCGCCGTGCTCCTCGGGCAACGCGACACCGAAGATGCCGAGTTGGGCCAGCCCCGAATAGGGCTGGCGCCAGGCGTCCGACTGTCCCTGCTCGACGTCGCGCGCCGCCGCGGCGGCACTCGAGGCTGCCGCCCAGTCACGTACGAGTTCCCGTACGGCCGACTGCTCGTCGGCGCTGGTCTCCGGGGATGCGAGCGACACCGTCCACTCCTAGCGATTGGGTGAGAAGACGGTGCTCCTCACTAGAACGTGTTCTAATAGTGCCAGCGATCGAACGTCAAGTCGACCGTCATCCGAGCAGGACACGTCGGTGCCAACGGGGGCACCGAAGTGAGAAAAAGAGGATCGGCATGCGTATCGTTTCCAAACGCGAACGCACGACGAAGGAGTTGCCCGCCGCATGTCCGGCCCGTCCCAGTCAGCACCCGCCAGCCCGGCTTCGGGGTCGGATTCGCGACCGCGCCAGGTGATGAACGTGGCGGTGCTGTCCGAGTCCGAGCTCGGCTCCGAGGCACAACGCGAACGCCGCAAGCGGATCCTGGACGCCACGCTGGCCATCGCCTCCAAAGGCGGCTACGAAGCCGTCCAGATGCGGGCCGTCGCCGAGCGTGCCGACGTCGCGGTGGGCACGCTCTACCGGTATTTCCCGTCGAAGGTTCATCTCCTGGTCTCCGCGCTGGGACGCGAGTTCGAGCGCATCGACGCCAAGACGGACCGCGCGGCGCTGTCCGGTGGCACGCCCTATCAACGGCTCAACATCATGGTGGGCAAGCTCAACCGCGCGATGCAGCGCAACCCGCTGCTGACCGAGGCGATGACACGCGCGTTCGTGTTCGCCGACGCGTCGGCGGCCGGCGAGGTCGACCATGTCGGCAAGCTGATGGACTCGATGTTCGCGCGCGCGATGAGCGACGGAGAGCCGACCGAGGACCAGTACCACATCGCGCGCGTCATCTCCGACGTCTGGTTGTCGAATCTGCTCGCCTGGTTGACGCGGCGGGCGTCGGCCACCGACGTCAGCAAGCGACTGGACCTGGCCGTGCGACTGCTGATCGGCGACGGCGAGCACCCTAAGATCTAGGCGTGCTGCCAGCGGATCTGCAGAGTGCGCTCACATCGGTCGCAGCGACCCCGCGACTGCTGGTCACCTCCGACTTCGACGGCACGTTGGCGCCGATCGTCAGCAACCCCGAGGACGCCCGACCGCTCGCCGACGCCGCCGACGCCCTGGTCGCACTGGCCGAGTTACCGCACACGTCGGCCGCGTTGGTTTCCGGCCGCGCGCTGGAGGTGCTGCGCGATCTGTCCGGGATGGCGGCGACGGTGCATCTCGTCGGCAGCCACGGCGCGGAGTTCGACACCGGCTTCGCACACGACGTCGACACCGGCCTGCTGCAACGGATCACGGCGGGACTGCAAGCGATCGCCGCCGACAAGCCCGGCGTCAGCGTCGAAACCAAACCGGCCAGCGTCGCGCTGCACGTGCGAAACGCCTCGCCCGCGGACGGTGAAGCGGCGTTGACCGCGGCTCGCCAGGCTTGTCAGGAGTGGGATGCACAGCTCACCGAAGGAAAAGCCGTGCTGGAGTTCGCGGTGATCGAGACCGACAAGGGCGAAGCTGTCGACATCGTGCGCGCGCAGGAAAAGGCAACGGCCGTAGTGTTTTTCGGGGATGATGTCACCGACGAGAAGGTGTTCCGCCGACTGCGCGACGGCGATGTCGGCGTCAAGGTCGGCGACGGTGAGACGCTCGCGGCCCACCGGGTGGAGTCGCCGGAAGACGTGGCCGACGCGCTGAAGTTTCTGCTCGGTGTTCGGCGGAAAGACTAGGCCGGCGGGCCCGCCGTGCGACCGCGTACCACTTCGGTTTCCAGGACCTCGACCACCGGCAGCCCGGTGCGTGGTGGGTGGTGCAGCAATTGCCCAGCGCGACGGCCCTTTTCGATACTGGGCTGAACCACGGTCGTCAGGCCACGCCGTAGCGCCTCGGGCACGCCGTCGAAGCCGGTGACCGTCATTTGTCCCGGCACGTAGATTCCGCGCGCCCGCAAATGGTCCATCGCCGAGAGGGCAAGCACATCGGCGGTGCACATCAACGCGGTCAGTCGCGGATTGGCATTCAGCGCGACCTCGGCGGCTGCCCCGCCCGAAGTGGGCAGGTGCTCATAGCTTTCCACCACGGTCAGCGACGCCGGGTCCATCCCGGCCGCGGCCAAGGCGTCGCGCACGCCCGCCATCCGCTCCCGCTGGACGTGGAAGTGCGGTGTCTGCAGCCGCTCCGGGTCGGCCACCGTCGGGCCTGCTCCGCCTCGCGGCCGGTCGCGGCCCAGCCGCATCGTCAGCAGGCCGATCTCGCGATGCCCCAGCGCCACAACGTGTTCGGCGAGCCGGCGCATCGCCGCCCGGTCGTCGATGCAGATGTGCGACGCGCCCGGGACGTCCTTGGGCTGGTCGACCACCACCACCGGGAGATGGCGCTGCTGCACGACCGCAAGGTACGGGTCGTCGTCGGAGGCGGAGTACACCACGAAACCGTCCACCCCGGCGGCGAGTACCGCCGCGGTGCCGTCGCTGACGCTGCGGTTGGGGCCGATCGCGACGAGCAGCAGCCCCTGTCCGGCGGCTTCGCATGACTCGGCCAGGCCGGCAACGAAATCGAGCGCTGCCGGATCGCTGAACGAGTAGTTCAGCGGTTCGGTGATCATCAACCCCACCGCGCCCGCCTTGCGGGTGCGCAGCGACCGTGCCACCGGGTCCGGGCCGGGGTAACCGAGGCGCTTGGCGGTGGCGAGCACCCGCTCGCGCAGATCTGCGGACAACTGGTCGGGCCGGTTGTAGGCGTTGGAGATCGTGGTTCGCGAAACCTTCAGTTCCGCAGCCAGAGAAGCCAGGGTGGCACGCCGTCTCGGCGTCGAACTCCTCGGCATGCTCTCGGAGCGTAGCCCAAGAGGCGCCGGGCTCAGGTGACCAGCACCCGATCGGCGGATTTCTTGAGGCCGCGCTGCGCGGCCCACACCACCGCCCAGACGCTGCACGCGACAGTGACGATCACGAAGCTCGGCGGTGCGTTGAACATCGCCGACAGCCCGAGGCCCGCCCACACCGCCGCCAGGCTGAACCCCGTCGAGAGCGCGATCGCGGTGCCCGGGCGTGGTGTCAGCATGATCGCGGCGGCAGCGGGAGTGACGACGAGCGCGAACAGCAGCAGTGTGCCGACTGCCTGCACGGCCATCGTCACCGCCAGGCCGAGCAGCGCCATGAACGCCACCGACAAGGTCCGTACCGGAACCCCTTTCGCGTCGGCGACCTGGGCGTTGACCGAGGTGAACAGCAGCGGCCGGTAGATCATCGCGACGCACAGCGCCAGCACCGCCAGCAGCACCGCGAACATCGTGATCTGCTGGGCGGATATGGCCAGGAGGTTGCCGAACAGCACGTTGGTCATGGTGCTCGAGCTCTTGGTCGCCAGGGAGTTGAAGAACAACCCGAGGCCGGTCGCCATGGCCAGCACGGTGCCGGTCGCGACTTCGCGGTCGGCCGCGCGGCGGCCCAGCGCGCCGATCACCAGCGCGCCGCCGATGCAGAACACCCCCAGCCCCACGGCCACGGGGATGCCGACCAGCACCGCGCCCGTCGCGCCGGGCAGTCCGATATGGGCGAGCGCGTGGGCGGCGAACGCGGTGTTGCGCACGACGACGAAGTAACCGATGAGGCCGGCGGCGAGCGCGACGATCGTGCCGCCGATCAACGCGTTGCGCATGAAGGCCGAGGTGAGGATGTGCCACCAGTTCTCCTGGTAGCCCAGCGCGACGATCGTCGTGTTCATCACGTCCTCCGCATGTACAGCTCGCCCTGCGGGGTGTGCACGACTTCCACCCGGGTGCCGTAGAGGTGGCTCAGCAGCGTCTCGTCGACGACGCCGTCGAGGGTGTCGAAGTGTGCGTGCCCGTCGAGCAGGTAGATGGCGCTCGTCAAGACACCGAGCAGCGGGTTGAGGTCATGCGCGACGACGAGGATCGTGACACCGAACTTCGCGTTGACCCGCTCGAGGACACCGACGATCTCGCGCTGGCTGCGCAGGTCGAGCGCCGCCAGCGGCTCATCGAGGATCAGCATTCGGGGTTTGGAGACCAGTGCCTCGGCCAACGCGACCCGCTGCCGCTGGCCACCGGAGAGCTGGGAAAGTCGCTTGTGGGCCACTGCGGTCGCGTCGACGGCGGCGAGCACCTCGTCGACGCGCCGGTTGTCGTCGCGGCTGGGGCGGCCGAAACCCCAGCGGTGCCCGATGAGTCCGAGCATGACGGCGTCACGCGCGCGGATCGCCTCGCCCGAAGCCGACGCATAGTTCTGCGGGACGTAGCCGATCGCCTTGTTGAGCGCGCCGGCCGGCTCGCCGAACACCCGGACGTGCCCGGACGCCGGTGGGATCAGGCCGAGCACGATCTGCAGCAGCGTGGTCTTGCCCGCGCCGTTCGACCCGATGACTGCGACGATGCCGCCCGCAGGCACCTCGAAGGTGGCCTCCGACCAGATCAGCCGTCCGCCGCGCGCCGCGCTGACGTCGTCGAAGGCCAGCGCGACCTGATCGGCGTCAGGCGACACCGAGCGCCTCGCGCAGTGCGGTCAACTGGCCGACCTGCCAGCTCTCGAACGAGTCGGTGTCAGGCGGCACCGTCTCGGTGATGTCGACCACCGGGACTCCCGCTTGTTCGGCTGCGGACCGAAGTTGTTGCGGCACAGCACCTTCGGTCTGCACGTTGTAGACCAGCACGTCGACTGCCCGGTCACTGAGCAGCTGAAGAAAGGCGTCGAGATCGGCGGGCGAGGGTTCGGTTCCGTTGGCCGACGCGACCTGATAGCCACGCGGGGTGCGGTTGCCGAGCCCCAAAGCCGCCGCCATGTCGTCGAACACGGGCTCGGTGGCCGCATAGGTCTTGCCGGAGGCATGGGCCTTGATGGAGTCGATGAGCTCATCGTACGGCCGCAGAGCTCCGGCGAACGCGGTGCGCCGCTCGGCGTAGTAGCCCGCGGCGCCGGGCGAGAGCTCGCGCAGGCGGCCGCTGACGGCGTCCGCGACGGCCGTCACCGCCGCCGGGTCGTACCAGGCGTGCGGGTTCGCGTGGTTCGTCGCACCGGCGACCGCCAGGGCATCGACGACGGGCGCTTCGGGTGCCGTGCTGGCGGCGAGCTTCGACGCCCACTCGTCGTAGTGGCCGCCGTTGAGGACGATGAGCTGGGCGCCTTCGAATTTCGCGGCATCCGATGGTGCAGGCTCGAAATCGTGCGGGTCTACCGCCGAGCTGGCCAGCACCGTGGTCACGCGCGCGCACGCACCGCCGAGCTCGGACACGATGTCACTCCACTGGTCGACGCTGACTACGACGTCCACCGGCGCGACCGGGCACGGTGGGGCACCACCCGATTCCGGTGACGCTGCTCGCTCGCCGGCGCCCGCGCAGGCGGCCGTGCCGAACGACGTGGCCGCCGCGACACCGATGGTGATGGCGCGAGCGAAGCGGGAGGGCAGCACAGCGATAACGATAACCGTTTCCAATAGCGACCGCTCGCTCGGGACGCCTAAGCTGACCGCGTGAGCCAGCATGCGTTCAGCCTCGAGGAACGCCGCGCGGTCTACCGCGTGATCGCCGAACGGCGCGACATGCGCCGGTTCGTCCCGGGCTCCGAGATACCCGAAGAGACGCTGGCACGCCTGCTGCACGCGGCGCACGCCGCGCCGAGCGTGGGCTTGATGCAGCCGTGGCGCTTCCTCCGCATCACCGACGGACGCTTACGGCGGCGCATCCGCGACCTGGTGGACGCCGAACGCGCGCGGACCTCGCAGGCGCTGGGTGCGCGCGGTGAAGAGTTCCTCGCGCTCAAGGTCGAGGGCATCCTGGAGTGCGCCGAGCTGCTCGTCGTCGCCCTGGGTGACGACCGGGGCGGTCACGTGTTCGGGCGGCGCACCCTCCCGCAGATGGATCTGGCTTCGGTCTCCTGCGCGATCCAGAATCTGTGGCTGGCCGCCCGCGCCGAAGGACTGGGCATGGGTTGGGTGTCCATCTTCGAACCCGACGACCTTGCCGAGCTGCTGGAGATGCCCGAAGACGCTGAGCCCGTGGCGATCCTGTGCCTGGGGCCGGTGCCCGAGTTTCCGGACCGCCCCCAGTTGGAACTCGACGAGTGGACGCTCGGCCGCCCGCTGACCGAGTTCGTCGCGGAGAATCGCTGGCCGTCGTCGGCGTCGACGGGGCTGCGCTCATGACGACCGTCGACATGAACGCCGACCTAGGCGAGGGTTTCGGAGTCTGGCGGCTCGGCGATGACGAAGCCATGCTTGACCTGGTCACCAGCGCCAACGTGGCGTGTGGGTTTCACGCCGGCGATCCCGCGCTGCTGCTGCGGACGTGTCGCGGCGCGGCTGAACGCGGCGTGCGCATCGGCGCGCAGGTGAGCTACCGCGATCTGCACGGGTTCGGGCGGCGCTTCATCGACCTGCCGCCCGAGGAGCTCGCCGCCGATGTGATCTACCAGATCGGCGCGTTGCAGGCGATCGCGCACGCCGCCGGCTCGAGGGTCAGCTACGTCAAACCCCATGGCGCGCTGTACAACACGATCGTGACCGACGACGTCCAGGCGCAGGCGGTGGCCGGGGCGGTGCATGCGGTGGATCCGAGCCTGCCGGTGCTCGGGCTCGACGGCTCGGCGTTCTTCCGGGCAGCCGAACAGCGTGGACTGCGCTGCGTGCCGGAGGCCTTCGCCGACCGGGCATATCACGCCGACGGTCGACTCGTCTCGCGCCGAGAGCCCGACGCCGTCCTGCACGACCCGCCCGAGATCGCCGACCGGGTGGCGGCCATGGTGCTGACCGGACGCGTCGACGCGGTCGACGGATCATCGATCCCGATCACCGTGAATTCGGTTTGCGTCCATGGTGATTCACCGGGGGCCGTGCAGATCGCCGCGGCGGTACGCGCGCGCCTGCTGGCGGACGGCGTCGAGATCGCCCCTTTCAGCTGACTCACTGCGCCTAGAGTTGGTGCCATGCGTCTCAAGCTCGGCAGGCCGGACCTGACGGATTACGAGCGCTACTTCGACGCACCGCCGGCCGGGCCTGACGCTCCGCTGACCGTCACCTGGGCGGGCGTCACGACGCTGCTCATCGACGACGGCGACTCGGCGGTGCTGACCGACGGCTTCTTCTCCCGGCCCGGCTTCGCCGAGGTGGCGCTGCGCCGCCTCACACCGTCGGAGCCCCGCATCGACGGTTGTCTCGCGCGCCTGCGCGTCGACCGGCTGGATGCCGTGCTGCCGGTGCACACCCACTTCGATCACGCGATGGACAGCGCGGTGGTGGCCGAGCGGACCGGCGCGAAGATCGTCGGCGGGGTGTCGGCCGCGCACATCGGGCGGGGCGCCTCGTTGTCCGAGGATCGGCTCGTCGTGGTCACCCCGGGCGAGCCCGTGCGCCTGGGCGCGTACGACGTCACGCTCATCGAGGGCTCGCACTGCCCGCCAGACCGGTTCCCCGGCGTCATCACGCGACCGGTCATTCCGCCGGTGAAGGTGGCTGCCTACAAGTGTGGTGAGGCGTGGTCGACCCTGGTCCACCACCTGCCCTCGGACCGACGGCTACTGATCATCGGGAGCGCGGGGTTCGTTCGGGGCGCGCTGGCCGGAAAGCAGGCCGACGTGGTCTATTTCGGCGTGGGCCAGCTCGGACTGCGACCCGAGCGCTATCTCGTCGACTACTGGACCGAGACCGTGCGGACGGTGGGTGCGCGCCGAGTGGTGCTCATCCACTGGGACGACTTCTTCCGCCCCCTGCACGAACCGTTGCGCGCGCTGCCCTACGCCGCCGACGACCTCGACGTCTCGATGCGGGTGTTGTCGCGACTGGCCCGGGAGGATGGGGTCGCGCTGCACCTGCCCACGCTCTGGCAGCCCGCCGATCCGTGGAGCTGAGCCTGGCACTGGCCGCGCTGGCGGTCGTGTTGGTGTTCGCCGTGGCCCGTCCACACCGGTGGCCGGAAGCCGTCGTCGCGCTTCCCGCTGCCGCGCTGTTGATCGTCGCCGGCGTCGTCTCGCCGCATGAGGCGGCAGCGGAGGCCGGTCGCTTGCTGCCGGTGGTGGGCTTCCTGGCGGCGGTCCTGGTGTTGGCGCGGCTCTGCGCGGACGAAGGATTGTTCCGCGCCGCGGGGGCGGTGCTGGCCCGAAGCGCCGCAGGCACACAGAACCGTTTGCTGGCAATGGTATTCGTGATCGCGGCGGCCACGACGGCGATCCTGAGCCTGGACGCCACGGTGGTGCTGCTGACTCCCGTCGTGCTTGCCACGGCGCGGTTGTTGACCGTGCCCGCGACCCCACATGCCTACGCGACGGCGCATCTGGCCAACACCGCGTCGCTGCTGATGCCGGTGTCGAACCTGACCAACCTGTTGGCATTCGCCGCAGCGGGACTGTCGTTCCTGCACTTCACCGCGCTCATGGCGATGCCGTGGCTGGCGGCGATCGTGATCGAATTCGTCCTGCTGCGTTGGGTTTTCAGGACCGATCTCGCGGTAGCACCGAACCCCGTCGAAGACGATGACGTGCAGGTGCCGAAGTTCGCACTTGCCGTGCTGGGCTTGACTCTCGCCGGCTTCGTCACCACCTCGATGCTCGGCGTATCGCCGGCGTGGGCCGCGCTCGGCGGCGTACTGGTGCTCGGCGGCCGGAGTCTGGCGCGGCGTCGCAGCACCCTGCCGCGCCTCGTCGCCGCCGCCGATCTGCCGTTCCTCGTCTTCGTGCTGTGCCTCGGCGTCGTCGTCGACGCGGTGATGGTCAACGGTCTCGGCGAAGCGATGCGTGGTCTGCTGCCGACGGGTCAGGGGTTGGCGGCCCTGCTGGGGATCGCGGCGGCAGCGGCGGTGCTGTCGAATGTCGTCAACAACCTTCCCGCCGTGCTGGTGCTGTTGCCGTTGGTTTCGGCGACGGGGCCGCCGGCTGTGTTGGCGGTGCTGATCGGGGTGAACATCGGACCGAATCTCACGTATGTGGGATCACTGGCTAACCTGTTGTGGCGCAACGTGGTTCGCCGCGACATCTCCGTAAGGGCGGTCGAGTTCAGCCGCATCGGGCTGTGCACGGTGCCGCTCACGCTGGTGATGTCTGTCGTGGGACTGTGGCTGGGAGTCCAGCTGTTCGGGGTCTAGCCGCGGCGCTGACGGGCGATCTCGGCGAGCACCACGCCGGCGGCCACCGACGCGTTCAGCGACTCGGTGGGCCCCGCCATCGGAATGGACACCACCGGGTCGCAGGTCTCCCGGACCAGCCGCGACAGCCCCTTGCCTTCAGAGCCGACCACCACCACAACCGGCCCCGAGCCGTCCAGTTCGTCGACCGTGGTGTCACCGTCGGCGTCCAGCCCGACGACCTGCAACCCGGCATCCGCCCAACTCTTCAGCGTCCGAGTGAGATTGGTGGCTCGCGCGACCGGCAGGCGGGCGGCGGCCCCGGCGCTGGTGCGCCACGCCACCGCGGTCACCGATGCGGACCGCCGCTGCGGGATCAGCACCCCGTGGCCGCCGAACGCGGCCACCGATCGGACGATCGCGCCGAGATTGCGGGGATCGGAGATGTTGTCCAGTGCGACAAGCAGAGCCGGCGCACCGTCGGCCGTCACGGCCGCCAGCAGGTCGTCCGGATGCGCGTAGGAGTAGGGCGGGACCTGAAGCGCCACGCCCTGATGCAGGCCATTGGTGGCGATGCGGTCCAGGTCGTGGCGCTGCACCTCGAGGATCGAGATGCCGGCGTCCGCGGCGATCTGCACGGATTCGGTCAACCGTTCGTCGGCCTCGGCACCCAGCGCGACGTACAGCGCCGTGGCTGGCACCCCGGCGCGCAGGCACTCCAGGACCGGATTCCGTCCCAGCACGACCTCGGTGTCGTCGGTCTTCTTGCCCTGCCGGCGGCCCTGCGACTTCGCGGCCTTGGCCGCGCGCTTGGCGGCCGGATGGTTGGGCCGCATGTGCGCGGGCGGGGTGGCGCCGCGGCCTTCCAGCCCGCGCCGTCGCACGCCCCCGGACCCGACAGTCGGCCCCTTCTTGGTGCCGGGCTTGCGCACCGCACCCCGGCGCCGTGAGTTGCCTGCCATCTACTTGGTGTACCCGTCGAGCAGCGCCCACTGCGGGCCGTCGGCGGTGTCGGTGACCTCGATACCCGCCTCCTTGAGGCGGTCGCGGATCGTGTCGGCCTCGGCCCAGTCCCGCCGCGCCCTGGCGTCCTCGCGTCGCTTGACCTCCGCCTGCACCAGCACGTCGACCGCGGCCAAGGCGGCCGACGTCTCGTCCTTGGACTCCCAGCGCTCGTCGAGAGGGTCGGCGCCGAGGATGCCCATCATCGCGCGGATAGACATCGCCTGGCGCAATGCGGTCTCGTGGTCGCCGGCGTCCAGTGCGCGATTGCCCTCCGCGCGGGCCGCGTGCACCTCGGCCAGCGCGATCGGCACCGAGAGGTCGTCGTCGAGTGCCGCGGCGAATTTCGGCGTCCAGTCTCCGGGCACGACCGCACCGACGCGGTTGCGGACCCGGTGCAGGAAGTCCTCGATGCCCGTGTAGGCCCGCGCGGCGTCCTGCAGCGCGGTCTCGGAGAACTCGAGCATCGACCGGTAATGCGCGCTGCCCAGGTAGTACCGCAGTTCGGCTGCCCGGACCCGTTGCAGCACAGCGGGAATCGCGAGCACGTTACCCAGCGACTTGCTCATCTTCTCGCCGCCCATGGTCACCCAGCCGTTGTGCAGCCAGTAGCGGGCGAACGGATCACCGGCGGCCTCGGCCTGGGCGATCTCGTTCTCGTGGTGCGGGAACACCAGATCCATTCCGCCGGCGTGGATGTCGAACTGCGCGCCGAGGTACGCCTCGCACATCGCGACGCACTCGGTGTGCCAGCCCGGCCTGCCGCGACCCCACGGCGTCGGCCACGACGGCTCCCCGGGTTTGGCGCCCTTCCACAACGTGAAGTCGCGCTCGTCGCGCTTGCCGGTCGCGACACCCTCGCCCTGATGAACGTCGTCGATCTTGTGACCGGACAGCTTCCCGTAGTCCGGCAGGCTCAGCACGTCGAAGTACACGTCACCGCCGCTGGCGTAGGCGTGCCCGCGCTCGATCAGCCGCTCGATCAACTCGACCATCTGGGTGATGTGACCGGTGGCGCGTGGCTCCGCGGACGGCGGCAGCACACCGAGCGCGTCGTACGCCGCGGAGAACGCGCGCTCATAGGTGGCCGCCCACTCCCACCACGGCCGGCCTGCATCGGCGGCCTTGTGCAGGATCTTGTCGTCGATGTCGGTGACGTTGCGGATGAACGCGACGTCGTAGCCCTTCGCCGTCAGCCAGCGCCGCAGCACGTCGAACGCGACACCGCTGCGGACGTGCCCGATGTGCGGCAGCCCTTGCACCGTGGCGCCGCACAGGTAGATCGAGGCGTGACCGGGCCGCGCAGGGACGAAGTCGCGTACGGCACCGGTCATGGTGTCGTACAGCCGCAGGTCGGTCACTTCGGCCGACCGTTCGCTCCGCTCACGACGGGCCAGCTTACCGGCCGATATCGGCCGAATCCCCATCGGAGAGGACAAGGGCGGTCGCGATCGCGGCCAGCCCCTCCCCCCGGCCTGTCAGCCCCAGTCCGTCGGTGGTGGTCGCGCTCACCGAGACGGGCGCAGCGAGCAATCCGGACAACAGATCCTGGGCCTCGGCCCGGCGGGGGCCGATCTTCGGCCGGTTGCCGATGACCTGGACGGCGGCATTGACGACGGAAAAGCCGTTGGCGGCGATCAGCTGATGGACGTGCCGAAGCATGTCCGCGCCTCCGGCGTCCTGCCACTCCGGACGGCCGGTGCCGAACACTTCGCCCAGATCGCCAAGCCCGGCCGCCGAGAGCAGCGCATCGCACAGCGCGTGCGCGGCGACGTCGCCGTCGGAATGGCCGGCGCAGCCGTCAGCGTCATCGAAGAGCAGGCACAGCAACCAGCACGGTCGCCCTACCTGAATGGGGTGCACGTCGGTGCCGAGCCCGACTCGTGGCAGGCCCGTCATCGATGTCAGGAGGCGGCGGCGAGTGCCTCGTCGAGAATGGTTGCGGCCTTCTCGTCGTCGGTGTTCTCGGCGAGCGCGAGCTCACCCACCAGAATCTGGCGCGCCTTGGCCAGCATCCGCTTCTCGCCGGCGGACAGGCCACGCTCCTGGTCGCGTCGCCACAAGTCGCGGACCACTTCGGCGACCTTGTTCACGTCACCAGAGGCCAACTTCTCGAGATTGGCCTTGTACCGCCGCGACCAGTTGGTCGGCTCCTCGGTATGGGGGGCACGGAGCACCTGGAACACCTTGTCCAGGCCCTCCTGTCCGACGACGTCGCGAACCCCGACATACTCTGCGTTCTCGGCGGGCACTCGAACCGTGAGGTCACCCTGGGCGACCTTCAAGACGAGATATTCCTTCTGCTCGCCTTTGATGGTCCGGGTTTCGATTGCCTCGATCAACGCAGCACCGTGGTGGGGGTAAACAACGGTGTCTCCGACCTTGAAAATCATCAGTTTCGAGCCCCTTTCACAGTTCAATGCTAGCACGGAGCCAAGACGGGGGTGGACCAACGGTGCAGGTCAGGGGCACCTCGGATGAACACTAGGGGTTGACACAGTGGCGAATCCGTGCATGGCGCAAGCATCTTCGGGGCACCGCCGGGCCGACCGTCACGTGGGCAGTGATCATGCCGTTGCTGCTCTTTCGCCCCTCAGCTACCGCCCCTCGCAGGCACCTACTACTGTGCATAGTCGAACACCAGCGGCCGCTCTGATCGGCCGCTCGACGGTCGAGCAGGAGGCAAGAGTGGACCGCTTCAAACTGGCCGCCTGCGGGCTGGCCGCCGCTGTCGCGCTCGTGGGATGCGGTTCCGGGCAGGTCTCGCAGATGACCATGCAGCAGCCGGCCGTCAACGGCACCAGCGCGGACGTCGGTGCGGTCGCACTGCGCAACGTGCATCTGCGCGCCCAGCAGGTCAGCGATTACGTCCAGCCGGGCAAAGAGGTCGAGTTGCTCTTCCAGGCCTCCAACACCTCCCCCGATCAAGCCGACAAGCTGGAATCGATCACCTCCGACGTCGGGACCGTGACACTCACCGGTGACACCACGCTGCCCGCGGGCGGGGTGCTCACCGTCGGCGCTCCCGACGGGCAGATCACGCCGCTGGAGAACGTCGAGGCAGCCGAGGCCGCCGAGGCCAAGGTGGCGTTGTCCAAGCCGATCACCAACGGGCTGACCTACGACTTCAAGTTCAAGTTCGAGAAGGCCGGCGAGGCGACGGTGCGGGTGCCGATCTCGGCGGGCGAAGCGCCGCGGCGCGGAGATGGCGGCGAAGCAGCCGGACACGGCGGCGGGCACTGAGCTTTTGTCGGCGGTGACGGTTACCGTCACTGCGTGGCCAAGGGTGTCGTCAAGGCGCGTTCGCAGTACCGCTGCTCGGAATGCCACCACCTCACGCTCAAATGGGTGGGCCGCTGTCCGGAGTGCGGCACCTGGGGCACCGTCGACGAGGTAGCCGTGCTCTCCGCGGTGGCCGGTTCGGCCGCGCGGCGTACTGTCGCCCCGAGCTCACCGGCGGTGCCGATCAGTTCCATCGATCCCCGCCGCACCCGTCACTTCCACTCCGGCGTCCCCGAACTGGACCGGGTCCTCGGTGGCGGGCTGGTGCCGGGGTCGGTGACGCTGCTGGCCGGCGATCCCGGAGTCGGTAAGTCCACGCTGTTGCTCGAGGTCGCACACCGCTGGGCCGCGGCCGGCCGGCGGGCGCTGTACCTCTCGGGCGAGGAGTCGGCGGGCCAGATCCGGATGCGCGCGGAACGCACGGGCTGCACGCACGACGAGGTGTACCTTGCCGCGGAATCTGATCTGGCGACGGCGCTCGGTCATATCGACGAGGTTCAGCCCAGCCTGGTGGTGGTCGACTCCGTGCAGACGATGTCCACGACCGAGGCCGACGGCGTCACCGGCGGTGTCACCCAGGTGCGGGCGGTCACCACCGCGCTGACGATGGCGGCGAAGC
Source organism: Mycobacterium sp. E740 (assembly GCF_001672895.1). Taxonomy (GTDB): domain Bacteria; phylum Actinomycetota; class Actinomycetes; order Mycobacteriales; family Mycobacteriaceae; genus Mycobacterium. Next base: position 18,843 of record NZ_LZKP01000054.1, read on the forward strand.
GGTCGGGCATCGCGATGATCCTCGTCGGACACGTGACCAAGGACGGTGCGATAGCGGGACCGCGTTCCCTCGAGCACCTGGTGGACGTCGTCCTGCACTTCGAAGGGGACCGCACCTCCTCGCTGCGGATGGTCCGCGGCATCAAGAGCCGGTTCGGCGCCGCCGACGAGGTGGGCTGTTTCCTGTTGCACGACAACGGGATCGAGGGGGTGGCAGACCCGTCCGGGCTGTTTCGCGACCAGCGGCCCAAACCCGTTGCGGGCACGGCGATCACGGTCACCCTCGACGGCAAGCGTCCGTTGATCGGAGAGGTACAGGCGCTGATCGGGCCGCCCGCGAACGGAACAGCGCGGCGGGCCGTCAGCGGTATCGACTCGTCTCGCGCGGCGATGATCACCGCCGTGCTGGACCGGCACGCGGGCGTGGCCGTCGCCACTCGCGACATCTACCTGTCCACTGTCGGCGGCATGCGATTGACCGACCCGTCGGCGGATCTCGCAGTCGCGGTCGCCATCGCCTCGTCGCTGATGAACCTGCCGATGCCCGCCGCGGCGGTCGCGATCGGAGAGGTCGGCCTGGCGGGCGACCTGCGCCGGGTCACCGGAATGGACCGCCGCCTCAGCGAGGCCGCCCGGCTCGGCTTCACGTGCGCGGTGATCCCGTCGGGGCTGACGTCGGTACCGGCGGGGCTGCGCGCCGTCACAGTCGACGACATCGGTTCGGCATTGCGGGTTCTGCGCGACATCAGCGAAGATCAGCGAAGATAGTGCAAATGACGGCCGATCCTAGGGAGGGGCGATGGCCGTGAAATCGGGCAGCAGGTCGAGTCGCACCGTGGTGCCGCTGGCCCGCCCGACGCTGCGCGAGACCATCGCCCGGCTGGCGCCCGGCACCGCACTGCGTGACGGCCTCGAACGCATCCTGCGCGGACGCACGGGTGCGCTGATCGTCGTCGGCTACGACGACAGCGTGGAAGCCATCTGCGACGGCGGCTTCTCGCTCGATGTCCGCTACGCGCCGACGAGGCTGCGGGAGCTGTCGAAGATGGACGGCGCCGTGGTGCTCTCCAGCGACGGCAGCCGCATCCTGCGGGCCAACGTGCAACTGGTGCCCGACCCGTCGATTCCCACCGAGGAGTCCGGAACGCGACACCGCTCGGCCGAACGCGCCGCGATCCAGACGGGTTATCCGGTGATCTCGGTCAGCCATTCGATGAGCATCGTCACCGTCTATGTGGCCGGGGAGCGGCACGTCATCCCCGACTCGGCGACCATCCTGTCGCGCGCCAACCAGACCATCGACACCCTCGAGCGCTACAAGACGCGCCTCGACGAGGTCAGCAGGCAACTCTCCACGGCCGAGATCGAGGACTTCGTGACGTTGCGGGACGTGTTGACCGTCGTTCAGCGACTCGAGATGGTCCGCCGGATCAGCCTCGAAATCGATTCGTACGTGGTCGAACTCGGCACCGACGGCCGCCAGCTCAAACTGCAACTGGAAGAACTGGTCGGCGACAACGACACCGCGCGCGAGCTGATAGTCCGCGACTACCATGCCAACCCGGACCCGCCAACACCGGCACAGGTCAGCACCACGCTCGAAGAACTCGACGGACTGTCGGACACCGAGTTGCTCGACTTCACCACGCTGGCAAGGGTTTTCGGATATCCGTCGACCATCGAGGCGCAGGACTCGGCGATGAGCTCACGCGGCTACCGCGCGATGGCCGGCATCCCGCGTCTGCAGTTCGCGCACGTCGACCTGCTGGTGCGCTCGTTCGGCTCCCTGCAGGGCCTGCTGGCGGCCAGCGCGGGCGACCTGCAGTCGGTCGAGGGAATCGGCTCGATGTGGGCGCGCCACATCAGAGAGGGCCTTTCGCAGTTGGCCGAGTCGACGATCGCCGACAGGCTGGCCTAGCCGGCGGGCGCGGGCCCAGGTGCAGGTCCGGGTGGCGGCGCAGCACCGTTGCCGTGTTGCTGCGCCTGCGGAGCGGCGAGGATGAACGGAACCGTCGCCGACCGCAGATTGCCCAACTGCACGACCAGGTTGTACGTGCCCGGCCCGATGGGTTGGCGCGGCAGCGGGCAGCCCGGCGCCGAGCCCATGCCCGTCCAGGTGACCTCCGTGGTGACCTGCTCGCCGGGCTGGAATGCCTTGACCAGCGTCTCGTTGGACGGCGCGCAGTCGAGATTGGACCAGAGGCGAGCGTTGTCCAGCGAGTAGACGTAGGCGGCCAGCACGGCGGCGCCGACGTCCCGCTTGCAGCCGACCAGCCCGATGTTGGTCACGACCATCGTGAACTTGGGCTGGTCCCCCACGACGTACTGCGGTTGGTTGGTGATGCCCTTGACCGCCAGCGCCGAATCGGGGCAGTCATCGCCCTCCTTGAGCACCGGTGGCGGCGCCACCGCCGCGGTCGGCGTCGCGGTGGGCGGCGGCGCATTCTGAGCCGGCGGCATCACCGGCGTCTTGACCTCGGGGTTCTCCCCGGGCAGCGGCGTCGGCCCGGCGGCAGCGGCGGGGGCCGGCGCCTCGGCGTTCTGGCTGTCGCTGCCCCCGGTGTTCTTCACGACCACGATCACGATTGCCGCGATCACGCCGATCACGAGGACCGCTATGCCCAGCGCCAGCGCCCTGCGACGCCAGTAAATCTGCGTCGGCAGCGGACCATGCGGTTCCAGATCTAGCACAACTTCACGGTAAGGCCAGGTCACGCCTTATCGGACGAGGCGACTCGGCGTGTCGCCCCTCAGGGTTCGCCGATGTCGCCCAGATGGTCCCGCAACACCACCCGGCCGTCGGCCAGATGGTAGGTCAGCCCGACGATCGCCAGGTCGCCCGAGGCGACCCGCTCCGAGATGGCCGTCGAGCGGGCCATCAGCTGCGCGCCGGTCTCGGTGACGTGCCTGGCCTCGAACTCGTCGACCCGGCTCAAGCCATCGCGCCTGCCCAGCAGGATCGACGGCGTCACCCGCTCCACGATGTCGCGCACATAGCCGCCGGGCACCACGCCTTCGTCGAGGGCGGTCAGCGTCGCTTTCACCGCGCCGCAGCTGTCATGGCCGAGCACCGCGATCAGCGGCACGTTGAGCACCGTGACTCCGAACTCGATGGAGCCCAGCACCGCAGAGTCGATGACATGGCCGGCGGTGCGCACCACGAACATGTCGCCGAGACCCTGGTCGAAGATCAGTTCGGCCGCCACCCGGCTGTCTCCGCAGCCGAACACCACCGCCGTCGGCTGCTGTCCCCCAGCCAGGCTGGCGCGGTGCTCGATCCCCTGGCTCGGGTGTTCGGGCTTTCCGGCGACGAAGCGCTCGTTACCCTCCTTGAGTGCTTTCCATGCGGTCACTGGGCTGGTGTTCGGCATGACCGACATTGTGCCTCAGCTGCTCGATTGGTTTGACCGCGGGCAGCGCGATCTGCCGTGGCGACGGCCCGGCGTCACGCCGTGGCAGATCCTCGTCAGCGAGTTCATGCTGCAGCAGACGCCGGTCGCCCGCGTGGAGCCTGTCTGGCTCGCGTGGGTGCAACGCTGGCCCACTGCGTCGGCGACGGCGTCGGCAAGTGCCGCCGACGTGCTGCGAGCGTGGGGCAAGTTGGGATATCCGCGGCGCGCCAAGCGCTTACACGAGTGCGCGACGGTGATCGCCGCCGAGTATGACGACGTCGTCCCGGCGGATGTCGAGACGTTGTTGACGCTGCCCGGCATCGGTGCGTACACCGCGCGCGCGATCGCCTGCTTCGCCTACCGCGCCCGGGTGCCCGTGGTCGACACCAACGTCCGTCGCGTCGTCGCCCGGGTGGTGCACGGCCGTCCCGAGGCTGCGGCGGCGTCGTCGCCCCGCGACCTGGTCGACGTCGAGACACTGCTCCCGGATGAGGTTGCCGCACCGAAGTTCTCGGCCGCACTGATGGAGCTGGGCGCGACGGTGTGCACCGCGCGGGCACCGCGGTGCGGCCTGTGCCCGCTGGACGTGTGTGCGTGGCGGTCGCATGGCTTCCCGGCGGCCACAGCGCCTTCGCGCCGGGTGCAACGCTATGCGGGGACCGACCGGCAGGTGCGCGGCCGACTGCTGGACGTCTTGCGTGGCAACGAGGCTCCGGTCACCCGTGCCCAGCTCGACGTGGCCTGGCTGTCGGACACCGCCCAACGCGACAGGGCGCTGGACTCGCTGCTGGTCGACGGTCTCGTCGAGCAGACCACCGACGGCCGGTTCGCGCTCGCCGGCGAAGGTCAGGCCGAGTAGCCCTCTTCGTCGTCGCCGGCGAGTGTCAGGTTGCCATACGTTTTTTCTTGAAAGACGTCGATCAACGCGACGCTCGGCGACAAACCTAGACGGCCACCGCGTCTCCAGGATCCGAACCCGTACCGCCGCAAGCGAACCGACGCCGATAGTCGGACGGCGTCACACCGATGATCCTGCGGAAGTGGTGCCGCAGCAATGTCGCGGTGCCGAAGCCGCTGCGCTCGGCGACCCGGTCGACGTCGAGATCGGTCTCTTCCAGAAGGGTGCGCGCATACAGGACGCGTTGGTCCGTCACCCACTGCATGGGCGTGCGGCCGGTCTCCTCCACGAACCGGCGGGCAAAGGTGCGCGCCGACATGTGCGCCCGCGCAGCCAAAGTGGCGACCGTGTGGGGCTTGTCCAGGTTGCCGAGAATCCAATCAAGGTGCGGTGCAAAGCGTTCCGAACAGCGCACCGGGATCGGCTGGTCGATGTACTGGCGCTGGCCACCGTCGCGCTGTGGCGGCACCACCATCCGGCGCGCGATCTTGTTGGTCACCTCGCTGCCGAGTTCACGCCGGACGAGATGCAGGCAGGCGTCGATCCCCGCCGCAGTGCCCGCACTGGTGATCAGGTTGCCGTCGTCGACGAACAGCACATTGCGATCGACCTTGGCCGTCGGGTACCTACGGGCGAGTGCGTCGGCGTGCATCCAGTGCGTGGTGCACGGCCTGCCGTCCAGCAGTCCGGCGGCACCCGCCACGAAGGCACCCGAGCACACCGTCAGGACGATCGACCCGGCGTCCGCGGCGGCCCGCACCGCGGCCAGTGCCTCCGGCAGATAATCAGATCCGCCGATCGCCGGGATCGCCACGAGGTCCGCGCCGACCAGATCGTCGAGGCCGTGATCTGGGGTCAGCGTCGCGCCGACGGAGGTCCGCACCGGTTGGCCGGGGCGGGGTCCGCACACCTTGAAGTCGAAGTTGGGCACGCCGTCGGCGGCACGGTCGATACCGAAGACCTCGCAGATGACACCGAATTCGAAGACCGCCAGGCCGTCGAGCACGAGCGTCGAGACGCTCTTGAGGGACATGGCAGCATTTTAGCCCCAGGTGTCATTTCTGCCACTGTTGGCGGAATCTTATTCGGCGCAGAGTTACTGCCATGTCCACTGCACTCACGTTGATGATCCTCGGGCTCCCGCTCGCGGTGGTCGCCGCAGTCGCTTGGACCGCTCACCGCTCCGGGCACCTGCGACTTTCCGTCGACCAGTTCCGCACGGCCGCGCCCATGGCGGGCCGGTTGTTCCGGTCCTTCGAGGACGACCGCGACGTCCTGCGCGTTCGCCACGACCTCGACGCCATCCGCACGCGGTTCGAGCGCCAGCCGGTCTGGCCGTCTTCAGGAGCCGTCGGCGAGCGTCGCTAGAAACGCCTCGACGGCCTGCTGGTACGCCCGCGGGGCGTCGTCGTGGATGAGGTGGCCCGCACCCGGCACCCGGAGATAGGTCGTCCGATGACCGGTCTCGGCCATCTCGGCCATCTGCCCCGCCGGGGTCACCGAGTCCCCCGCCTCGATCAGCAGCGTCGGCACGCGCACGGCCTTCCACTGGCGCCAGTAGTCGCGCGTCCCCCACTCGGCGGCGATCTCGATCCAGACATTGGGGCGGCCGTGCAACCGCCAGCCGGTCGGTGTGCGGTCGAACGCCTCCATGAAGTACTGGCCGGCGACCGGCCCGAACTCGCCGTAAATCCGTTGCGGAGAACCGAACTCGACCGGAAGCGCATGCAACCACGGCTCCCACGGGCCGGTGGTGCGACCGCGGAAGTCGGGCGCCATGTCCTCGACGACGAGCGCCTCCACCAGGTCGGAACGGGTTGCGGCCAGACACCAGGAGTGCAGTCCGCCCATCGAATGCCCGATCAACACGGCGGGCTTTCCGATCGTCGCGACGGCGTCACCGAGGTCGGCGACCATCCGCTCGGTGCTGACCGGCCGGACATCGTCGACGTCGCGGCCCCGGTGCCACGGTGCGTCGTAGGTGTAGACCTCACCAAGCGCGGTCAGCCACGGCAACTGCCGCGACCACGTGCTGCCCCGGCCCATCAGGCCGTGCACGAGCACCAGTGGCCGGCCCCTTCCGCCGCGGCGGGTGAGCGATCGCATGCCGACATCATGCCCAGCGTCGTTCGGTAACCTGAACCGCATGCCCAGCCAGAACCCCGTGGTGAAGATCAACGCAATCGAGGTGCCGCCCGACGCCGGCCCCGAACTGGAGAAACGGTTCGCGCACCGCGCCCACGCGGTCGACAACCAGCCCGGCTTTCTGGGGTTCCAGCTGTTGCGGCCCGTCAAGGGCGAGAACCGCTACTTCGTGGTGACGCAGTGGGAGTCCGAGGAGGCGTTCCAGGCGTGGGCCACCGGTCCGGCCATCGAGGCACACAAGGGCCAGCAGAACAACCCGGTGGCCACCGGTGCGTCGCTGCTCGAGTTCGAGGTCGTCCTCGACGTTGCGGGTGCGACTCAATAGCGTCAGGCGTCACGCGCGCCGCGCGCTCGGGTTGACGGTAGGGGTCTCGTTCGTCGTCGCGCTCGCCGGCTGCGCGAAAGTCGACACCGCATCGGCCGGTGCCGCCGACGCCGCCTACGGCACGCCGATCGAGATCAACACGCCGCAGGGTCTGCGCGCCAAGCAGACCATGGACATGCTCAACTCCGATTGGCCCATAGGCCCGGTCGGCGTGCGGACGCTGGCGGTGCCGGACAAAGTCGACGACATCGCGTTCAGACTCGACCGGATCTGGTGGGACCGGCCGTTCACGGTCACCGACGTGCAGATCGGCGCCGGGCAGGCCCGGATCGGCGTGCTCACCTCTTACAACGTGGCCCAGGAAATCGACCTGCGCACCGACGACGCCGGCATGGTGGACCGGCTGGACGTCTCCCTGCGCAAGCCGACGATCGAGAAGTGGGCCGACGTGGACGCCGAGCTGACCAAGTCCGGGGCGCGTTACTCGTATCAGGTCTCCAAAGTGGTTGGTAGCAAATGTGATGCGGTCGCCGGAACCAACTCCGAGCTGTCGCTGCCGTTGGCGTCGATCTTCAAACTCTATGTGCTGCTTGCCGTTGCCGATGCAGTGAACGCGGGGACCCTCGAATGGACCGATCCGCTGACCATCACGAAGAGCGCGAAGGCCGTTGGTTCGGCGGGCCTGGAGGAGTTGCCGCCGGGCACGACGGTTTCGGTGAGAACCGCTGCACAGCAGATGATCTCGGCGAGTGACAACATGGCCACCGATCTGCTGATCGCACGGCTCGGTCCGGGCGCGGTGGAACGGGCCCTGGTGGCAGCGGGCCATCACGACCCGGCCAGCATGACGCCGTTTCCGACCATGCACGAGATGTTCTCCGTCGGTTGGGGGCGGCCGGACCTTCGCGAGCAGTGGCGCCAAGCGGTCGAACACGGCGGTGCCCAGGTGCGCGCGCGGCTGCTGAGCCAGACGAATTCGCGCCCCTACGAACCGGATCCGCAACGCACGCACACTCCGGCGTCGACCTTCGGCGCCGAATGGTACGGCAGCGCCGCCGACATCTGCCGTGTGCACGTCGCGCTGCAGGAGGCCGCGGTCGGCGAGGCCGCGCCGGTCAAGGACATCCTCTCGGCGATTCCCGGGATCGATCTGGACCGCTCGAAGTGGGACTACATCGGCGCCAAAGGCGGCAACCTGCCGGGGGACCTGACGTTCAGCTGGTATGCGATCGACCGCACCGGGCAGCCGTGGGTCGTGAGTTTCCAGCTGAACTGGCCGAGCTACCGCAGCCCGACGGCCGCGGGGTGGTTGTTGTCGATCGTGCGCCAAGCCTTCGATCTCGTGCCGATCGGCGGTTAAGTCAGCGGCTCGACCGCAGTGTCCACGCGTGGCCGCGGAAATGCATCACGGTGCGGCTGACGGGAGCGATGTCTATGCGCCAGAACGACTTCGCCGGAGCGTCGAGCGCGACCAGAACCGCCGCCCGGATCACCGCCGGATGCGTCACCGCGACCAGCCGGCTGCGGCGCGCGGTCAGTGACTCCATCCAGTCGCGCACCCGGTCGACCAGCTCGACCACGGACTCGCCGCCGTGCGGGGCCCGCGTCGGGTCGGTGAGCCAGACGGCCAGATCCGCCGGCAGCACGCCGCCCAGCACGTCCCCGCGCCAGCGGCCGCAGTCCAGATCCGCGAGCCGACCGTCGACCTCGGCGTGCAGCCCGAGCAGTTCAGCTGTCTGCCTCGTGCGTTTCTCGGGACCACAGAAGGCCGCATCGACGACGCCGAGGTCGATGGAAGCGTCGACCTGCCGGTGCCCGGTCGGGCTCAACGGCTCGTCGGTGGGAAACCGTCCGGCCGACATCGCGTCGGTCAACGCATGGGACACGAGTGTCAGCCGGACGACCTCACTCACGCAGGAACGTGCTCCCTGCGCTTGTCTTCGAGCACCCGGGCGGCCATCGCGCCGAAGGCCAACGCGATCGTCGCGTACATGACGATCTGGGTGCCCAGCGAGAACAGCCGGAACTGGTAGAGGTCCTCAGCCGGGAACCCTTTGTAGACGATGTCGCCGGCCGCGTCGGTCAGCGGTCCCGGCGTCTCGTCGATGGTCGGCAGCACCAGCATGACGACCGCGACCGCGACGACGTAGGACCCCGCGGCAGCCAGCGCCGCGTTCCATGCGCCCAGCCGCTCTGCCAACCGCCGACCCAGATACACCGCCCCCACCAGAAGGGCCGCGGACAACACCACCATCAGCAGGTACAGCATCGTGCGTTGACGGATCGTCTCGTCGAGGCTCACTGCGGGCGGACTCGGCGGGTACTTCAGCGCGGGAACGACGTAGAGGCTCAACAGCATTCCGCCGGCCACGTACACCGACAGCAGGCGTGCCGAGATGTCGCCGATCCGGGAGTAGGCCACCGCGAAGACGACGGCGAAGAGTGCGGCGATCGCGACGCTGAACGCCAGCACCCCGAAGCCCATGCCGATATTGGCCTGGACACCGCGGGTGAAGCCGCCGAACCCGTCATCGTGATGATGGCCGCCGTGGCTGTGCCCCTCCAGCGCTTCACGGGCAGCGCCGACACCGTCCTCGTAACCGATCGCCCGCTCGATGACCGGTTCGACGAAGATCCGGGCGAAGACGAACGCGAACACACCGGCGAGGGCGCCAGCCAGCAGGCCGCGCCCGATGATCTGCTTTTCCATCAGTGGCAGGGGAAGCCGAGCAGGTGGCGGGCGTCGTGCACGAACTCGTGGATGACGGTGTTGTCGCCGAACACCGACGTCGCACCCTGGTCCAGGCCCACGAAGTAGAGCACCAGCAGGGCGAAGAACGCAGTCAGCGTCAGCCACATGACCGCCTTGGCGGCCGAGAGGTCCAGCGCGCGAGCAACGCTCTTACGTGCCTCGGGATAGGTCATGTCGATGTCCTTTCCGGGATTCCGCGTCCCAGTTCGGTTGACAGCGAACGTCGGGTCTGACTTCACACAGTGGCGCGACCGTTCTGGATTCTCACCAGATTCCTTCGCCCGCCGATTACACGAGCATCCTAAACGGATCGGCCCATCGGCGGGCGGCGGACCCGACACCTTCTTTCGCCGAGTGCACGCTGTACGTACGGATTTGCAGGTTTCCCGTACACCGACCGTACTTTCGGCGCAGCAAAACGGGCGGCTTCCCCTGGAGGTAGCCGCCCGCTTCGTCGTGAACTATTCGGCCGCGCTGGCTGCGCCGGCGGCACCGGCCTGAGCCAGGTCCGCCTCCTCCACCTTCGCGGGCTTCTTGGTGCCCTTGAACGTGAACACCGCATCCTCGCCGGCGCTCTCGCCGTCCCAGTTGTCCACATCGACCGTGACGAGCTGGCCGGGGCCGATCTCCTCGAACAGTATCTTCTCCGACAGCTGGTCCTCGATCTCGCGCTGGATGGTGCGCCGCAACGGCCGCGCGCCGAGCACCGGATCGAAGCCGCGCTTGGCCAGCAGCGACTTTGCCTGGTCCGTCAGCTCCAAAATCATGTCCTTGGTCTTCAGCTGGTTGGACACCCGGCCGATCATCAGGTCGACCATCCGGATGATCTCGTCGCGAGTCAGCTGGTGGAAGACGATGATGTCGTCGATGCGGTTGAGGAACTCAGGCCGGAAGTGCTTCTTGAGCTCGTCGTTGACCTTCTGCTTCATCCGCTCGTAGTTGTTCTCGCCGCCACCCTGGCTGAAGCCGAGCCCGACCGCCTTGCTGATGTCGGACGTGCCCAGGTTCGACGTGAAGATCAGCACGGTGTTCTTGAAGTCGACCGTGCGGCCCTGACCGTCGGTCAGGCGGCCGTCCTCGAGCACCTGCAACAGGCTGTTGTAGATCTCCTGGTGCGCCTTCTCGATCTCATCGAAAAGCACCACGCTGAACGGCTTGCGGCGCACCTTCTCGGTGAGCTGGCCGCCTTCCTCGTAGCCGACGTAGCCCGGAGGCGCACCGAACAGCCGCGAAGCGGTGAACCGGTCGTGGAACTCGCCCATGTCGATCTGGATGAGCGCATCGTCGTCGCCGAACAGGAAGTTGGCCAGCGCCTTCGACAGCTCGGTCTTACCGACACCGGACGGGCCGGCGAAGATGAACGAGCCCGACGGGCGCTTGGGGTCCTTCAGGCCGGCACGCGTGCGGCGGATCGCCTTCGAGACGGCCTTGACGGCGTCCTCCTGGCCGATGATCCGCTTGTGCAGCTCGTCCTCCATGCGGAGCAGACGCGTGGTCTCCTCCTCGGTCAGCTTGAACACCGGGATGCCGGTCCAGTTGCCGAGTACCTCGGCGATCTGCTCGTCGTCAACCTCGGCGACCACATCGAGATCGCCTGAGCGCCACTGCTTCTCACGCTCGGCGCGCTGAGCGACCAGCTGCTTCTCCTTGTCACGCAGGCTGGCCGCCTTCTCGAAGTCCTGCGCGTCGATCGCGGACTCCTTCTCCCGACGCGCGTCGGCGATCTTCTCGTCGAACTCGCGCAGGTCTGGCGGCGCGGTCATGCGCCGGATCCGCATCCGGGCCCCGGCCTCGTCGATCAGGTCGATCGCCTTGTCCGGCAGGAACCGGTCGTTGATGTAACGGTCGGCCAGGGTTGCGGCCGCGGCGATCGCGCCGTCGGTGATCGACACCCGGTGGTGGGCCTCGTAGCGGTCGCGCAGTCCCTTGAGGATCTCGATGGTGTGCGCGACGGTCGGCTCGCCGACCTGGACCGGCTGGAACCGGCGCTCCAGCGCGGCGTCCTTCTCGATGTACTTGCGGTACTCGTCGAGCGTGGTGGCGCCGATGGTCTGCAGCTCACCTCGGGCCAGCTTCGGCTTCAGGATGCTGGCGGCGTCGATCGCGCCCTCGGCCGCGCCCGCTCCGACGAGCGTGTGCAGCTCGTCGATGAACAGGATGATGTCGCCGCGGGTGTTGATCTCCTTGAGCACCTTCTTCAGGCGTTCCTCGAAGTCGCCGCGGTACCTCGAACCCGCGACCAGCGAACCCAGGTCGAGCGTGTAGAGCTGCTTGTCCTTGAGCGTCTCGGGAACGTCACCGTGCACGATCGCCTGCGCGAGGCCCTCGACGACGGCGGTCTTGCCGACACCGGGCTCGCCGATCAGCACCGGGTTGTTCTTGGTGCGCCGGCTCAGCACCTGCATCACCCGCTCGATTTCCTTCTCGCGACCGATGACCGGGTCGAGCTTGCCCTCCATGGCAGCCGCGGTCAGGTTGCGGCCGAACTGGTCGAGCACCAGCGAGGTGGACGGATTGCCGGCCTCGCCACCGCGGCCGCCGGTGCCGGCTTCCGCGGTCTCCTTGCCCTGGTAGCCGCTCAGCAGCTGGATCACCTGCTGGCGCACACGGGTCAGCTCGGCGCCCAGCTTCACCAGCACCTGGGCGGCAACGCCCTCGCCCTCGCGGATCAGCCCGAGCAGGATGTGCTCGGTGCCGATGTAGTTGTGGCCGAGCTGCAGCGCCTCGCGAAGGCTCAGCTCCAGCACCTTCTTGGCGCGCGGGGTGAAGGGGATGTGGCCGGACGGGGCCTGCTGGCCCTGGCCGATGATCTCCTCGACCTGGCTGCGCACGCCCTCCAGCGAGATGCCCAGCGACTCCAGCGACTTGGCCGCTACGCCCTCACCCTCGTGAATGAGTCCCAACAGGATGTGCTCGGTTCCGATGTAGTTGTGGTTGAGCATCCGGGCCTCTTCTTGAGCCAGGACGACGACCCTGCGGGCACGGTCGGTGAATCTCTCGAACATCGGTGGTTACCTGCTCTCCATCAATAGGTCGGTGCCATGCGCCCCGAAGGCTCCGAGTAACGCACCGCACCTGCCGTCCACTGTAATGGGCGGCTCTCCCCGGTGCCCCGCCTGCCGGTCTGCTGTGAGCGGACATCGGAACCGTTCGGGGGACCTCGGGGACACCGGAAACATCAACGCGCACGGGTCGGATACCCGACGCTACGAATTAGCAACGCGCCGAGGCGATGATTCGTTTCGGCTGTCGCGCCGCGGCAGGTTCGCGGCTAGCGAACAAACGGCTACGTCGCCGCGTGGAACGCGTCGATGACGTCAGCCGGGATGCGGCCGCGAGTCGAGACGTTGTGGCCGTTGCGCCGTGCCCACTCCCGGATCGCAGCGCTCTGCTCGCGGTCGATGGCCGCGCGGCCCCGCCCCGAACCGGGCGAACGCCCGCGGCGGCGACCGCCGACGCGGCGCCCCGCCTCGACCCATTGCTTCAGATCGCCGCGCAGCTTCGCGGCATTCTTGGAAGAAAGGTCGATCTCGTAGCTCACCCCGTCGAGGCCGAATTCCACCGTCTCATCGGCTGCGCCTTCGCCGTCGAAATCATCGACAAGCGTGACGGTAACTTTCTTCGCCATTGCCATACGCCCTTCTGCGCGATCTTGCGGATCGCGGATATGTCCGAACCCGGCACCAATGTGCCATATGTCTACGCGCTATTCAACACGGCCAGAATAGCCGATGTTCAGTTCCCGTGACGTCGGACAATCGGGAACAAAACTGTCTCTCTAATCGACAGTCCCGTCAATGCCATCAACAACCTGTCGATGCCCATTCCAGTGCCGGTGGACGGCGGCATCGCATACTCCAGCGCGGCGAGGAAATCCTCGTCGAGGGCCATTGCTTCGTCGTCTCCGGCGGCCGCAGCCCGGGCCTGCGCCTCGAACCTTTCGCGCTGGATCACCGGATCGATCAGCTCCGAATAACCGGTCGCCAACTCGAAGCGCCGAATATAGAGGTCCCATTTCTCCGTGACGCCGGGAATGCTGCGGTGTGCACGGGTCAGCGGCGTGGTCTCCACGGGGAAGTCACGGACGAAGGTCGGCGCCCACAGGGTGTTGCCGACGGTGTGTTCCCAGAGCTCCTCGACCAATTTTCCGTGCCCGTATCCGCGGTCCCGGGGAATCTCGACATCTAGCCGATCGGCGAACGCCCATAACTTTTCGGCCGGCGTTTCCGGTGTGATCTCTTCACCGAGCGCTGCAGATAAAGATGGATACATTTCGACGGACTGCCATTCGCCGTCGAGATCGTACATAGTGCCATCAGGCAATGGCACATTGCGCGTTCCGATGGCCTCGTCGGCCACCTCCTGAATAACTTCTCTGGTCACGATGGCGGAATCGTCGTAAGTGCCGTATGCCTGATATGTCTCGAGCATCGCGAATTCCGGCGAATGCGTGGAATCCGCGCCTTCGTTCCGGAACACCCGATTGAGCTCGAAGACCCGCTCGAATCCGCCGACCAACGCTCGTTTCAGGAACAGTTCAGGAGCGATCCGCAGGTAGAGGTCGACGTCGAGCGCGTTGGAATGGGTGACGAACGGTCGCGCCGCCGCCCCACCGGCGAGCGTCTGCAGCATCGGTGTCTCGACCTCGAGGAAGCCGCGGCGCTCCAACGCCGAGCGCACCGCGCGCACCACCGCGACCCGCTGACGCGCGATCGAACGGGCCTCGGGCCGCACGATGAGGTCGACGTAGCGCTGACGCACGCGCGACTCTTCGCTCATCTCCTTGTGCGCCACCGGCAGTGGCCGCAGGGCCTTGGAGACGATCTGCCAGGAGTCCGCCAGCACCGACAGTTCACCGCGCCGTGAGCTGATCACCTCGCCGCGCACGAACACGATGTCGCCGAGGTCGACGTCGGCTTTCCAGGAATCCAGCGATTCCTGTCCGACCTTGTTGAAGCTGACCATCACCTGCAGCTGTGTGCCGTCGCCCTCCTGGAGCGTGGCGAAGCACAGCTTGCCGGAGTTGCGGGCGAACAGCACCCGGCCGGCGACGCCGACGATCTGGCCGGTCTCGGTGTCTGCCGCCAGGTCGGGATACGTCTCGCGGATCTCGGCGAGGGTGTGGGTGCGCGCGACTTCGACCGGGTAGGGTTCCCGCCCCTCGGCGAGCAGCCGCTCACGCTTGGCCTGACGGATCCGGTACTGCTCCGGAACGTCGGCCTCGGTTGCCGCCGCCGCGGCCGGTGCGGTGCGGGGCGGATCAGGTTCGGTCACGTCGTGCCAGCCTAAATGACGCGATTCTTGAGGCGGCCGCGCTGACTGTCGCGGTTGCGTTCGAACACCAAGCGCAACCCGTCGAGGGTGAGGTGCTCGTCGTAATGCTCGACGGTGCGCATGTCAGGCAGAAGCAGCGGCGCGGTGTGCCCGGTGGCGACCACCGCGATGTCGCTGCCCGCAAACCCGTCGACGTCGTCGCGGATGCGCTGCACCAACCCGTCGACCAGACCGGCGAAGCCGAACACCGCGCCGGCCTGCATGCATTCGACGGTGTTCTTGCCGATCACCGACCGCGGCCGGGTCAGCTCGATGCGCCGCAGCGCCGCGGACCTGGCCGCCGCCGCGTCAGAGGACACCTCGACACCGGGAGCGATGGCCCCACCCAGGAACTCGCCCTTCGCCGACACCACGTCGACGCATATCGATGAGCCGAAGTCGACCACGATCGCCGCTGAGCCGTATTTGTGGTATGCCGCAAGGCAGTTCACGATGCGGTCGGCGCCGACCTCTTTCGGGTTGTCGACCAGGAGCGGGATACCGGTGCGCACGCCCGGTTCGATCAGCACGTGCGGCACCGACGGCCAGTACTGGCGCAGCATCTCACGCAGTTCGTGCATCACCGACGGCACCGTCGACAGCCCAGCGGCACCGGTCAGATGTTCGGAGTCGTCACCGATCAGGCCGTCGATGGTCAGCGCCAGCTCGTCGGCGGTCACCTCCGACTCGGTGCGAATCCGCCACTGCTGGGCTACTTTTGCGTGTTCGCCGGAACCCGAAACCAGCCCGACGACGGTATGGGTGTTGCGTACGTCTATCGCAAGTAGCACCGGACTACCGCGGCGACATCAACCCGGCCGCGTCGGCCGGTACGAAGGCGGGGTCCGAGGAATGGATGCCCAGGTCGATCTGCCTGTTGTCGGCGTCGACGAACACGATCCGCGGTTGGTAGGCCCTGGCCTCGGCGTCTTCCATGGTGCCGTAGGCGATGAGGATCACCAGGTCGCCGGGGTGCACCAGATGTGCTGCGGCACCGTTGATCCCGATCACGCCGCTACCGCGTTCACCGGTGATCGCGTACGTGACCAGCCGGGCGCCGTTGTCGATGTCGACGATCGTGACCTGCTCGCCCTCGAGCAGGTCGGCGGCATCCATCAGATCGGCGTCGATGGTCACCGAGCCGACGTAGTGCAGGTCGGCCTGCGTCACCGTGGCCCGATGGATCTTCGATTTGAGCATTGTCCGTAACATCAGTTCCTCCAAGGCAATTCGTGTTGGTCAAAGGCGACATCCGGACCGGGGCCCGAGGGCACGCCGATGTCGATGGCAATGTTGTCCAGCAGCCGGGTGCGACCCAGCCGGCAGGCCACCAGCATCCGGGCCGCACCGACCGCGGGCGCCGGCCCCAGCATCGGGTCGAGCACCTCGAGGTAGTCCAGCTCGATGGCCGGCACCTCGTCGAGCACGGCGCGCGCGGCGTCCAGTGCGGCCGCCGTCCCTTCACCCGCCGCATACATCCCGGCCAGCAGCGCCGCCGACAGCGCGCCGGCGTGCTCACGCTCCTCCTCGTCGAGATACCGGTTGCGCGACGACATCGCCAGCCCGTCCGCCTCGCGCACGATCGGCACACCGACGATCTGCACGCCGACATCGAGGTCGGCGACCATCTGGCGGATCAGCGCCAACTGCTGGTAGTCCTTCTCCCCGAAGAACGCGCGGTCGGGCCGCACGATGTTGAGCAGTTTGAGCACCACCGTCAGCACACCCGCGAAATGCGTTGGGCGCGCGGCTCCTTCGAGAACCCCCCCGAGCGGGCCCGGCTGCACCGACGTGCGGGTGCCGTTGGGATACATGTCGGCGACGGTGGGGGTGAACGCGATGTCGACCTTCTCGGCGCGCAGCGCGGCGAAGTCGTTTTCGAGGGTGCGCGGATAGGCGTCGAGGTCCTCGTTCACCGCGAACTGCAACGGATTGACGAAGATCGACACCACGACGACGGCGCCCTGGACACGTCGGGCAGCCCGGATCAGCGTCAGATGCCCCTCGTGCAAAGCGCCCATCGTCGGCACGAGCACCACCCGCCGGCCCGTGCCGCGCAGCGCGCGGGTAACCGCGGAGATCTCGGCCGGGCTGGAGTAGACGTTCAGCTCGCCGGGCACGAACTTCGGTGTGCGCGCGGTCATCGGACAGCACCCCGGCCGGTGCCCGAGCCTTCCGCCAGCGCTGCGAAGACTTCGTCGCCCGCATGAGCGCGCTGGGCGGTCCGCAACGAGTTCGCCCGATAGGCCTGGGCCAATTCGGTGTTCACCTCCGCCAGCGCTTCGAGATGGCGCCCCAGCGCGGCCGCATCGCCGCGTGCGACCGGACCGGTCAACGCCGATTGGCCGCGCTGCAGTGCGTTTTCCAGCGACGCGCGCGCCAACGGGCCCACGATCCGCTCCGCGATGCCGCCCGGCGCGTCGCCGACCAGCTCCTGGCCCAACAGCTCCTGCCCCGACAGCGCCGATCGCAGCGCTTCGACGGAGTCGAGCAGCACGGTCACCAGGTGGTTGCTGGCATGCGCGAGCGCGGCGTGGTAGAGCCCGCGGGCGTCCTCCCGCACGCGAAACGGCTCCCCGCCGATCTCGAGCACCAGCGATTGGGCGATCGCGTAGCCGATCTCGTCGGCGGCGGTGACGCCGAAGCAGGTGTCGGGCAGCCGCTCGATGTCCTCGTCGGACCCGGTGAACGTCATCGCCGGGTGGATCGCCAACGGGATGCAGCCCTGCGCCGCGAGCGGAGCCAGCACTCCGATCCCGTTGGCGCCGGAGGTGTGCGCGACGATGGTGCCCGGCCGTACCGACCGCGTTGCGGCCAAACCGGACGCCAATTCGGCCAGAACGGCGTCGGGCACCGCGAGCAGCAGCAGCTCGGCCCGGGCGGGAACCTCGTCGACCGGCAGCACGGCCGTCTCGGGCAGCCTGCGGTGCGCGCGGTCGCGCGACGCGCGCGAGATCGCGCTGCACGCCACCACGACATGCTCGGCCCGCTCCAGTGCCACGCCCAGCGCGGAACCGACGCGACCTGCGGAGATGATGCCGACAGTGAGCCGCGCCGGACGGAATCCGTCAGGGGTCCCCGTGGAGACCATGAAGTAGACCTCGCAAAGAGTTGATGTGGTTCGTTCCGGTCCTGCCATGCGGGTACCGGACGGTCGCTACGAGTCTAAATCAATCTTCGCGGCGGCGGCGACGCCCACCCGGCGTCGGGCTTGCCTGCAGCCTGGCCAGCAGTTCGGCGACCGACTGACCGGCGGTATCCGTGTCGTCGGCGCTGCGGTGACGGGACCCCTCGACCGGCGGCTCGGGAGCAGGTTGTTCGACCGGCTCGGCGGGGCGGGCGGCGTCGCCGGCGTCCGCCGTTGCCGAATGCCGTCCGCGCCGCGGTTCGGGCGGGCTGTCGTCGGCCGGTTCGGGCGCGCGCCGCCTGCCGACGTATTCATCGGTTTCGCCGTTGCTGCCTGACGCCACCCAGTTGCTGCCCGGACTCCCCGGCGGAAGCCACTGCCCTTCAGCGGGCGCTGGCTGCCAGTCGGCCGCCGGCGACGGCACCGGCTCCGGAACCGGTGGCGGAGGCGGTTCCGGCGGCGGAACAGGAGGTGCTGTCGGCGGATACCACGGGTAGGTCTCCTCGGTGGGCTGGCCGCCTCGATTGTCGTCGGAAGCCCGGCGGTGTGATCCTCCGGAGTCGGCCGGCGGCTGCCACGCGACCTCGGCCGGCTGCGGTTCGGCCGGCACGTCGATGATCGGGCTCTCCTCGGTCCGGTGGTCGATGTCGGGCTGGTACTCGTCGATGCGGCTGGCGGTGACCCGGCTCGCGTCGTCCGACTCGCGCGCCCAGTCGCTGTAGGCGCGCACGGTCGTGCGCTCGGTCTCGATCGCGGGGCGATGAGACAGGTCGGCGTCGAACAGGATCTCGAGGTTGGTCCGCAACGCGGCCAGCTCCGCTCGGAGATTCGCCACCTCGTCGGCGGCCTGGGCGCGCACCTCCGACTCGAGTTCCCGGCGAATCTGCGTCTCCAACGACAGTTCATATTCGCGACGCGCCGAGATCTCACGGTCCAACTGCAGGTCGTAAACCAGCTTCAGGTCGCGCACTCTGGCTTGGTCGACATCGCTCTGCCGCCGGTAGATGACCGACACGAACGCTGCGACCACCGCGGCCCACAGCGCGAGGATGACCGCCAGCTTCAGCAGCTCCACTCGATTGGTGAACACCAACGCCGAACTCGCCGCGATCGCCAGAACCAGCAACGCGGTCAACAGCATCCAACCCGGCCTGCGGCCACCGCGCCGCGAGCGGGCGCTGCGGGTCGGATCGGTCATGGGGCGACTGTACCTGTCACAGGTCACTCCGCGTGTCGACCTTGTCGGCGATTCCGCCGCACGACGGCGTAAGTCGGCTATTCCGTTGCCGCGTCGGGGTTCTCCGGCGGCTCGCCCGGCGACTTGCAGCAATGCTGCAGCCACAGTGCAGCAACCACCAGTGCCAGTGCGCAGACCGCCGCGACTGCGGCGCCGGCGGTGTCCTCGGCCGCGACGCGCAAAGTCGAGCGTCGCGGCAGCACGTACGTCAGCACCGCCGACCACCATCCCAACATCAGCGCGCCGACCCACGCCGAGGCTTTGGCGATCACCACCGAGCGCGCCACCGAAAGGGGGTTCAGCCGACCGGCGCCCACCCCGATCTCGCCGTCGCTGATCTTGGCCCGGACGTGGACCGCCCACGCCGCCTCGGCCACCGCGACCGCTAACAGCGAGACGCCCGTCCACAAAGTGATCGGCGGGAACCACCGATACAACGCGAGCACAAGCAGATAACCCGCGACAGCGGTCAGCACCGCCGCCGCCGCGAGGTCCCGCCAGCGCGTGGGGCCCATCAGCAGAGCACCAGATCCGTGCGGCGGACGCCGTCGCGTTCGGTCGCGTCGAGCGCGGCGAGCAACTCATCGACCCGCTGCGCCCGCCCGGCGACGGTCAGCATCGCGTCCGGCCGGACCGCCAGCCACGGCACGAGCACGAACGCGCGCTCATGGGCACGCGGGTGCGGCAGCGTCAACTCGGGGTCGCGCGAGACCATCTCGCGACCGCCGGCGTGGCAGGTGACGACGTCGACGTCCAGAGTTCGCGGTCCCCACCGCTGTGCGCGCACCCGGTCGGCGGCCTGCTCGAGTTCGTGGGCACACCGCAGCCAACCCCGGCCGTCGAGCTCCGCGTCGTCGGCGATGACGACGGCGTTGAGGAACGGACCCTGGTCGACACCGCCCCACGGCGTCGTCTCGTACACCGGTGAAACGGCCTGTGCCGCAGGCCCGAGCCCGTCGACAACCGAGCGCAGCATGGCCAGCCGGTCGCCGAGGTTCGACCCGATCGAGAGAACCGCGGTGGTCAACGGTCACCGCCTCGTGATCGTCGCGCCACCACGGCGACGTCGGCGAACGTCAGCGGGATCGGCGCCGACGGCTTGTGCACGACAACCTCGACGGCGTGCACTCGCACGTCGGTCATGACGTCGTCGGCGATGTCGGCGGCCACGGTCTCGATCAGGTCGCGTGGTGGGCCGGCCACGATGTCGGCCGCGCGCTGCGCCAGCGCACCGTAGTCGAGGGTGTCGGCCAGGTCGTCGCTGGCCGCCGCCGCGGCGAGGTCCAGCCACACCGTGATGTCGACGACGAAATCCTGGCCGTCGCGCCGCTCGTGCTCGAAGACGCCGTGGTGGCCACGAATTGTCAACCCGCGCAACTCGATTCGGTCAGTCATTGAAAGCCTGCCCATGCCTGCAGCACCTTTATCGCGTCCACCGAGGCGCGCACGTCGTGCACCCGC
>NZ_LZKP01000055.1 GCF_001672895.1 Mycobacterium sp. E740
TCCAGCTCGCCGTGCCGGTACACCATCACGATGCGCGCGACGTCGGCCACGCGGGTCAGGGTCTCCAGCGACCAGACATCCGGCGCACCGGGTGCTGCGTGGCCGCCGGTCCGTGCGCGGTGTCGCTCATCCGTACCCGTCCTTTCCCTGCTACGTCGGCCGACAGTGCCCGGGGTCATCCGGGCGCGAACATCGCAGTGCCAAGATACGAGGATGACCGTCGGGGAGCCCTATGCCGTCGCCGTGGTGCTGGCCGCGGGGCTCGGGACCCGGGTGGGCGCCGACGGAAACAAGGCCTACCTGCCGGTGGCGGGTCGGCCGATGGCGGTCTGGTCGCTGGAGACCCTGACCCGCGTGGCCGACGTCGCGCGCATCGTGATGGTGTACCGGCACGGCGAGCTGGAGTTGGCCCGCGACATGGTGGGTCGCGAACTGCCCACGGCCCGAGTCGAATTCGTCGAGGGTGGCGCGAGCCGGCACGGCTCGGAACTCAACGCGCTGCGCCATCTCGCCGCCGACATCGAAGCCGGGGCGATCGACGTCGTCCTCATCCATGACGCAGCCCGGCCGGTGGCCGGTGCGGAGATGTTCGTGCGCGCGCTGGCGGTCGCCCGTGAATTCGGCGGCGCCCTACCGGCATTGCCGTTGCCGAGCGTCGTGACGACCGAACTGGCCGAACCGGCACAAGCACCGCTCGTTCGGGTGCAGACACCGCAGGCGTTCCGCGCCGCCCCGCTGCTCGAGGCGTATCGCACCGCGGAGTCACACCGATTCGAGGGCACCGACACGTCGTCGTGCGTCGAGGAGTTCACCGATCTCGAGGTGCGGACCTTCCCGGGCGAACTGCGCAACATCAAGGTGACTTTCGCGCGCGACATCGCGATCGCCGAACACCTGCTGGCGCCGGTCAGCGACTCGCGATGACCGCCTCGAGA
>NZ_LZKP01000056.1 GCF_001672895.1 Mycobacterium sp. E740
GCCGCGTCGGCCAAGGACGGCGACGCACCGGTCAGCGAGGCGCCGACGCTACCAGGCCGGCCAACGTCCGGTCGGCGGTGGGGTCGTGCTCGGCGGTGCGGCGGGTTGTGGTGGGGGAGGAGTGCCGCATTGCACGAGGAGCGCGGCTACTGCTGCGATGGCTGCGAGCCTGGCGGTGTGGCCTCGCATGAGTTACCGGAGGCCGGATTCGATGTCGGCGACGGCGGCCGATGCCTCGGGTCCGCAGATGGTGTGGAGGTCGACGGATCCGTTGGCCAGAAGAGCGTTGACGCGGTTCTTGAGATCGCCCGAGGCGACGTGCGAATAGAGGTTGGTGCCGGGGCATGAGGTGTCGGGACTGGCGTCGCGGTGGCCGGCCAACGTGCCGGTCGGGATGTCGAATCGCTGTGCGGCCCAAGCGAATGCGAGTGCAGCGCCGTTGAGCTGATCCTCACTGATCTGTTCTTCGTCGAAGTTGCCTTCGCAGACGACGAGGAAGTGGCCGGTGGGGTCGTAGTTGGTGGCGGTGTCGCCGACGAGCTCGGGCTTGCGCAGCTCATAGATGTTGCCGTTGCGGTCGACGCTGAGGTGGTAGGCGATGTCGATCCAGCCGTGGGTGTCCTGGTGGTAGTGCTGGTGCTGGCGCAGTCGAGCCGGCGCGTTGGCGTTGTCGCCGAGGGTGACCGCGGTGTGGTGGATCGTCATGCGGACAGGGGTCTGCGGGGTGCCGCCAGGGCGGGGCGGCTGGGCGCCCCAGGCGTCACGGCACAGCACGACGTTGGAGGCGGGTGCCTGTTGGGGACGCGCGTTCGCGGTTCCGTTCGGGTACGCGCCAGCGGTGACGGCGGCCAGGCCGACGAGCTGCAAAAGGCGGCGACGGGTGAGCGCGAGGTGATCGTCAGCCGCCATGCGGTCACCATACGGAGCAGCGGCAGGTCGTGTGGCGTTTGGAAGCCGATACCGGTCACGGGCTCGCGGTGGCGCTCGAAGCCAGCCCTGCGGCGGATGGTCCTTTGAGGCCGTGCGAAAGTTTCGCCATGGCGGATAGTGGCGATACCGGCATCATGTCGGGTGTGAGGCCATGGCGTTAGCTGAAGGCGACGTTTTCGCCGGGTACACGGTGGTGCGTCCGCTCGGTGCGGGTGGCATGGGTGAGGTTTACCTCGTCCAGCATCCGCGGCTGCCGCGCTACGACGCGCTCAAGATCCTGCCGGCTGATTTCACGGTCGACGGGGAGTACCGCGAGCGCTTCAACCGTGAGGCCGACATGGTGGCCCGGTTGTGGCATCCGAACATCGTGGGCCTGCACGACCGCGGCGAGTTCGACGGTCAGCTGTGGATCACGATGGACTATGTCGAGGGCACCGACGCAGGCGCGTTGCTGCGTGATTACGGAGGCGCCGGGCTGCCGCCCGAGGATGTGGTGCGGATCGTCTCGGGTGTGGCCGATGCGCTGGACTACGCACACCAGCGGGAGCTGCTGCATCGCGATGTCAAGCCGTCGAACATCCTGCTGGCACAAAGCGATCAGAAGTTCAGCCGAGCATTGTTGGCGGACTTCGGAATTGCGCGCTGGGTGCAGGACTCGGCGGGTCTGACGGCCACCGATATGACGGTCGGAACGGTGGCGTACGCGGCACCCGAGCAGTTGATGGGAGAGTCGCTGAGCGGCCGAGCGGATCAGTATGCGTTGGCGGCGACGGCTTTTCACTTGATCACCGGCCAACAGTTGTTCCAGCACGACAATCCCGCGGTCGTGATCAGTAACCACCTCACGGCGCGGCCGCCGGCCATCGGTGAGCGCATTCCGGAGCTGTCGGGGTTGGGGCCGGCCTTCGATCGGGCGTTGGCCAAGTCGCCGGAGGACCGCTACGAAACATGTAGCGAGTTCGCCGAGGCGATGGCCGAGGGGTTGGCAGCGGCGGCGCAGGAGTTGGGCGCTGCCGATTCGACGATGCCTGCCCTGGCGGCGAAGAAGGCGAGCAAGCCCGCAAAAGCGGACTCGGAATCGCGGCGGCCACGGCGCGCCTGGTTGGCGGCCGGAGTTGGTGTAGTGCTGATCGGGGTGGCGATTGCGGTTGGCTTGGGTGTGGCGCGGTGGAACGAGCCGACGGAGGATTCCGGGTCGAAGCCGGTGGTGCCGGTCGTCCTCATTGGCGCCGACTGCGCGACGCTGGGAGCGGCGGGGCAGACGACGAGCGGACAGCAGGCGTACTGCTCGCGGTTGCCGACGACCGGCGACGAGGTGTGGTCGATCTACCAGGGCGCGGTGCCGAATCCGACGGCATCGCCGGGCCCGTCCGACGAGGTATACCCCGCGGGCATCGAACAGCAGGTGCGGGTCTGCGTGAGCCAGACGGGGCAGAGCCGGGCGAAATGCCGTGAGGATGTCCGGGAGGGCAATCTCGAGGGGCCGGCTTAGGGGGCGTCGGGTACTCCGGCGCGGGCTGTGGCAACGCGAGAACCGTGCCGCTGGATCGTCCCTAGTGCGGCGAAATCGGTGAAGTGGTGGGGGCTTCCCCCACGATCTATAGGGTGGGGCGGCAGGCGGCGCTGCTGCGGGCGAATCTCATCGGTGAGGGCGGGCGAGGGTCACCCACGGTGGTGCAGGCGTCATTCGCAGCGGCGATCACCGACTTCGTGCGGATGCGGGTGGGTCAGCGCCGGGCATCGAGTTGAAGGCCGAGGTGGTAGGGAGCGGTGCTAGCGGCGGCATTGGTTGTTGCCGTGCAGAAACTGTGGCCGGGGTGGGTGTGTGGGTGATCTTGGTCGGATCGTCGACGGAAGCGTTGAGTTGGTACGGTCGGAGCCCACCGGACTGAGTTAGCAATAGTGGCTGGATGGCGCCCCCCGCTGGTCCGTCCAATTAACCTGGGACTGTGCTGGCAATCCCGACCCTCAAGCTCAGTTACGGCAACCTGCTGCTCGCCCGCCTTCGCGCGTTTGGCACGGCCGGCATCGAGGATCTCCTCGGTGACGATCCAGAGCAAAGTTTCAAGTCGGACGGCCCGCACCAGAACCCGGCGAGGCGAGCGAGTGATTGTCTCCGCTTTGCGCGGATGCTCGATCTGGTTGTGGAGGACCAGCGCTGGTGGAAGCTCACCGACTCGGGAACCGCCTACGCCGAAGAAGTTGATCCAAGCAATCCCTGGATCGTCAACGACGTTCAGGCAGGCGTCCTTCGGGACCGGCTGTCAACTGGTAACGCCCCGCTGGCTGAAGACGTCCGCGCTGCCGTTCGGGTGGTTCGTGACCTACCCTCCGGCTGGTCCAATAGCGACCTCGGGCGTGCGCTCGCGGAGCATGATGAAACCGACCAGTGGCAAGCGGATCGAACCTTTGAATCGCAGGGTGCTCGCTACCGAGAACTTCTCATAGAGAGTGGGCTCATCGATAGAAGCGGTGAGCTGACCAAAGAAGGGGCTACCTTCCTCGGAGGACAGGGCTCCGTCTGGTGGGTGAATCAAGGTGCCACTTACACAAAGGAGCGCGACGGCGGGTTCCTCTGGGCACCAATGCTGAACAAGGCAGGCCGCCCGCAATACCACTGGGACACCATGGATGAGGTTCGTGACGGTGACGTAGTCCTGCACTACAGCAACGGTTCGTTGCGGGCCGCAAGCCGTGTAACCGCAGCGGCGAGGCCAGCGCCGAATCCGCTCGACGACCAGTCCTGGGAAGACGCGGGCCGGCTCGTCGAGGCGCAGTATCAGGAGCTCAATGAGCCGATCGCACTTGCCGCAATCGACGAGGGCGCCCGAATCAAGCAAGGTTCGCCGTTCACAGTCTCTGGATCCGTTCAGCAGGTCTACCTTGTGCGCCTTCACGAAGACTTCGTGTACGAACTGGCACAGAGTTTTCCCGAACTCGCGGCGCATTTACCTTCGGTCGAAGTTGCTTCGCGACCGCCCATTACATCGCCGGAGACGCCGACACCCGCCGATCTGTTTCATGACTTCGCCGTCGCGGTGGAAACCTCTGGTCTTCGCTTCCCAGCCGAATCCAACCTCGTTAGATCGTTCGTGAGCAGTTTGCTTGCGAAACCCTTCGCGATCCTGACGGGACTCGCCGGTTCGGGCAAGACTCAGCTCGCGATGAGACTCGGTGAATGGTTCGGCACGGATAACCATGGACGCCATCGCCACGTCGTCGTACCCGTTCGGCCTGACTGGACGGGACCGGAATCTATCTTTGGGTACGAGGATGCGCTGCGTACGTCCGCTTCTGGGGCGCCGGTGTGGTTCGTGCCCGAAGCGTTCGAGTTTGTTCTTCGCGCCGCGAGCGAGCCGGAGCACCCGTACCTGCTGATTCTGGACGAGATGAACTTGGCCCACGTCGAACGGTACTTTTCTGATTTTCTGTCCGGGATCGAGTCACGACGTCCGGTCTTACCTGATCTCGTTTTCGATGAACCATCCCGTCAGTGGATCCTGCGCGACGTCGAGGCGCAACGGCTGCCGTTGCCACGAAACCTTTTCGTTGTTGGCACAGTCAACGTAGACGAGACGACCTACATGTTCTCGCCGAAGGTTCTCGACAGGGCCTTCACTTTTGAGTTTCGGGTGAGCTCTGATGAGCTCGACGCCGAGCTTCGACGGCCTACTGCAGCGGCGGCTGGCGAGGATCATCGAGTCCGCGCTTTCGCGTCATTGGCCGAGAAAGACGATTGGCACCGCGTGCATCCTCATCCGGCGCGCGACCAGATTGTTTCGACCCTTCGAGAGGCGCACGCGATCCTCGCAGGCGCCAATCAAGAGTTCGGGCACCGAACGCTGTACGAGATCTTGCGGTTCTCCGCATTCTTCGCAGCAACTGGAGACACCGATAGTGATACCGCAATCGACCTCGCGATGATGCAGAAGATCCTGCCGAAGGTGCACGGGTCGCGACGGCGAGTCGAGCCGGTTCTGACTGCGCTAGATGCTCTGGCTCAGGGCACCGGTCCGGCTCCGCGGCTGCCTGTGACGCACCACAAGATCGCCCGCATGATCGACTCAATTCGCGCCAATCAGTTCGTCAGTTTCGCTGAGTAGCTATGCCTGCGGACTCGATGAAGTTGAAGCTTCGAGATAACGAAGGCGACGTCGTTGGCGACCTGCTGGTCGCCAATCTCCCGGGTCGGCAGGACACGACGTTGTCGGCGCGCGGTGAGCTGTCGTTGCGGGAAGCAGCGGTTTACCGCTACGAAGTACTTACGGACGCAACGAGTGTCGATATTGAGCCGCGCGAGTTATTCGATCCTGACGATGCAAGCCTTAAGCAAGGGCGACTACTCCCTGGTCAAGCCGTAGGGCGTGTCCGTATCCAAGTCGTCGATCGCTCAACGGGGCTGACAGGCACGACCGATGTCGACGTCGAGGCCGTCAAACTGGATCACGAGACTGAATATCGTCAGATGCTGACGGACATCTCTTCGTTCGCTTCTGAGGCAGTGCTGCAAGGTTTCGCGCCCAGCATGCTGGATCTTGCGCCGAGCGAATTGCCCGCAGAACTGCTTTACCTCCGCTTCGCGATGATCGCGGCGTACTTAAAGGACCCAGCATTCGAGGCCGCGATTGCGTGTGTCACCTCGCAGCCACACCGCATATGGGTGTCTGAGCGCGAGATCCGCCCTATTGGATCACCGTTTCCATCCGGGGCCGCTTTTCGTCGTGCAGTTTGCGCGCCCGGTCAGCGGATTCCGTGGCCGGGTCATTCCGCCGTACTCCCGTCTCTGCCTGCTGTTTTAACCCGTGATCGCGCCGAAGCGAGTGTCGACAACTCCGCAAATCAGTTTGTCAAGTTCGCTTTGACACGTTGGCGAGCCATCTCGCTGGAACTGATCGACGTGCTATCTCAATATTCGCTGGTCGAGTCCGGACCGCTGCGTCGCGGTCAGCAGATCGCTGCCGATGTTGGTGCCCAACTCGACGAATATTTAGCGCACCCACTATTCAAAGAGGTCAGCTCACTACGGAGAATGCCAACGTCGGACCAGGTACTACTTAAGCGCGCGGGTTACCGCGAACTCTTCCGCACGTTCGCGATGACTGAGTCGAGTCCGACAGTTCGCATTGACCGCGAGGGAATGACTGACGTTTTCGCAGCTTCGCAACGCAACGTCGCAACGCTCTATGAGTTTTGGTGCTTTCTCGCGCTAGTGAATTCGCTAGGGCGAGTGTGCGGGGAGGATCAGACGGTTCGTGCCTTCACTCTGACCGGCGACGGGTTATCCATGACTCTGCGGTCAGGCCACGCGTCGAGGTTGTGGTGGTCGGTCAGACGAGGGGATCGGCCGCTCCGTGTCGAGGTCTACTTCAATCGAACGTTCGCCGGCGCAGACGATCGGCGTGGCTCGTGGAGTCAAGCGATGCGCCCTGACTGCTCGGTGCGGATTCGACCAGAAGGCAGCACGCCTTCGCTTGTGTCCCCGCAAGAGCTCGAGGTTTGGCTGCACTTCGACGCCAAGTACCGCGTCGACAATCTCCTCTCACAGCTGACCTCTGAACCTGATTCGGGTGAGTCGTTCGAGGAATCGACGACCTCTGGCGGTGCTAAGCGCGACGACTTACTCAAGATGCACGCGTACCGCGACGCGATTTCGCGAACGGCGGGAGCATACGTGCTGTATCCGGGATCAGAGATCAAAGACATTCGGCGACATCCCGGCTTCAAGGAAGTGTTGCCTGGCCTCGGCGCCTTCCCTCTCAGGCCGAGCAGCGACGGGCTCCCGTCGTCATCGCAAGCCCTCGACCATTTCCTTAGCGATGTGCTCACACATGTCGCCAGCCAAGTTACGCGTGATGAGCGGCATCGCTTCTGGACAGCGACCGTACATCGGCCTGGCGGGTCCGCCCTCACATCGCCACTGACCACCGACTTCTTGGATGAACCTCCCGCTGATACGGACGTGCTCCTCGGTTTCGTTCGAAGTGATGACCACCGTCGATGGATAGAACGAGTCCGTAAGTACAACATTCGTGCTGGAGACCGGACCGGCGCTGTCGAAATTGGTGGACGAGAGCTCGGCGCCAAGTTGCTTCTCTTGTACGAGAACAGAATTGGTTCCTTCCAGGTGTTGCGCGCCGCGCGATTACTGCGCTGGCAGCCAGCAACCGCGTCCGACCTGGTCGCGACCGGGTATCCCAACCCGCGCGGTGATATTTACTTCGTCGCCGACCTCGAGTTCGTCCGACCCCTGCCCGCGTGGGTGCACTCGATCGACCTAGAGGTCCTCACTGCGAACGTCCGTCTTGGGGTGCCGCATGTCGTCACGTGGTGGGACGTCATCCGTTCAGCATCAAACCTCCCGGCGATGGGTGGCTCCGACGCGAAGTGATGCGTATGCCGCATGTCGGGAGGCTTGAGTTCCGACCAATCGCGTCGGGCCGCCGGTCGGGAGGTCACGCCATTCACCGGCTGCGCTTGATTGCACGCTGTACAGGCGACAGATACGTATTCATCAGCCCGCGGCGGAGCGGTCGCGCCCGGACGTAGTCATGGAATCTCGATAACTGTGTCGTTGAAGACCGCTCGTGTCGTCGAATACCGCGCGCTTTCGGGCACTGGCCTGGAAATCCACCACCGCTGCCGCCGTGAACACAACGACGCTTGCCCCGAAACTTGGTCAGCGACGGCCATCGACTTGGGAACGCTTAGCTGGCAGGATTCCGCGGGAACCGGTGACCCCGCCGGCACAACAACCTGAGGTCCACGATATGACCGATCGCCCTGTCGCCGTTGACTTTCACTTCGACGTCATGTGTCCCTTCGCGTATCAGACGTCACGATGGATTCGTGAAGTGCGCGATCAGACCGGCCTCGAGGTGAACTGGCGCTTCTTCAGCCTTGAGGAGATCAACCGTCAGGAGGGCAAGAAGCACCCGTGGGAGCGGGAGTGGTCGTACGGCTGGTCGATGATGCGCATCGGCGCGCTCCTGCGCCGGAAGTCGATGGCCGACGTCGACGCGTGGTACGAACGGGCCGCGCGGGCACTGCACGTTGAAGGCCACAAGCCGCACGAAAAGGCCGTTGCCCGAGCTCTTTTGGAGGAACTTGGCTTCGATGCCGGGCTTGTCGACCAAGCCATCGACGACCCGACCACCAACGACGAGGTGATGGCCGACCACCAGCGCGTCGTCGACGCCGGCGGCTACGGCGTGCCGACCCTGTTCTTCCCCGATGGGCAGTGCCTGTTCGGGCCGGTACTCATCGATCCACCCGTCGGTGAAGCGGCGCTGCGGCTCTGGGACGCCGTCGTTGCCTGGACCGAGTTCCCACATCTCTACGAGTTGCAGCGGCCGAAGACGACCGCCGACCAGCAGGCGATCACCGAGACCCTCCGCCCGTACCTGGAGGCCAGGGACTGGGTGTCGATCAACCGCGGCGAGGTCATCACGTTCGACGAGCCGCGTTGATGCGGCGCAAGATGCGACACCACCGGCACAGCTCCCGTCGCATGCGATGATGGCTCGCGTCCCCAAAAGCAAAGGAGCTTCACATGGGGTTCGAGCGAATTGACGACCTGCTGAACGGCGTGACCTCCGACGGATCCCTGCACGGCATCGCTGCCACAGTCGTCGGCCGCGACGGCGTCCTCTACGAGCACGCATCCGGAGATGCCAAGCCGGACACCATGTTCCGCAACGCCTCCATGACCAAGGCCGTCGCGACCACCGCCGCGCTGCAGCTCGTCGAGCAGGGTCGCGTCAATCTCGACGCGCCCGTCGCATCGATCGTGCCCGAATTCGGCGACCTCCAGGTGCTCGACGGCTTCCAGAGCGGCGAGCCCGTCCTGCGCGCGCCCAAGACGCAAGCGACCGTCCGCCAGCTCATGACCCACACCGCCGGATGCGGCTATCACTTCCTCAACGAGAAGCTCTTCACGTACTGCACCGAGTACGGGTTTCCCGACGTGCTTCAGGGGATCAAGCGAGCCATCAGCGCGCCGCTCGTCCACGATCCCGGCACGGTCTGGGAGTACGGCGTCAGCACCGACTGGGTCGGCCAAGTCGTCGAGGCCGTGAGCGGTCAGACGCTGGGCGACTACCTCGCCGAGCATGTCTACGGTCCCCTCGGCATGACCGACTCCACGTTTTCCCCGACCGACGTGCAGCGCACCCGGTTGCTGCCGGTCATGTCCCGAGCGTCGGACGGCAGCCTGGGGCCGAGCGTCATCGACCTCACAGCCGAGCCGGAGTGGGACTCCGCCGGCCACGGGTCCTACGGGACGATCGCCGACTACGGCCGCTTCGTGCGCGCCTGGCTCAACGGCGGTGAACTCGACGGCGCGCGCATCCTCAAAGAAGAGACGGTGGAGCTCGCGTTGCAAGATCACCTCGACGGGGCGCCGCTACCGAAGAAGCTGGAGCCGACCGTCCCAGAGCTGGCCAAGCCGGTCGAGTCGCTCGATGTGCCCCAAGGGTGGGGCCTCGGGTTCCACCTCTATCTGATCGACCTGCCGGGCATGCGCAGTGCCGGCTCGGGCGACTGGTCTGGGCTCTTCAACAGCTTCTACTGGATCGACCGTGCGGCGGGGATCGGCGCCGTCATCGCGACGCAGCTGCTGCCGTTCTTCGACGACACGATGGTCAAGACGATCCTCGGCTTCGAAGCGGCGGTCTACGCGGAGCTCCGCGCGGCGGGTTCCTAGGCGCCCTGCTCAGTTGCGGCGTCGCAACGCGGCCCGCGCAAGCGCGGATGCCGCCGGACTGATCCGGTGACGTTGTGCCCAAACCCTGGGCCGGTCGGAAACATTGATGAGCGCAATATATGCGGGCAATCTGTAAAGCTCGTAGCCCTTCACAACTTCACCGTCACTGTGGCGCCAGCCGAGTTCCATTAGTACAGCGGCGATTTCGTCGACCGGCAAGTTGCCCTCGGCACTGCCTCCCGTGTAAGCGAGCAGTAACAAGCTCGCCTGGTCTTCAAAGGTGTGTTCGTCGACCCGCACCAACCGGCGAGCCAGGTGGTCCCACAGCGCCGTCGGGTCACGTTGCGCCGCAACACCCGCGCGGGTCAACAGCAGAACTCCCTTGTGCTTGCGAAGCAATCCCAGCGACTGCAGCGAATGCCGGAAATCCAGCAGTGGAGGACAATGCACCTCGCGGTCGCTGCGGCCCGGCCAATCACCCATCGCTGGAACGACTTCCGTCGCCACTGTCACATCGGCCGGCTTCAGATAGCCAGCCGACGTCAACGAAATCCCGCCGTCAGTCGCTCGGTCGAGGAACCATTGATAC
This sequence comes from Mycobacterium sp. E740, assembly GCF_001672895.1. Taxonomy (GTDB): domain Bacteria; phylum Actinomycetota; class Actinomycetes; order Mycobacteriales; family Mycobacteriaceae; genus Mycobacterium. The sequence continues at coordinate 10,221 of NZ_LZKP01000056.1, forward strand.
GGCCGCAGCGACGTCGTCAGCTCAACTTCGTCGACCGTCGTCGGCTCGGAGGCCAGCCGCGCCATCCGCTCGACCACACTCGGGCCCGCCGGCGTCGGCTCCAGCCGACGCACCAGATCGGCCAGACGCGCGTCGAGGCCGGCCTCGCGAATGACGAAGTAGGTGCCGCGCAGCGCAGCGTTGACCTCGTCGGGCTCGAACCGGGCAGGGTCGTCGAGCACCTGGGCAAGCTGCTCGGCGTCGAGCAACCCTCCGCAGTCCTCCGGCGGTGCAGCACGGCCGCCATCGACCAGGACGGCGGTCGGCGAATCGTCGAGTGCTGTCATCACCTGCTCGAGTTGTAGCGTCAGCTCCCAGTTGTCGCCGTAGTCGTAGACGTAATGCAGACTGTCCCCGGGATTCTGCAGTGTCTGGTCCAGGCGCACCTGCGAGGCCTCCGGACCAGGATCGTCACCGAATTCCGGGTTTTCTGCGTCGTACGGACACAGGAACACTTGGCTGTTGCGATCGAAAGGGCTGCCGCCCAACGAAAATCGGTGTAGGTGACGGTCGTCCCAGCTGAAGGCTACCTGCAGAGCCTGATGCAGCACGTCCAACGTCATGTCGGAACGCAGATCGAGCCGACGCCAGATGGGCGGCCGAGCATCGTCGAGCTCGACACGGACGCGGCAGATCACCAGCTCGGCTCGCTGTGGCCGACGCAGTTCGGGTCGCGAGGACGAGCGTGTACCGAACACGTGGTCACGGTAACTCACACGCGACGGCAGGGTGTCAGGCCGTTACCGCGAACGCCGCCGAGTGTCGGTGAGGCGTGTTACTTTGAAAACGGCGTCATGAGTTGCCGTCGCCAAGCTCCGACTTGACGGCACGCCAACCCCACGCTCGTGGGTGGCTCGGATGACGACGCGGCCGCGCGCTGACCGGTGCCCGGCAAGAGCGCCTCTGCAAGCAGGGGCCCGATTTATCGGAGTGTCGCATGGTAAAAGGGCGGATGAGCCACTAAGGACGATAACCACACCGAAAGTCGTTGCTCTGCATGACGACCACGAGTGAGAGGCGTTTTCATGAGTGAGTTCGCTTCAGAGGCCCAGTGGCGATCTTTCAAGACCTTCGTCGCCGCGTATGTCGCGGGGATGCTGCATCGCCGCGACGTCCTCACTATCTCTCGGAAATCTGCCGCAGCTCCTCCGCTCGTCGAGCTCCGGTGCGATGCGGCAGGTCGGCTTTGGTTCAGTATCGGTGTGCATTCGTGGAGTGAGGAAGAAGGCGCCGCCGTCGAAGTCCCGCGGAATGAACCGAATGAGGTTGCCGCACATACAGTTGTTGCGCTCCGTGAATATGCGAAACTCGACGACCCAAGCGAACTACGTCTCAGTGGCAACGGCCCCGCCAGTGCCGTGGCAGTCCTGGCCAAAGGCGGGTTCATGAGCGGCGATGGCGGTGACCCCGTCAGGGAAGCGGTTCTACGCGCGAGGATGTCGGCCGACATTGATGTCGAGGGTGACGCCATCGACGCGGCAGCGCGAGAGGTCGGTGACCGTGCCTTCGCCGCGACAAGAAGCGGCTCAATTGCCTCGATCGTTGCCGCACGCGAGTTGGCGCGTCTTCGAAGCTGGGTCGACCCGTTCAGTCCTACGCCGACGACGGGATATCTGGTCGGCGGCGGTTCGCTAAAGGAGCGCGAGGAGTGAACAGGGGACTTCTCGACAGTCGCACACGGTATAGATAGTTGGCAACGACGATTCGCCGTGTCGGGACCGTCAGCCATCGATAGTCGCAGTCGCGTCACCTGATCCGCCATCAACGACCCGACCTTTAACGTCCCGGCTGTCCCGTTGGAAGCCCTCCAGCCGCCGGGGTGGAGAACAATACAGCATGACTCCGTCGCTGCGGGTCGGGACTCCCGCCGAAAACTGCTGGGCCCCGATCTCTGGCCCGTCCCGGATACGGGTGGAATGAGCGAAATCGACCACGCGACACGAGGTGCAGGCCGTCGACGCTCTCGATCGTGCGGCGCTGGCCGCTGCCGGGGTCGAAAGTCTTGAGAGTATGGTCGCGCACGCCGCAAACGCTGCGCCAGTGATGCCGCACGAAAACGATTGGCCGCCAAGGCTTCCACAGGCCGAGCTGCCGTGGGCCGAGCGTCAGCAGGCTGTCGCCGGCTATGTGTGTTGGCTGGTGGATGGTTGTGGCGTGACTCGCGCAGCGGCAGCCCGGGTGCTGAATTCGTCGGGTCAACGCACGCCCGACGGCCGGGCGTGGCAGTCGAGAAACGTGACGGCGTTGCTCGACGGTTGTTACGACCGCGAAGCGGCCGCATGACCACCGTGGGTTATCTGTGGGCGGCTCCATTCGGTCGGCGTATCGATGTGCTACGTAAGTGCTACGCTCGTAGCATGTCTACGGTGGCTTCCCGCGAACTGCGGAACGATACGGCCGGCGTGCTTCGTCGGGTCCAAGCAGGCGAGGAGGTGACGATCACGGTGAATGGACGAGCCGTAGCGGTGATCGCCGCTATCGAGCCGCGGCGTCGGCGGTGGGTGTCGAAGGCGGAATTGGTCAAGCGGCTTCAGACCAGCCAGGCGGACCCCGGTTTGCGTGATGACCTCGCGGAACTCGCCGGTGAAACCACCGATGACCTCGACGAGTTGTGACGACTGATCGGCCCGCGTCCGGCATCCTCGACACCTCGGTCTTCATCGCCAACGAGAACGGGCGCCCACTGGAGACGTCGCTGATTCCGGAGGAGCTAGCCACGACCGTGGTGACCCTCGGCGAACTGAACGCAGGTGTGCTCGCGGCGCGGACCTCCGAGATTCGGGCACGTCGCCTTCGTACGTTGGATGCAGTCGCAGATATGACCGCGTTACCGGTCGACGAAGAGGCGGCTCGACTTTGGGCGCTGTTACGCGTCCACCTGGCCGAGGTCGGGCGACGGGTCCGAGTCAATGACCTGTGGATCGCTGCAATCGCCGCCGCCAAGCACCTGCCGGTAGTCACGCAGAATGGGGACTTCGATGTCCTAGAGGGTGTTGCGGGCCTGACGATAGTCCATGTCTGACACCAACTCTGAGCATCGGCGGCTTCGTATTCCTACGCGGCCACCAGAGACCCGAGCTTTACGTCGGGATTGTCCCGTTGAAAGCCCTCCAGCCGCCATGGCGTGGAGAACAGGACGAGCATGACCCCGTCGCTGCGGGTCAGCACCTCCGCCGAAACCTGCCTGTCCATGAACTCGGCGTCGGCGGGGTCGACGATCCGAGCGACCTGATACGGCAGCGACTCCAACGCGATCGGCGTGCTGAACTCGGCGGCCATCCGGTGCACGGCCACCTCGAACTGCATCGGACCGACCGCCGCGAGCACCGGCGCCTGGTCACCGCGGCGGTCTGAGCGCAGCACCTGCACGACGCCCTCCTGCTCGAGCTGCTCGATCCCGCGGCGAAACTGCTTGTGCTTACTGGGATCGGTGCCGCGCGCCACCGCGAAATGCTCGGGGGAGAAGCTCGGTATCGGCGGAAACTGCACCGGCGCATCGCGATACAGCGTGTCACCCGGGCGTAGCGCAGCAGCGTTCGCCAACCCGATCACATCACCGGGCCAGGCGGTATCCAGCGTGGCGCGCTGCTGGCCGAACACCGACTGCGCGTACTTGGTGACGAACGGCTTACCGGTAACGGCATGCGTGAGGACCTCCCCGCGCTCGAACGTGCCCGACACCACCCGCGCATAGGCGATACGATCGCGGTGCGCCGAATCCATACCGGCCTGCACCTTGAAAACGAAAGCGCTGAACGGTGATTCGACGGCGCGCCGACCCCCGTCGACGTCACAGGCTCCGCTCGGTGGAGGCGCCAGTTCGACCAGCACATCGAGGAGCTGATTCACACCGAAGTTCAACGCCGCCGACGTGAACAGCACCGGTGAGGCCTCGCCGCTGAGGAACCTCTCACGGTCGTAGTCGCTGCCATCCGCGGACAGCAGTTCGCTCTCCTCGACGGCGGTGTCCCAGTCGTCGCCGGCAACGTCGTGCGCATCGGCCGCCGCGATGTGCTCTTCGGGCGCCGCGGTGGCACCACCCGCGGTGCGGGTGAAGCGGATGAAGTTTCCCGCCCGCCGGTCGAGCACCCCTTTGAAGTCCCCGGCGATGCCGACCGGCCACGTCAACGGCATGGGGCGCAACCCAATTCGTTCCTGGATCTCGTCCATCAGTTCCAGGGCGTGGCGTCCCGGGCGGTCCCACTTGTTGACGACCGTGATGATCGGGATCTTGCGGTGCTTGCACACCTGGAACAGCTTCAACGTCTGTGGCTCAAGGCCTTTGGCGGCGTCGATGAGCATCACCGCGGAGTCGACGGCCGTCAGTACCCGGTAGGTGTCTTCGGAGAAGTCGGCGTGACCGGGCGTGTCGAGCAGGTTGATGACGCACGAGCGGTAGGGGAACTGCAGCACCGTCGACGTGATCGAGATGCCCCTGGCCTTCTCCATCTCCATCCAGTCCGACACCGTCGCACGCCGGCCCGCTTTACCGTGCACCGCGCCCGCCTCGGTGATGACCCGCGCGTGCAACGCCAGCGCCTCGGTCAGCGTGGACTTGCCGGCGTCGGGGTGGCTGATGACGGCGAACGTCCTGCGGCGGTCCGCCTCAGCGGAGATGCGGCCGGGATCGGCGCTCGGCGTAGCTGTCAGGGCGGTGTCGGTCATGGCGTCAGCGATGGTATTGGCTCTGTCGCGAAAACCCGTAATCGGAGGCTTTGATGCGAGCGGGCCGAATGCCCACGTCAGCCTTGATCGGCGATAAGACCTTCCAGAAGCTCGACGATGTGCTGTTGACCTGCGGCCGCTGCGTCGAGTTTTCCGCGCAGCTCGGAGCGCAAGTCATTCAGTTCACTGCGCAAATCGTTCATGTCGTCGCGCAAGGCGTTGAAGCTGGAGACAGTGGCCCGACGAAAGTCGCGGAGTTCACGGGCTTCGAGGCTGTCAGGCTCCATGATCGCGAGCCTACCGTCGGCTTAGACCTGTGGTCTGCCGCTACGACGTCGCGCTGATTTGCCTCGCCTGCTGCCGGTTGGCGTAGACCTCGGCGAGAAACTGCTCGACCGCGACCGCCGCGTGTGCGGCGCGCGCTGAGCCCAGCATGTCGAAAGCGTGCTGCGCGAACGGTAATTCGGCGTACACGACCGGCTGGGTGCTGACGTCGCGCAGTTTCGCGACGAAGGCGCGCGCCTGCTCGACGGGGACCAGCGAGTCGTTGGTCCCGTGCAAGACGAAGAACGGGGGAGCGTCGACGGCGACGTGGTTCACGGGCGACGCGTCGACATACGCCTGCATGTTCGTCGACTGCGGTTGCTTGATGACCATCTCCTCGAGCAACTCGGGCATCGATGGATGCATCGCGTCGTCGAAGCGGGTGAAGTCGTAGACGCCGTAGAACGGGACCGCGGCCTGCACCCGGGTGTCGGCGTCCTCGAAGCCCGGCTGGTAGCGCGGATCGTTGGGCGTCAGCGCAGCCAGCGACGACAGATGGCCGCCGGCCGAGCCGCCAGTGATGACGATGAAGTCGGGGTCGCCGCCGTATCCGGCGATGTGCTCCTTCACCCAGGCCAGCGCGCGCTTGACGTCGACGATGTGGTCGGGCCACGTATTGCGCGGGCTGTGCCGGTAATTGGCCGCCACGCAGATCCAGCCGAGCTCGGCGAGGTGGCTCATCAACGGATGTGCCTGTCCGCGTTTGTTTCCGGTGACCCACGCGCCGCCGGGAATCTGGAAGAGCACCGGCGCTTTCCCGTTCCGGTCGAGATCGGGACGACGCCAGATGTCGAGCTGGTTGGCACTGCTAAATTCGCCGTAGCTGATGTTGCCGTCGTGGGCGTAGTCGCGGTAGATCCGCAGCATCCGCAGCGCGCCCGGGCTCTTGGCGGTGCCGGCACCCTCGGGCCGCCGCCACAGGCCTTTGGAGTCTGTGCGGCGATCGGCGCCCAGGCCGCTGTCCAACGCTTCGGTCAGCGGGGTGTCCGCCCGATGACCCGCGCGGCTGAAGTTCAGCAGGCCAACCGCCGAAAGGCCGGCCACGACCCAGGCGATGATGCGCACCGGGCGGGTCAAGCGACGAGCGGTCAAGGCCAGCGCTCCGAGCTGGCTGGCGAGCGTCTGCAGCGGGAATTCGCTCACCACGAGACCGAACCCAAACGAGAAGATCGACGGGTAGCCCTTGCGTGCCAGCGGTCGGTAGCCGTTGAGCGTCGACGCGGCGGTCACTGCCGCGACCGTCAACGCACCGATCTGCCGCGCGATGTGGACGACTCGATCCTTCTGCATTTGGCCCACGATACGAGGGCGGTCGTCCCGGGTGTCAGTGTCTGCAGGCGGTTGTGCGTACGCTGCCGGGCCGTCGGCGGTTCGTGTAGAAGGCGCCCGCCAGCTAGCCTGTAGAGGATTCAAGGCATTCGCATCGGGGTGATGGTGCGATCCGCGGGGGAGTTTCGCCTGGTCAGATCACCGACAGGGTTGTCGGTCAGCGTCCTCTTACGCACAGCCCGGAACGTGTTTGGAGTTTCGATGTCCGCCCACAAAGTTTCTGCGCACGATCATGCCGCGTCGCCGGTGACGGCGGCGCTCGTCTGGCTCGGTGGTGGCGAGCGGCGCGGATTCGGCGTCCGCCATGAGCGGTCCACCCTGCTCAGCGCCGGAGTCGTCGTGCTGCTCGCGGCGATCCTGGCCTGGCTCGTTTCGGCCCTGGCGCTGATCGAGGCGACCGCCTGGCCGGTGGCCGCCGTCGTCGCAGTGACGTCTGTTTTCGGGCTGCTGGTGGGCGCGGTGAGCCGCGCGATCGCCACGGGAACTGTGGGCGGCGCCGGAATAGCGGGACGTGCTGGGATCGCAATCTGCCTCGGGGCCGTGGTCGGCGAACTCGCCGCCGTCGTCGTGTTCTCGGGATCGATCGACCGGCTGCTCGACGAGCAAGCGGCGCGCACCTCCTCCCCGGCCGTAGCGCAAACCGCCGCCGACCTGGACCGCAGCCGGGCCGCCCGCGCGGGGCTCGACGAGGCAGTGGAGCAAGCCGTGCAACGTCGTCAGGACGCATTGGTGGTGGCCCGCTGCGAATTCAACCCCCGTCCCGACTGCCCGCAGACCTCAATCACCGGCGTGCCCGGCGCCGGACCGGAGAACCGGACCGCGAACGACTTCCTTGGCGACGCCCAGTCGGCGCTCGACGCCGCGCTGGCCGACCGAGACCGGCGCGCGCCCGTGCTCGACGCCGAGATCACCGACCGCGAGCAGGCGCTGGCACAGGCCCGGCAGGCGGCGATCGCCGATGCCGATCGGGGACTGGGTGCCCGGTGGGTCGCCATGAACGACCACACGCTGGCCCATCCAGGTGCGTTGGCCCTGCGGCTGCTCGTCGACGCGTTCTTCGTCCTGCTGAGCTTGCTGCCGCTGATCCTCAAGCTGTGGCGGGGCGAGACGTCCCAGGACCGCGGCGCGGCCGCCGACGTCGAGCGGGATCGAGCCGAACTGAATGCCGACACGGCGATCGCGGTGAAGCGCGCCGAAGTGCGGGCGGCCATCGACAACATGTGGGCCGAGCAGCAGCTGGCCAGCGCTCGCATGGCCGTCGAGGCTCAGCTCCAGATCGACCGCGAGCAGCAGCGCCGTCGCGTGATCGAGGCGATCGAGCCGCCGACACCCACCCGGTCCGAGCGCATACGCGAGCCCGACGACGTATATCTGCCGATCGCTGCCGAAGCAGAAGCGGCGAGCTTCCGCGTCGCCGAACTGCCCACTGCCGAGCCGCCCGCCATTGCGGAGACCGTTGACGCTGAGGCAACCGAGAACTTGCCGGCGCGGGTCGATGACGACCGCTCCGTGGAGCGATCCGAAAACGCCGGACGCCCGCTGATCCCGAGCATCCCCGATGTCACCCGGACCGCCGCGCGCTGGATTCGGCCGCTGGTCCCGCCGATCATCGTGAACGCGATCGACACCAGCACCAAGCCGCTGCGGGGTGCACGGCAGGTCTTCGAGGAGACCGAAGAGATCCACTTCTCGATGCGACGCACTCGCAAGGTGAGTACTGCCATGGAAGAGGTTGCGGGAGAGTCGGTTACGGAAACGAGCGATGGGTCGGGCCCGCGGCGGGCGTCGGCCGTCAGACCCGACGACCGCGGACACGGCTACCGCCGGCTCGACGCCGGTGCCGAGCCGGTGTCACCGGCGATGACCAGAGGCGACGACCGGGCCGAACTGGCCGGTGGTGGAACGCGCGAGCTGAGCGGGAATCGCGGTCCTCGAGAACTGCCGCCCGGGCGTTAGCCTCGATTGCGGCCGACTTGGCGCCGCCGGCTGAACTTGCCGCCGGCTTAGTCGCCGCTCTCTGGTCTTATGCGCCGAAGTGCTTCTCGAAAGGCATCGTTCGGATACGCGCCGGGCAGCACCGCCCGGACATCGCGCAGCGCCTCGTCGACGCTCACGTTGCGCAACCGCGCTCCGTACAGCGCTCCGATGGCCGGAGTTCGGCTGTAAGCGGCGACGCAGTGCACGAGCACGGTCCGGCCCTCACGTCGGAACTGTTCGATCAGCCGCACCGTGTCCAGCAGAACATATTCCAGATGTGGATTCTCGTCGTGTCCCGTGCGGTCAATCAGCCGGACCTCAACGTGCGGGATGCCGCAGATCATGTCCTCATCGGCCAGCCGGCACAGTGAGACGACGGCGCCCACCTCTTCGGGCAGCTTCCGCAGCACCCCAATGCCGCCGAGCAGGACGCCATCGTCGTAGGGATGACGCGCGAAGGTGTCGATCGGCGACCCGGGGTAGGAGAAGTCGAATTCGTCGGGCTTGCCCTTGCGCTCGATCGCCGTCGTCAGATTCACCAAGCCATGCGCGTCGATTCCCGGCCAGCCGTGCAACAGTCGGCGCCAGCCGCCGGGAACGGCTGACGCGCCGTACGCCGCGCCGAGCAGGCCGCCCGCGATCGCCGCGACGGTGTCCGTGTCGTATACGGCGCGGACCGCGGAGTCGAGCGCCAGTCGCAGATGGTCGGCCTTGAAGTCACCATTGGCCGGATCATCCTGCGGCACTGGCGTCGTCGCGATCGCCGACCACGCCGCCTGCATGGCGGTCACCACCCATCCGTTGTTCGGGAACGAGGCGGGCGGTGCCGCTTCGGCGTCGTCGAGACGCTTGGCCCATGTCGTGAGGCGGTGGGGTTCGAGGTGACGTAACCCGGTTCGCACGTCGAGCTCGCCGGTGCGTACGGCGTGGCGAATTGCGCTGCACCACAATACGCAGGCGTCGCCGGCGTCCGGATCGAAGTGCGTGAGCTCGCTGATCGCGCGGGCGGCTTCGACCATCGCGTGCTCGTCGTCGAGATACGCGAGTGCGACTGGCGCAGTGCGCATCAATGCGCCGTTACCTCCGGTACGGCCTCCGTGCTCATGCAGCTTGGCTGATTCGGCGCGGGCACTCGCCGCGGTGATCACGCCACCTCGCGAAGCGGCCGCCAGCACGGACCGTGTCTGAATGCCAACGTCTTTCGCGTTGCGTGACCAGTCGTACCAACGCTGCACGATCGCGTCTTGCGCGGCCACGTCGCGGAGATCCTCACCCCTGGCGGCGACCTCCGCGATCGCGATGGCCATCGACGTGTCGTCGGTCCACTCACCCGGTTCCCATCCGCTACCGCCGACCATCGCCACTTCGAGGTCCGGTCCGCGAGGAGGCGCGAACTCATATGGTGCGCCGAGCGCGTCGCCGGCGGCAGTCGCCAGCAGCACGCCCTCTACCCGATCGTTGTACGAAGCCATGGTTACCCCCTTCTGGATCTATTTTGCGCATATATGCGCTAATTGTCAACACCAGGTACGCTGTGGGCCCAGACATGAGCGAGCGACGGTACAGAGACAGCAGCGGGCGAACCCTCGAGGAGTACCCGCGGCCGTCGGTTGCCGTCGACACTGCCGTGCTCACGCTCGATGTGGATCTCGGACTTGTGGTGCTCGAAGTGCGACGGCCACAACACGAGTCCGGCTGGGCGTTACCGGGCACGTTCCTGCACGAAGGGGAGACGCTCGCCGATGCGGTGGATCGGTCGCTACGGATCAAGGCCAACGTGCGAGGGCTGCGACCGCGCCAACTGCACGTCTTCGACGACCCCGAGCGGGACGATCGCGGGTGGGTGTTGTCCGTCGCTCACGTGCAAGTGGTGCGGGAAGAACAGCTGGCCGACCGTTTCGTCGACACGACGCGGCTCGTGCAGGTCGGCGCGCCCGGACGACTGCCTTACGACCACGCCGACATAATCGAGCTTGCGGTCGGCGACGTTCAGGCGCGCTATCTCGAGAAGCCGGACCCCGACGGCCTTCTCCGCGGCGAGTTCACGTTGCGGGAGTTGCGGATTGCACATGAAGCGATCGTCGGGCGTGCGCTGCAGCGCGACACATTCCGTCGGGCCATGGAGCCGCATCTTATCGCGACCGGTTCCACGACGGCCGGCACCAGGGGACGACCGGCTGAGCTGTTCCGCCGAGTGGGGACTGAAACGTCGCGCCGTCGCAGGACTTGACGGGTTCAACTGGCGATCCGATACGGCATAGGAGACGCCAGGCGGATTCGCTGCCAACTCGAGCTCAGGGCTGGGTCAGCGTGTCGATCCGGAAGTTCAGGGCCAGCGGCTCTGCGGTTTGTACCGAGTCTCCGACGAGGGCCGCGACGCGATGATAGGTCCCTTCGCGGAGTACATGCGAAAGGAATCGCTCGTCTGAGTCGGCGTCGAGATCGACGATCCAATAGTGCCCAATACCGGCCTTGGCGTATTCGTATGCCTTCATCACCCGGTCGGTTCGACGCGATCCAGGAGACACAATCTCGACAACAAGTACGACATCGGATGGATCCACTCGTACCGGGTTGCGATCGACGACACTGCGGTTCACCACGACCAAGTCTGGGTCACGCACTGTAGGCGGGAAGCGGGCCTCTACCGTGACCTCAACCTCTTGCAACACAACCAGCGATGCAGGCAGGTTCTCTCGAATCAACTGAGAAAGATTTCGTGACACGACCTGATGAAGCGGACGTGGCCGCGGCGTCATGACGATGCCCCCCTCGACGAGCTCCCAACGGCGCGCCTCGTCCAGCTCAAGCGCGTCCCACTCTTCGAGCGTCACCAGGTCACGTGGGAGTTCGGCCAACCCCGCCATCGAACACCTCCAGACCCTGATAGGAGCAGGTTACGCCTGCTTCGGCTTCGCTCGCGTCGAAGCATCCCAGGAGGCACCGACATGCTGGGACCGATCCTGCTTGCCATTGCCGAAGGGATGGGCCCATGAACTGCTTGGAGACGGCGATGTCACTGCCTAGATTCGCGACTTGCGCTAACCGATGGCCGTCGGCGGCGGCTCACGTCAAGGAGAAAAGCTCCTGCATCACAGCGACACTCGCGGCACGCTGCATACCGCCCTCCACCGCGATACGTTGATCCTCCGGACAATCGAGTAGCTGATCGAGCGCCGCGGAAACCTTCTTCATGTCGAAGATCGGCTGGTCCCTGGCGGCCTGCGACGCGAACGTATCCCGGTAGAAGGTCAGCATCGGGTCGTTCTTGTCGCGGGTCGGCGGCGTCGTGAATGGATGCTTCTGCCGGTCGTACACCTCGGGAATCAAGACGTCCTTCGTCGCTTCCCGGAGCACATGCTTCTCCCGAATGCCCTTCACCTTCATGCTCACCGGGACGCGCGCTGCAGCTTCGGCGACGTGGTGGTCCAGGAACGGCACGCGCCCTTCGATGGAGTGCGCCATCTCCATCCGATCGGCCAGATAGTTCAGGATGAAGTTCGGCAGCACCGTCTTCGCGTTGACGTAGAGCATTTGATTGAGGCGGTCGCGGCCGGCGACACGCTGCCCCAGCGGCAAACGATCCAGTGCGGACAGCAGCGGCTGAAACTCCCGCACTGACGCCGGCAGATCGTCCCGGTACAACGGCGACACGCTGTTCGTCTGCGCCGCACCCACATTCAGCGTCGCCGGCAACCACCCGAGCCTGCGCTGCACAGCCTGCATCTCGGCATTGCTCACCTGCTCCGGCATCATCAACGCCCGAGTTGCCGCATTGGCGCCGAGCATCTCGTCGAGCAGCGCGGCCTTCTGGTCAGCACTCAACGTCGCGTCGTTGTTCAACGCGTCGACCCGGAAGAACGGATAACCGGCGAGCATCTCGTCGGCACCTTCCCCGGTGAACACCACCTTGATGCCCGCGGCGCGCACGGCCCGGCTGAGCAGATATTTCGCGACGCCGTGACCGTTGAACATCTGCGTCTCGGCGTGCCAGATCGCATCCGCGAACGCGTCGGCGATCTCACGACCGGTGATCGGAATCGGATGATACGTAGCGCCAACATGTTTGGCTTGAGCCTCGGCTACGCTGGCTTCGTCGTACAGCGCGTTGTCGAAGGTGAGCGTGAACGCACGGATCGGCCGGTCCATCTCCTGCTGCGCCAGCCCGAGGACGGCACATGAATCTATGCCGCCACTCAGGTACGACGCGACCTCGACGTCGGCGACCAGTCGCTGCCGGACGGAATCTCGCAATGCCTCACGAAACCCGCCGACGATCTCGGCCTCGCTGCGGGTGTCCGCCCGCATCTGCTCGGTAGTCGGAATCTCCCAGTCCCAATACGGATAGATGCGAACATCACCGTCTTTGGCGATCGCATAACAGCCCGGCGGTACCGTGCTGATCCCGGCGAACTCGGTCTTCTCATGAGACCTGCCCATCCCCCCGATCGCGCCCTCGAGATCCCACACCGCCGGCACACCCAGGGCCAGCAGGGCTTTGATCTCCGAGGCGAAGTACACCTCACCATTCACCGCGGCGTAGTAGAGCGGCTTGACCCCGAACCGGTCGCGGATCGCGATCATCTCCCGCTGGCGTTCGTCGGCGATGACCACCGCGAACTCGCCCCTCAGCTGCGACGCCGCCAACACGCCCCGCTCGTGGTACAGGTGTAGCGCGATCTCGCTGTCACTCTCAGTGGTGAAGACGTAGCCGCTCGCCCGCAGCCGCTCCCGGATCTCGCGGTAGCCGTAGAACTCGCCGTTGACCACCATGTGCACCGCCCCGTCCGGGCTGGTCATCGGCTGACTGCCGTTCCTCAAACCGATGATCGACAGCCGCGTGTGCCCGAGTGTCCACCGGCCGTCGCGCGACGTCCAGATACCGGTCCCGTCCGGTCCGCGATGCTCCAAGAGCTTGAGCGCAGCATCACATCGATCAGCCGAGATGCCCTGACGCGTCACCGCAGCGAATATTCCGCACATGCCTGGACCTCCGACATCCCTCTTACGTCACGAGCTGGAAATACGTTGCGCCACCGTGCCATAGCGCTCGAAGCGATCAGCATCCGCCAGCGCGTTGTACAGCACGATCCGCGTCGCCACACCGCCGTACTTCGACGTCAACGCGTCCGCCAGCCCGTCCCACGTCGACTCCGTCGCGAACGTCGCAATGTGCTCGTCGCTGATGCAAGCCGCCATACCCGCAAAGTCGCCGGCCTTCTGCTTCTCGCGGATCCGCGCCGTCGTCCCCTCGAACCCCGCCTCATCCCAGATGAATGCGTAGTTCGGTGTGCTGCCATAGAAACTCATGCTCGCCCGCACCAGCTCCCGCTCGCGGTGCCGTTCCTCGTCGGTGTCACCGACGATCGTCATCACCGGCACGATCACCGCGACATCGTCCGGCGTCCTACCCGACTTCGCCGCGCCCTCGGCCACATTCGGCACCACGTGCCGCGCGATATAGCCCGGCTCGCCCAGCGGGTGAACATGGACCCCGTCGGCCACCTCGCCCGCCATCCGCAGCATCCACGGATTCACCGCCGCAACATCGACTTTCGGATCCGGTGCGTCGATCGGGCCGGCGCTCCACTGGGGCGTGATGAAGTCCAGGCTGTAGAAGTCACCGTGGTGGTCGAGCCTGCCGGTCCGAAACGCGTGGAAGCACGCCTTCACCGCGCGCACGTAATCACGCAGCCGCGGACCCGGACGCTCGAACTCCACCCCGTACCGCCGCACCACATGTGTCCGCACCTGCGTGCCCAGGCCCAACCGGAACCGACCGCCCGTCGCCTCCTGCAGCTCCCACGCCGTCGCCGCCGTGACGAACGGGCTCCGCGGGAATGCCACCGCCACTCCCGTCGACAACTCCAGCCCGGGCGCCGCCTGCGCCGCCACCGCGGCGTTCAGATAGGCGGTGCGACCGGTCTCGGTGAACAGCAAACCCGAGAAGCCGGCCGCCTGCGTTCGCGCAGCCAGATCGCCGATCTCCCGCAACGGCTGCGGAGTCGTCATCGCGTCGACGTGCACGGTCAAACAGTACGCCCGGCGCCTGGCACGTCGTACGAGCATTGGGCAGCCTGCACTAACCACCCACGGCGACGCGAACTTTCACAACATCCACCGCTCCCGCAGCACCTATGGTTACGTTGACGTCAAACGCTCGACCGTGGTCCAACTCGCCGGGGGTATGGCAATGACAGAGCAGTTCTTGGCGCCCGTCCCGTCCAAAGCCGAACTCGCCATCTCGAAAGGCTGGGTCCAGGGCGTCGCCCTGGTGATGGTCTTCGGCTTCCTGATCATGGGGATGCTGGCCGCCCGGACTTATTCGGATTCGATGCCGCTGCCACAGCGGGTGGTCGGTCCGGACGGCCAGACACTCTTCACCGAGCAGCAGATCACCGACGGACAGCAAATCTTCCTGCGCCGCGGGCTGCAGGAGTACGGCTCGGTGATGGGTCACGGCGGCTACCTCGGACCGGACTACACGGCCGAATACCTGCGGCTGTCGGCCGATCACGTCGGCCAGGCGCTGCGCGACTCGGGAGCGCAGGATCCGACCGCCGCCGTCGCGCAGATGATGCGGACCAACCGGTACGACAAAAACACCGGAACCCTCCAGTTCACCGCTCAGCAAGTCAATGCGTTCGAGAAGATCCGCGGCTACTACGCCGACTTCTTCGGCGCCGACAACACCGAGCACGGCCTGCTCCCGCAAGTCATCACCGACCCGCAGGAAATCAACGACCTGACAGCGTTTTTCGCCTGGACCGCCTGGGCCAGCGCAGCCGAACGCGAGGGACACGCCTACTCCTACACCAACAACTGGCCGCCCGAGCAACGCGTCAACAACACCCCGACCGCCGACATCCTGGTGTGGTCGGCGATGTCGCTGATCGCGCTGCTGGCCGGCCTCGGCGCGCTGTTCGCCCTCTACGGCCGGTGGAGCCGCAAGATCGGCTGGCACGCAACGGAGACGCCGTCGCTGGCCTTCCGGCAACCCGGCGAGGTGGCGATCACCCCGTCGCAGAAAGCCACGGCCTGGTTCTTCCTCGTCGTCGCCGTGCTGTTCCTCGGTCAAGCCGTGCTGGGCGGTGCGATCGAGCACTACCGCGCCGAGTTGAGCAACTTCTTCGGCTTCGACCTGGCGCAGGTCCTGCCGTTCAACCTGGCCCGTACGTGGCACGTGCAGCTGTCGCTGCTGTGGACGGCGGCGTCGTTCCTGGCCGCGGGAATCTTCCTGGCGCCGATCATCTCCGGCCGCGAACCACGACGGCAGTCGTGGCTGACCTACGGCCTGCTCGGTGCGCTGTTCATCGTCGTCGCGGGGACGCTGACCGGAACGGCGCTCAGCACATTCGGCGTCGAATGGGCGAAGGGATCGATCTTCTTCGACCAGCAGTGGGAGTACCTCGACCTGCCGAGGTTCTGGCAGGCGCTGCTCGTCGTCGGGCTGTTCCTGTGGATGGCCATCATCTTCCGCGCAATCCGCTCGCGACTGAAAACCGAGAGCAAGCTGAACATGCCGTGGCTGTTCTTCTACGCGGGCCTGGCGATTCCCGCGTTCTACGCGGTCGGCATGCTCGCCGGGACGCAGACGCATCTGACCGTCGCCGAGTTCTGGCGGTTCTGGGTGGTGCACCTGTGGGTCGAGGACTTCCTTGAACTGTTCACCACCGTGATGGTCGCCTACATCTTCGTGATGCTGGGTGTCGTACGACGCAAGATCGCCATCCAGCTGATCTTCCTCGACGTCATCCTCTACTCGATGGGCGGCGTCATCGGGACCATGCACCACCTGTACTTCTCCGGGACGCCGGTGGAACACATGGCCTTGGGCGCGTTCTTCTCCGCGATGGAGGTCATCCCGCTGACGTTCCTCACCGTCGAGGCGTGGACGTTCCTGCAGCTCGGGTCCCGGCAGCAGTCGCGCAGCAGCGCGCCGTTCCCGCACCGGTGGGCAGTGATGTTCCTTGTGGCCGTGGGCTTCTGGAACTTCGTGGGCGCTGGGATCTTCGGCTTCCTGATCAACCTGCCGATCGTGTCCTACTACCAGATCGGCACGGCGCTGACCGCCAACCACGCCCACGGCGCGATGATGGGCGTCTACGGGATGCTCGCCGTCGGACTGGCGCTGTTCGCGTTGCGCTACATCATCCCGCCGCAACGATGGCCCGACAAACTCGCCAAGCTGTCCTTCTGGTCGCTCAACATCGGCCTGGCGTGGATGGTCTTTGCGACCCTGTTGCCGCTCGGCGTGCTGCAGCTGTGGCATTCGGTCAACGACGGCTACTACGAAGCCCGCACGCTCGGCTACATCACCCAGCCCGGCAACGTCGTCCTCGAGTGGCTGCGGATGCCCGGGGACTTCCTGTTCATCCTCGGCGGCGTGCTGCCGTTCGTCTGGATCGCGTGGCTCGGAATCCGGCACGGGATCAAGGCGACGACGCACACGCTGCCCGCCGAAACACTGTTCGTCGAGGAGCATCCCGAGGCCGAGGAGGACCGGACCGGAATGGCGATACCCGGGCGCAGCCGCTACGCCTCGGACCGCCGGGTGGCCCCGGACGACACCGGTGACGGCCCATGATCGGCGTCGAGGCGTGGCTGACGATCGGGTACGCCGCGTCGCTTGTCCTAGTCGCGTACGGGATCGACCGGTTCGCCCGGCACGCGGCGGCCAAGGTCGAGCAACAGCGATCGGGGCGGTTCGTCTACCACGAAGACCACGACGCATGGCAGTGCCCGCAGGACCAGTGGTTGTGGCCGACGTCTTTCGACCCCGACAACCGCGTCATGCGTTATCGCGGCACGCCGTCGGTCTGCAACGCGTGCCCGGTCAAGAAGACATGCACAACTTCGAACGACGGCCGGGAGGTGAGCCGGGCGATCGACAGTTGGCCGGCGTCGGAGGCCGCGCGATTCCATCGTGGAATCGCCTGCGCCGTCAGCGTCGTCGCGATGGTCTGGCCGTTGGCGATGGCGATCGCCGCCAAGTCCGTCCCGGAAGCGCTGCTACTGCTGGGGTTTGCGCTGCTGGCCGGGACGGCGTCGTTGCCGCTGTGGTCACACCTGCGCCGCACACCGGCCGTGCCGGCCGGTGTGGTGTTCCAGTCCCTCGACGAGAACCTCGAGGAACGAAACCGCGTCGCGGAAGCGGAGATCCGTCGTCGCACCTCGTATGCGTCGGATCGGCGAACTGAAGCCACCCCGAGAGAGGTGCGCTGATGGGTGTCTGGGTGGTTGCCGCCGTCTTTCTCGCCGTCGTGGTGGTGGCGCTGGCGCTGAGCTCGCTGCGCATCGTCAAGGAGTACGAACGCGGCGTGGCGTTCCGCCTCGGCCGGCTGCGGGGGCCGCTCGGGCCGGGCATCGTCGTCGTAGTGCCCGGCGTCGACAAGCTGGTTCGCGTGGACATGCGCACGGTGACGCTGACCATCCCGCCGCAGGAGGTCATCACCCGCGACAATGTCACCGCCCGGGTCAACGCCGTCGTGTTGTTCCGAGTCACCGATCCGACGAAATCGGTGATGGCCGTGGAGAATTTCGCGATCGCCACGTCGCAGATCTCGCAGACGACCCTGCGCTCGGTGGTCGGGCGCGCGGACCTCGACACTCTGCTCGCACACCGCGCTGACCTGAACGAGGACCTCGCGGCGTCGATCGCGAAACAGACTGAGCCGTGGGGGATCCGGGTCGAGGTCGTCGAGATCAAGGACGTCGAGATTCCCGAGATGATGCAGCGGGCGATGGCACGCGAGGCGGAGGCGGAGCGGGAGCGGCGCGCCAAGGTGATCAGCGCGCACGGCGAATTGCAGGCATCGGCCGAGTTGCGTGACGCCGCGATCACGCTCAGCGAAAGTCCGGCATCGTTGCAACTGCGGTATCTGCAGACCCTGCTCGAACTCGGCGCCGATCAGAACTCCACCGTCGTGTTCCCGATTCCGATGGACATCGTGCGGCCGTTCCTCGAGGGCGAGCGGCGCAATCCGGTCGGCCCGGGCGACGCGGTTCCGCATATCAGGAGGGTGAAATCCGATGAGTAGCACAGCGTCTGATCCGTCGGCTATCGACGAACCCGACTTGGATGCGGGGCGGCCCGTCCTGCTCGAGCCGACGCCGCCGGGCTTTTGGCGGGCGCTCCTCGGAGTCGCCGTGGGTGTGCTGGCGCCGCTGTTCGGATTCCTCATCGGCGGCATGATTGGCGCCGGCGCGGTGGGCAACAAGGTCGACCCGATGGCGCTGTCCCTCTTCACCGGCATCGCGATCGGCGGCATCGGGCTGCTTGTCGCGCTCTCGGGCGGCGCCCGACTGTGGCGGCATTTCCACCGCCAGGACATCGTCGAAGTCTGAAAGGGCCTGGTATCAGAGCGGTATCGTGCCTACCGTGGGGATGACTCTGCGGACCAGCGAGAAGCAGACCGAGGCGCTGCGCCGTCAGGCCGCAGCCGAGGGGCGCTCCATGCAAGCCGTGGCCCTGTCGGCCATCGACGAGTACATCGAGCGGCGTGCCCATCAAAGTGACGTCAATGCCGTGTTGGACAAGGTTCTCGAACGTGAGAAGGGTGTGCTGCGGCGGCTAGCCGACACGTGACGGTCTATCTGGACCTCGACGATTTGTTGCTCGTGGCGGCGCGTGCAGTCGCGGGCGACGTCGTAGTGGGGGCCTATGGCCTGCTGGAATCGGCGGTGGCGCGGGCGCAGACGATGGTCATGGGCGCCGAGGCCTATACCGATATCCACACCAAAGCTGCTGCCTTGTTGCACTCGTTGTGCCGCAACCATGCGCTCGTCGACGGCAACAAACGCCTGGCATGGACAGCCTGCCAAGTGTTTCTGGGACTTAACGGCGAGTGGGTGACGGCCAGCGAGGACGACCGCTTCGACTTGATGATCGCGGTGGCCTCCGGCGCGCTTGCCGACGTGACCGAAATCGCCACGCAGCTACGCAGGTGGTGTGACTGAAGCGCTTTCTTGTGCGAGCGAAGCTCACTTGCATAAGCTCGCGCCATGGAACTACTACGAAACGTAGTTGTGCTGCTGCACATCGTCGGGTTCGCGATCACGTTCGGCGCCTGGGTGACCGAAGCGGCGGCCAAGCGGTTCCGCTTCACCCGCACCATGGACTACGGGTTGCTGCTCTCGCTGCTGACCGGGCTTGCGCTCGCCGCGCCGTGGCCCGCGGGCGTCGAGCTGAACTACCCGAAGATCGGCACCAAGCTCGTCATCCTCGTGATCCTCGGCGGCATGCTCGGAATGGGCAGCGCCCGCCAGCGTCGCACCGGTGATGCGGTCCCGCGCCTGCTGTTCTGGTCGGTCGGCGTGCTGTCGTTCGCGGCGGCCGCGATCGCCGTTCTGTGGTGAACGGTCAGACCACCGCCATCGCCTCGCGCTCCATCACCTCCGAAGCGGCGCGCTCGCCGGAGCGCACGGCTCCGTCGATGAACCCGTACATCACCGCCGACGTCTCGGTGCCGGCCCAGTGGATGCGGCCGCAGGGCTCACGCAGCGCAGGGCCGAACTCGGTGAGGACACCCGGCGGCGTGTGGGCGATCATCCCGCCGCCCGAGTAGGGTTCGGTGGCCCAGTTCTGCTCGACGTAGTCGACCGGCGAAAGTGCTTTGTCGCCAAACCGTTCGGCGACGGCAGCGAGCACCGCATCCCTGCGTTCTCCGTCGCCGAGCCGGCCGATCTGGCGTGCTTCCGGCCCCTCGGTGATGACGGTGAGCATCCCGGGGCTTCCGGTGTCGGTGCACGAGTCGATGGTGAGGTTCGCTGGCGAACCCGGCGCGAACGACTGGCCCGAAAGGCCGTCGGCACGCCAGAACGGCTCGTCGAACACCAACGCGATCTTGTAGACCGCCCCACTGGGCATCCGCTGGTGCAGAAACGACCGATCGACGGGGAGCATTGGCTCATAACGGATCTGACTGGCGATCGAAATCGGTACCGCGACGATCACCCGTCGCGCGTTGACCACCATGTCGTCCGAACGCACCACCACCCCGTCGCCGTTCTGAGCGATGCTGCGCACCGGCTGCCAAAGATGGATCGCCTCACCGAGTTCGGCGGCGACCGCGCGATGGATGGCGCCCATGCCGCCGACGGGGCGGGCATCCTCGGCGCCATCCTTGACGCCGAGCACGAAACTCGGGCCGCCTGCGGCCGCCATCTGATAGAGCACGAACAGCAGCGAAATCTCCGACGCAGCAGACGTATACAGTCCGGAGACGGCGCTTTCCAGCAGTTCCCGGGCGGGTTTGGACATCGTGTTGCGGTCGAGCCACGCCGCCCAGCTGATCCTGTCCCAATTCTGCGCTTTGGGCGCGGTCCACGGTGCCTGCAGCGGAATCGTTTTGCACATCTGGGTCAGCTCGAGGAAGACCGTGCCGATGTTGGCGACGGCCCATGGGCTCATCGACAGCGGGATCGTTCCGGTGTAGCGGTACTTCTTGCCGTCGATGAACATCATCGCCTGGCCGTCGGTGTACTGCTTGTAACTCGGCACGCCGAACTCGTTCATGAGCCGATAGATCGCGTCCTGGCCGGGACCGACCCATGCACCGCCGCGGTCGATCCAGGTCCCGTCGTCGCGCACCTCGGTGAAGGTACGGCCGCCGACGCGGTCGCGGGCCTCCAGCAGCGCAACCGAGTGACCGGCCTGCTGCAAGCGCAGTGCCGCGGTCAGGCCGGCGAATCCCGCCCCCACCACGCAGTAGTCCACGTCCGTCATGAGCGGCCCCTTCGATCGTTTTGCGCGGGGCCGGGCGGCCGGGTGCAAGCCTCGGCCCCCTATCGGACGCGAGGCAGTTAGAGCCAACGCCGTATCGGCGTAGGTGTCAATAAGTTGGTTGCCTCTTCAACGGCCTTGCGGTTCACGCCGCTGGATTGTGCATCTGGCGACGTCCACTCGGCGTGTCGCGTCGCAGGATGCACATTTCGCGCACCAGCGGTCAGAGTTGGCCGTGGCGTGGCGGGGGAGTGCGCGACAGCATCCACCTTCCGATGTGCTGCAGCTTCCACCGCGTCGCGTCGTGCAACGTGTGCGTCCGCGCATCTCGCCAATACCGCGACAGGTTGCCCGACGCCGAAGCGCTTCTCGTACCACCCAATTCGAACAAGACGTTCGAGGCGTCCAGCGCCGCCCGCACCGCGGCGACCTTCGCCGTAGCGACGGCGATCGACGCCTCGGCCGCTGTCGCGTCGGTCAGGTTCCCCGCAGCGAAGTCGACGGCCCGGGCCGCCTCGACGAGCAACGCCTGCGCTCCTCGCACCGTGACCGCCAACTCACCCGCGACCGTCACGAGCGTCGGGTCCTCCACTGCTGCAGCCACTTCGGCCTCAAAGTGCGGTCGCGCCCGCTCGGCCTGGCGCACACCGGCTGCCAGCGCGCCAGTCGCGATGCCGACGTCGATCGCGCTGTGCAGCAACTGCGCTCGCGCCCCGTACAACGACGGCCCGTCGAATATCGGCGAGAACGGCACAACATGTTCGACGGGCACAGCGACGTCGTCGAGCGTGACCGTGCCCGACGCTGTGGTGCGCTGCCCCATACCGTCCCAGTCGTCGACCACCGCGAGCCCTTCGGTGTCGTGCGCGACGAACGCGATCGCCTTCGGTGTCTGCGCAGTCGGAACCTCGCCGGTGTCGACCAGCGACGCGCGCACCAGGACCCACTCGGCGAACAACGCACCGGTGGAGTAAAACTTCCGGCCCGTCAGGACGTAGTCGCCCGACGGTTGACGCACCAGCGTCGTGGTGTCGACGTCGATGGTGTGCGGACCCCGCTCCGACTGTGCATTGGCGAACAACGCTCCGTTGCGCACCCGATCATAGAAGTACGACTTCTGCGCGTCGCTGCCCTGTAACCGCAGCGCCTCGAGAAACACGAAGTGCGAGTGCGGAATCTGCGCCAGCGACGGGTCGGCGTGCGCGATCAGCCGGAACACCTCCGCCAGCACCGTCGCCGGCGTCGCGATGCCGCCGTATTCGACCGGCACCGTCAGTGCCAGTAGCCCTGACTCCTTGAGCGCCTGCACTTCTTCGTGCGGCAGTCGCCGATCCGCGTCACGCGCAGACGCTTCGGCGTCGAACACGGCGGCCAGTTTGGCAGCGGCGTCGAGCGCCTCGTCGGTGGCCGCGAGCTGGATCATCGCGGCGCGCCGATGAACGGGATCGACGAGGGGGCAGCCGTCGTCGAGGACCCCTTGTACAGCCCGCGTTCGCGCAGGATCGGCACGACGCCCTCACCGAACCAGTACAACTCCTCCAGATGCGGATAACCGGAGAAGATGAACTCGTCGATGCCGATGTCGGCGTACTCGGCGATCCGCTCAGCGACCTCGGTGTGGCTGCCGACCAGCGTTGTGCCGGCCCCGCCCCGCACCAGGCCGACGCCCGCCCACAGGTTGGGCGCGATCTCCAGCGACCGGGCGTCGTGCCAGCTGCCGTTGCGCCGATGCGCCTCGTGCAGTGCCAGCATCCGCTTCTGCCCTTCGGATTGGCTGCGGTGCAACCCTTTCTGCGCGTTGGCCACGGTTTCGTCGTCGAGCGCGGCGAGTAGTTTGTCGGCCTGCGCCCACGCCTCGTCGGCGGTGTCGCGCGAGATCGTGTGCAACCGGACGCCGAATCGGACTTCGCGCCCCTGCTGCGATGCCAGATCCCGGATCCACTCGATCTTCTTCCGGACCGCGGCGGGCGGCTCGCCCCACGTCAGGTAGACATCGGCGTGCTTCGCGGCAACCGGTCCGGCGGCCGCCGAGCTGCCGCCGAAGTACAACGGGGGCACCGGATTCGGCAGCGTGGGCAGCGCAGCCTCCTCGACGCGAATGTGCTCGCCGTCCAGCGACACCGTCTCACCGGCCCATAGCCTGCGCACCACCTCGAGGAACTCATCGCAGCGCTGGTAGCGCCCGTCCTTGTCCAGATGGTCGCCGAACGACCGCTGCTCGTGCGCCTCGCCGCCCACCACAACGTTGAGCAGGATGCGTCCGGGTGCGTGCCGCGCGAACGTCGCCGCCATCTGCGCCGACAGCGTCGGGCTGACCAGTCCCGGCCGGAATGCGACGAGGAACGCCAGCGACGTCGTCTCGCGCGCGAGCAGCGCCGCGGTGATGAACGCGTCCTCGCACCACGCGCCGGTCGGGATCAGTGCGCCGGTGAAGCCGAACGACTCGGCCGCGCGCACAATCGACCCGAGGTAGTCGATCGACGCGTCCCGGTCGCCGTGCGCCGCCCCGGCGGGCATCCCGTGGCCACCGCCGACGATGAGCCGGCTGTCGCCGTAAGTGGGCAGGAACCAATGCAATTCGATCGCCATGTCAGATCCCCCGTGACGGCACGGTCGACGACCGCGCGGTGATCGTCGACAACGGGCCGCCGACCCGGTATCGGGAGCCGCGGTGGTCGTCGGGCAGTCGGTCGCCGTGGCCGAGCAGCTTGTGCCGCAACGTGCCCGGGGTGTACGACGACTGGTACGCGCCACGCTCGGTGAGCACCGGAACGACGTGGTCGACGAACTCGGCGAACGAGCCGGGCGTGATCGCGTACGCGAGGTTGAAGCCGTCGACGTCGGTCTCGTCGACCCACTCCTGCAGCGTATCGGCGACGCGCACACCCGAACCCACGAAGCGCGGGCCCATACCGCCGATCTTGCCCCACTCCGCGATATCCCGGACGGCCCACTCTCGGCCGTCGGGGTCGGCGGACTGGAACGCCGCGACAGCCGACAGGATCGCGTTGGAGTCGACGTTGCCGACCGGCTCGTCCAAGCCGTAGCGCGACAGGTCGACGCCCATCCAGCCGGACATGAACGTCAGCGCGCCCTCGGGGTCGCCGTAAGACAGGTATTCGTCGTGCTTTTCGCGCGCCTCCTCGTCGGTGCCTGCGGTCACGATCGTCGACAGGTTGAAGATCTTCACCGAATACGGGTCACGTCCGGCGATCTCGAGTTCCTGGCGGATGGTGCTGACCGTCTGGCGCAGAATGGCTTTGGTCGGCGACGCGGTGAAGATGGCTTCGGCGTTCTCGGCGGCGAAGCGGACGCCGCGTGGCGAGGAGCCGGCCTGGTAGATCACCGGAGTGCGTTGCGGCGACGGTTCGCTCAGGTGCACACCCGGAACGCTGAAATGCGTTCCCCGGTGGCCGATGTGGTGCACCTTGTGCGGTTCGGTGAACACGCCGCGGCTGGCGTCGCGGACCACCGCGTCGTCCTCCCAGGAGCCCTCCCAGAGCTTGTAGAGCACCTCGAGGTACTCGTCGGCGTGGTCGTAGCGGGCGTCGTGCGCGGGCTGGTCGGTCTGACCCATGTTGCGCGCCGCGGCGGGCAGATAGCCGGTGACGACGTTCCAGCCGATGCGGCCCTTGGTGAGGTGGTCGAGGGTCGACATGCGCCGGGCGAACGGATAGGGATGCTCGAAACCGGTGCCGGTTGTGATGCCGAACCCGAGATGCTCGGTGACGAGCGCCATCGCCGAGACGAGCAGCATCGGGTCGTTCACCGGAATCTGCGCGGCCTGTCGGATCGCGGCCTCGTCGCTCGCACCGAACACGTCGTAGGTGCCGAGCACGTCGGCGATGAACAGGCCGTCGAAGCGGCCGCGCTCCAACAACTCGGCGAGCTCGGTCCAGTACTCCAGGTCCTTGTAGCGCCAGGACTGGTCGTCGGGATGCTTCCACAGGCCAGGCGATTGGTGGGCGATACAGTTCATGTCGAAGGCGTTGAAACGGATCACACGGGTCACCCCGAAATGCTGCCCACGCGCCGCCGGCAGGTCACCGGTTAGGTTCAGCGCGATCAGAACGTCCCCGCACCGCGGCGGTGTCAGCTCACGAGCGACAACGCGTGCGCGCGACGCAACTTGCCCGACGGCGTCTTCGGGATCATGTCCGGCTCGAGCACCACCACGTTGCGGGGCCGGACATCGACCTCGGCGAACACCTCGTGGGCGACCTGCCGCTCGATGCGACGGACTTCGTGGGCGTCGGCGAAGTTCTGGCATTCGACGGCCACCGCGAACGCCTCCCGCGACAGCCCCGCGTCCAGCCGCACGGCGACCGCGCAACCGGGCCGCACCCCGTCGACACGGCCTGCCGCACGCTCGATGTCGGTCGGGTAGATGTTGCGCCCCGCCATGATGATGACGTCCTTGAGACGCCCGCACACCACTACTTCGCCGTTCTCGGTGAGGTAGCCGAGATCGCCGGTGTCGTACCAGCCGCGCTCGTTCTGGGCGGGGATGAACCCGGCCACCGTCGTGTAGCCGCTGGCGACCGGACCGCCGCGAACCTCCAGGACGCCGACGCCGCGCGGCGGCAGATCGGCGCCGTCCTCGTCGATCACCCGCACCTCCAGCCCGTGCAGAGGCTGTCCGAGTTTGACCAGCCGGCGAGTGTGCCCTTTGGTCGCGGGCACAGCGCGGTGCAGCAGGGCCAACAGGTCGGCGTCGACCTCGTCGACGGCCATCCCGCGGCCACATTCGGAAAACGACACAGCCACCGTCGTTTCGGCCATCCCGTAGGCCGGCACGATCGCCTCACGTCGCAAGCCGAACGGCGCGCCGGCCTCGCAGAGATCGTCGACGTCCTGTGGGTCGACCTGTTCGGCGCCCGACAACGCCCACCGAAGCGACGACAGGTCGAACTCGCCCGGCGTCGACTGCCGCCGGAGCCGCTTCGCGAAAAGCGTGTACGCGAAGTTCGGGGCGGCCGTCATGGTGCCCTTGTACTTGTCAATCAGCTTGGCCCACAACAACGTATCGCGCAGGAAATCGATCGGTGTGACCTTCACCAGCTCGGCGCCGAAGTACATCGGCACCGTCAGATAGCCCGTCATCCCCATGTCGTGAAAGCAGGGCAGCCAGCTCACGATCACGTCGGTGTCGATGTCGAAATCGCAGCCGACCGTCATGGCCTCGGCGTTGGCGACGATGTTGGCGTGGGTGATCTGAACGGCCTTGGGCGAACCCGTGGATCCCGACGTCAGTTGCATCAGCGCGACGTCGTCGTCGGTGGTCTCGACCGGGTCGACGGACTCGCCGGCCAACAGCGACTCGATGGTCAGCACCGTCATGCCGAGCCCGGCCAGCACCGGTGCAGCCGCCATGAAGGGTTCGCTGATGACGACGGCCTTGGCGGAGATCATCGTGATCACCGCGGTGGTTTCCTCGGCCCATCGCACCAGGTCGGTGCGCGGCGTGGGTTGATGCAGCATCGTCAGGCTCGCGCCACGCATCCAGATGCCCTGGGCGGTCGGCGCGATCTCGACGGGGGCACCGGCGAGCACAGCGATCGCGTCGCCGTGCCCGACGCCCGCCGCGGCCAGCCCACCCGAAATGCGGCCGGCACGCTCGTTGACTTCGGCCCACGTGTGGCGGACGGGGGCGACCGGCTCGCCGGTGACCATCCCTCTGATGCTTCGCCGCGCGTTGCGGTACATCGTCTCGGTGAATTGGCTCACTGAAAGTCCTTCAGCTCCTGGCGCGACGACGCCATGTATCAGGTGTTACGGCGGTCCGGCAGGTGTTCGCCGGCCCTGATTCGATTACCTAGGTGGTCCTTCGCTTCGGTCGAAGCGAGGTGCGGAGCTTGTCAGGCCTCCCGACTGTACGCGCCTTGAGGTCAGCGGTGACGGCAGCGCGCCGAGGCCGAGCGGCGTGAGGCGTACGGCCACGGATTGTTTCGCTCCGGGACCGATTGCGCGCGGACCTGCTTGAGTTGCGTGCGCAGATGCCGGCGCAGGTCGTCCAGGTCCGGGTCCGCCCACCGGTTGACGGCCTCGACCGGGTCGGCGGTCAGGTCGTAGAGCTCCCATTGATCGTCGACGGGTTCGGTGCGGTAGCATTCGCCGCCCATGCCGTTCGCCGCGAGATGACGCACGCCCGGCTCCGTCCACGTCGCCGGGTCGTCGAACGTGCGGACCAGCTTCCACAGGTGGCCTTCACCCCCGTCTTCCGGACCGACCTCGAGGACCAGGCCCTCGAAGTTCGACGCGACGTGCGCCGGTAACCGAATCCGCAGCGGTGCAGGCGGATTCGTCGTCCGCTTCAGCCGACGCGCCAGACCCGACGCCCCGGTGTCGCCTTCGAGCACGTTGTCGCGGGTCATCAGGTACACCGCGCGCGACTCGTCGGCCGGTGCGCCGTCCACCACCGGCATCAAGTTGCGGCCCGGCAGTTCGTGTACCTCGCTGAAGGTTTCGGCCAACCGCTGCGCCGCCGCTTCGACGTCGACCCCGGCCGCGCCGAGCAGTGTCGGCACGATGTCCACGTGCGATGTCGGCGCCGTCACCGTGCGCGCCGCGGTGGCGTTCTCCCCGATGCGCGCGACGACGAACGGCACGCGCGTCGCCTCGTCGTACAGGTTGAACCACTTCTGGTGCAGGCCGCCGTGAGCGCCCAGCAAGTCACCGTGATCGGAGGTGCGCACGAGCACCGCGTTGTCCGAGCCACCCTCCGTGACAGCGCGGCGGACCCGGTCGATCGGCAGGTCGACTTCAGCGTGCAGCCGGTAGTACAGGTCGCGGTACTGCTGCGCCTTGCGGGTATAAGTCCGGTCGATGGCCGGGGCGGGGCCGTAGCCCGAGTAATACGCCTCGCGGAACGCGATCTGCGCGGCGGGTTTGGTCGACAGGTCCTCCTCGGCTGTCGGTGCCGGCGGAATCGGCGGCGGGTCCAGCGGTGACCGGTGCACCGGGCTGCGTCGCTGCCACGCCGGGAACAGCACGATGTCGTGCGGGTTGACGAAGCTGGCCACCAACAGGAACGGCCGCATCGCGGTGACGTCGCCGGCGCGTCGCCGTGCGTACCGGTCCTTCAGCCAGGCCACCACCCGGTCGGCGATCAGCGGGTCCCGGCGGATTCCCGCGTTGGCCAGCGGCGCACCGTGTGGCTCCGGGCCGACCCATCCGGAAAAGCCGTACGGCTCAAGGGGATCCGCATCGAGATACCGCTGTACAGCCACAGGGTCGACGACACCGTCGTCGTCGTTGGTAGCCAGGGGCTGACCGGTGGCGGGATCGGTGAGGTCGGCATGCGAGATGTGCCATTTGCCGTCGTAATGGGTGTCGTATCCGGCCGCGCGGAACCAGTTGCCCAGTGTGGGCACTTCGTTGGGTCGTAGCCAGCGCATGCGGGAGTCGTCGTAGACCTTGCCGATGCCGTCGGTCTGGGTGACGCCGTGCAGGTCGGGGTAGTGTCCGGTGAAGATCGTCGGGCGGCTGGGCACGCACGCCAGCGAACCGGTGTAGTGGCGCTGGAAGCTCACGCCGTGTTCGTCGAACCACTTGCGGCCGCGCAGTTTCCGGTCGCGCCACGCCAGGACGTCGGACGACTCGTAAGGCGGTACTGCGCGCTCCTCGTCGGTCATCACGATGACGATGTCGGGCTGATCGGTCATGAGGTCTTCTCCAATCGAGCCGCCAGCGAGGCGAGCATGACGTCCGACCCGCGGGCCAGCGCTTGGCAGGCCAGGCGTTCGACGAGCTGTTGCGTTCTGCCCCGTCCCTTTCGGACCGTGGTGGTGATCGTCACGACGGTGTCGCCGCCGCTGCCGGCCTCGAGCGTCCAGCGATTGCTGACCTTGCCCATTCCCTTGGGCAGGCCCTCGATGTCATAGGCCAGGACGTACTGCGGGTCGCACTCGGTGATCCGTTCGACGAGAGTGTTGCGGCCCATCTGCACCCGGCGGGTCGTGCCGACCATCGCGCCGTCGGTGCCCCGGCTCAGGATGCAGGAGTGATCGATTCTGGCCAGCCATGACTTGAGGTCGCTGAAGTCCGACAGCACATTCCAGATCTGCGTCGGGGTCGCGGCGATGACACGGCTGCGGTCGATCTCGGCCACGGCCCCACGCTACGCGAGAACTTACGTTCAGGTCAGGAGAAGCGCGGGCGCGATCGGGCGGAAAGGAACGTATCTCCGTTTGCCCGCGTACCGAGCGACAACAGCACCCGAACCTCCGCCACGCCTCACGTTGTCGCTC
>NZ_LZKP01000057.1 GCF_001672895.1 Mycobacterium sp. E740
TGGCGTCCAAGGCGCTCTCCGGATCGAACTTCTCCATCACCACCGTCGTGTAACCGGCGGCCTGAACTGTCATCGACCACACCGACGGTGCGGTGTGGTAGAGCGGCGCAGGGCTCAGATACACCGAATCCGGTTGCATCCAGACGCTGACGAGCATGGTCATCAGGCCTGGCGCCGCTGCTGGCGACAGGTGCGGAAGCGCACGCTTGATGCCTTTGGGACGGCCGGTGGTGCCCGACGAATACTGCAGCAGGTCACCCTCGATCTCGTCGGCGATCGGTGTGTCGGGGTGCGCTGCAACGCATTCCGGGTAGCGCTGCCAGCCGTTGAGGTCGTCATCCGCAATGATGAGCAGTTCCGGTAGGCCGCGGGGCAACTCATTAGCCAGACCCTCGAGCGTCTTACGCAGCGCGGCCGAGCCCACGATCGCTTTCGCGTTGCTGTTGTCGATGATGTAGGCCGCCTCCGCCGACGTGAGGTGCGTGTTGATCGGCACGTAGTACAGGCCGCTGCGCCGGGCCGCCCACATCACAGCGTGGAAGTGCTCGCTGTTCTCCATCAGCATGGCCACGGTGTCGCCTTCGACGAGGCCAGCCCGCCGGAAATGATGTGCCAGCCGGTTGGCCCGCGCTTCGAGTTCGGCGAACGTCACCACGGTTCCCGACGGATGCATGATGACGGCGGGCTTGTCCGGAGTGGCCTCGGCGTGTTCGCGGATCTGCATGGCCTGACTCTACGATGCATGGAGTTGACAGGTGTCAAGTGGTGGATTCTGTCCGTTACTGTCGTCGCCGTCTTAGCATGAACCCGCAGGATACGGGGGTGCGGCGGTGGTCGGATGACGGGCGGACAGAGGGCGGCGGCTCCCATGCCGTCGGGTGTCGTCACCTTCCTGTTCACCGACATCGAGGGGTCGACCCGGCGGTGGGAAGCCGACGCCGACGCGATGCGCGTCGCCCTCGCCGGGCATGACGACGTGCTGCGCGAAGCCGTGGAGTCGCACGGGGGTTGGTTGTTCAAACACACCGGCGACGGGATCTGTGCAGCGTTCGCATCGCCGAAGGCCGCCGTCGACGCCGCGATCGCCGCCCAGCGGAGTCTCGAACTACCCGTGCGGATGGGTATCGCCACCGGCGAGGCGGAGTTACGGGATCAGGATTACTTCGGCACGGTGCTCAATCGTGCCTCACGGTTGATGTCCGCCGGCCACGGCGGTCAGATACTGCTCGACGGGACCGCGGCAGGGCTGGTCCACGGGGTTGACGTCGTCCACCTGGGGCCGAGGCGGTTGCGCGACATCGCGAAGCCCGTCGAAGTCTTCCAAGTCTGTGCGGCGGGCTTGCGGGCCGACTTCCCCCCGCTGAGAAGTCACGACTCCCGGCAGGGGAACTTGCGCCTACCGCCGACCAGTTTCGTCGGTCGCGAAGCCCAACTCGCCGAGGTGGAAAGGGCGCTGAAGACGCATCGAATGGTGACGCTGACGGGCGTCGGCGGAGTCGGCAAGACGCGGTTGGCGCTGGAGGTGGCTTCACGTACCGCCGACTGTTACCCGGACGGCGTGTTCGTCGTCGAACTCGCACCGGTCGGGGATGCTACCGCCGTTCCCGAAGCTGTCGCTGCCGCGTTGGGTATCACTCAACAGCCGGGACAGCACATGTCCGAAAGCGTGGCTGTCGCGTTGGAGGGTCGGTCGCGACTTCTGCTGTTCGACAATTGCGAGCACGTCCTGGATGCTGCAGCTGATGTGATCGAAGCCATCTACGCTCACACGACGAATGTCAGGATTCTGGCGACCAGCCGAGAAGGATTGGGACTCAACGACGAACAGCTGTGGCCCGTTCCTTCGCTGGACACCGCAATCGGAATCGACTCGGCCGCAGCGAAATTGTTCCTCGACCGCGCGCAGACCGTATCGCCCGCAGCCACGATGGCCGCACCCGACGAAGCTGCGGCGGTGGCGGAGATCTGTCAGCGACTCGATGGGATTCCGTTGGCGATCGAACTGGCCGCCTCCCGGATGGTCTCGATGACGGCGGTGGAGGTAAGGGATCGGCTTGACGACCGGTTCCGTCTGCTCGTCGGTTCACGTAGGGCATTGGAACGCCACCAGACTCTGCGACATGCCGTGCAATGGTCCTACGACCTGCTCGACGAGAGCGAGCAAGAACTGCTGGCGCGGTGTTCCGTCTTCTCCGGCGGTTTTGACCTGCCTGGAGCCTGCGCGGTGGCTGAATCCGCAGACGAGTTGGCGACGCTCGATGTCCTCGACGCGTTGGTACGCAAGTCGTTGCTGGTCGCCGACCGGTCCACCGGGCGGACGCGATATCTGATGCTCGAGACGATTCGCCAGTTCGTCACGGAACAGCTCGCGGCATCAGGGGCGGCAGACACGGCCCGCATCGCACACGCGCGATACTTCGCGGGGCGAGAACCCGTCATCATGGCTCTGTGGAACGGTCCGCGGCAGTGCGAGGCTCATGACTGGTTGACGGTCGAGTTGGCTAACTTGCGTGGCGCCTTCCGATTCGCCGCCGACAACAACGAACTCGATACCGCAGCTCCCATCGCGGTTTGCGCGGCGCTCCTGGGCTACTACGTGGAGCAGTATGAAGCGATCGCATGGGCCGAGGAACTGCTCGAACCTGCTCGGGCCGTTGAGCATCCACGGCTGGCGCAGCTCTACATGGCGGCGGCTACCTGCTACCTGACTGGTCGAATAGATGACTTCCGCGACTACGCCGCGGCCGGCGAGAGGGCTATAGACACCGGACGCTTCGATGTTGTGCCTCTTGGGCTTGAGTCTGCCCTGGGCGGCGGGTTCCTGTATGCGGCAAGCGCCGAACAATGCATCCAGTGGGGCCGACGGGTAATTTCGAGGTGGCCCGACAACCGCTATTGGGCCCTCCCCCATCTCGTATTCGCGTTGACCTTTGCCGGCGAACATGACGAGGTACTGGCACTGTCTGACGAACTGTTCGCCGGCCTTGAAACCGTCGAGAACCCCGCCTTGCTCACGGGCGCGCTGTTTGCCTACGGCTACGCGCAGCGCAACCGCGACACCGCGGCTGCCTACGCGAACCTCAAGCGAGGGCTCGCCGTCGCGCAAGCCACAGGCAATCGGCAGATGGAATCGGTGCTCGCCGCGACCCTGGCAAGCGTCGCCGCAAGCCGCGCTGACCGCTCGGACGCTTTCGATTTCCTGGCGCTGGCCATCCGGACCTACTACGACTCAGGCAGCCTGTCGTTCATCTCAGGCCCGCTAGGTCTCCTCGCTGTGGTGTTCGACAGGCTCGGATGCTACGAGCAGGCGGCCACCGTGAGCGCCTCTGCCCTTTCGGCGATCTCACGTGCAACCTATCCAGAGATCGCCGAGGCTGTCGTGCATACGCGCGAAGCATTGGGCGAGGCTACCTACGAATCACTTACCCGGGCAGGCGCCCAGATGACCCTTGCCGCCAAGGCCGCGTACGCGCTCGACCAGATAGAACGCGTTCAGGCCGATCTTCTCCGCGCGGGCGACCAGTCATGAGTGTTCTCACTTTTCTGTTCACCGACATCGAGGGGTCGACCCGGCGGTGGGAAGCCGACGCAGCTGGGATGCGGGCGGCGCTCGGCGCTCACGACGAGTTGCTGAAATCTTGCATCGAGACGCACAGCGGCAGACTGTTCAAGCACACCGGTGACGGCATGTGCGCCGTGTTTTCGTCGCCGGGTCATGCAGTCGATGCCGCGGTGGCCGCGCAGCGGGCGCTCGAACTGCCGGTACGGATGGGACTTGCGACCGGTGAGGCGGAAGTCCGCGAGGGCGACTACTTCGGCACGGTACTGAATCGCACAGCCCGCATCATGGCCGCCGGGCACGGCGGTCAGATTCTGCTCGACGGTGCGACGGCGGGACTTCTCGACGGAGTGCCGCTGAAGGCCCTGGGGTTTCAACGACTTCGCGATATCGCCAGGGCGGTAGAGATCTTCCAGGTGACATCCGCCGGTCTGCGTAGCGAGTTTCCGCCACTCCGCAACCTCGAATCCGCGCCCGGGAATCTGAAGCAGCCCCCGAGCAGTTTCGTCGGGCGAGAGGCCGAGCTCGCCGAGCTTCGGAAGATGCTCACCGCGCATCGCTTGTTGACCTTGACGGGCGTCGGCGGCGTGGGCAAGACGCGCCTGGCGGTGGAGCTGGCATCTCTGTCGGCACAAGGCTTTCCCGATGGTGCGTGGTTCATCGAGTTGGCGGCGATCAGCGATCCCGCGGCGGTGCCAGATGCGGTGGCAGCGGTTTTCGGCATCTTGCAGCAACCAGGGCAGACGATGGCGGACAGCATCGCATCCGCTCTCGAGGGCCGTTCGCGATTGGTGGTCTTCGACAACTGTGAGCATGTCCTCGACGCCGCGGCGGACATCATCGAGACCATCCTGAAAGCTTCGTCGGCGGTGAAGGTGGTCGCGACGAGTCGCGAAGGACTGGGACTGGCCGAAGAACAGCTTTGGCCTGTCCCGTCTCTCGATATCGGGTCCAGCGCGGCAACGCTGTTCGTCGACCGGGCCCTGGCCGTGGCTCCGGCCATCTCCCTCGACCGCGACCCAGATGTGGTCACGGAGATCTGCCGTCGCCTCGATGGCATTCCGCTGGCGATCGAACTCGCCGCCTCGCGGACGCAATCCATGACCGTCAACGAGATTCGCGACCGCCTCGACGACAGGTTCCGGTTACTCGTCGGATCGAAGCGAGCGTTCGAGCGTCATCAGACGCTTCGTCAAGCTGTGCAGTGGTCTTATGACCTGCTCGACGCAAGCGAAAAGTCGTTGTTGAACCGGTGCTCAGTGTTCGCAGGCGGGTTCGACCTCGCAGCGGCATGCGCGGTGAGCCGTAGCGACGATGAGATGGCGACGCTGGATCTGCTCCACGCCCTGGTGCGCAAGTCGCTTGTGGCGGCCGACCGGTCGACCGGTCGAACGCGATTCTCGATGCTGGAGACCATTCGTCGGTTCGCCGAAGCGCAGCTCGTCGCGCAGGGCGCCGGCGACGACGCGCGAACGGCGCACGCGCGGCATTTCGCCGCGCAGGAATCCGAAGTGCTTGCGTTGTGGGACAGCCCCATGCAACGCGATGCATACTCGTGGCTGACAACTGAACTAGCCAACCTGCGTAGCGCTTTTCGATGGGCAGCCGAGCAGCAGGACCTCGACACAGCGAGCGCGATCGCCGTCTGTGCAGGCTTTCTCGGCGGCTGGTTCGAGCTGCATGAACCCTCCACATGGGCGGAGGACCTCCTTTCCGCCGCGCGCGACGTCGACCACAGCCGGCTGGCGCAGTTGTACGTGATTGCTGCCGAGTGCTATCGAACTGGCCGGTTGGACAGTGCGATTGCGTACGCCGATGCCGCCGTCGCGGCTCTCGAGAGTGGGCGCTTCGATCGAATGCTCTTCGACATCGAACCGACTGCGCTCGGTGGCGCCTACATCACCGTAGGTGCCTCCGCTCAATGGCTTCAGCTGTGCCGCAGTCAGTTTGCGCGCGGAGGGGAGATCAACGCATTCAATCGCGGTTCCATGGTCATGGCGTTGTTGACGTCAGGGAACATCGCGGAGGCAAAGGTCCTAAGCATTGACTTGCTGGCAGCGTCTGAAGCTACTGACAACCCAGGCGCAGCCGCGTATGCACTGCTCGCCTACGGCTACTCGACTCGCGACGAGGATCCCGGTGCCGCGTACGAAGCTCTGCGCAGGGGTTTGGCGATTGCGCACAGCAGCGGTAACCGGATGACAGAGGCATACCTTGCGGTGAACATCTCAACGCTGGCGGGGTCACGTGGTGTTGCCGACGACGCTCTCGAGTTCTTGACTATTGCGATCAACAACTTCTACGACTCCGGAAGCTACTCCCACATCGTCAGTCCTCTGGGAGTGCTTGCCGCGCGTCTTGATCAGATCGGTCGCTACGAGGGTGCTGCGACGATAGTGGGGTTCGCGGCGACGGCGTTCGCGCTCGCCACCTTCCCCGAGATCAATGCCGCTATCGCGCACCTCCGAGAGGTGCTCGGCGAACGGACCTATGAAGCTCTCACCCGAGCCGGCGCGAGCATGACGAGCGCCCAGGTCGCACACTTCGCCCTCGAGGAGATCGCTCGGGCACGCGTTCACCTCACGAATCCGATTGAGACGCAATGACCACGCACACTGGTCCGTCGGGAGTCCGATGCCATCAACCATCTTGTCACCGCGATCCAGAACTACTTCGATTCCGGGAGCTTGCTGATGATTTCAGGCCCCCTGGCGATGTTGGCCATCCTGTTCGATCGGCTTGGCCGATGCGAATCGGCCGCCACCGTCATGGGTTTCGGTGACGTACCGAGTTCACGTCTGGTCTTCCCCGAAGTCGACGCAGCGATCGCGCACCTTCGTGAGGTTCTCGACGACGAGCACGACGAACATTTGTCCGGCACTGGGGCGCAGATGAGCACCGCAGCGATGGTGACGTTCGCTCTCGATCACATCGAACGGCTCAGCCGCACGCTCGAGTAAGGACGAGCGTAGGAAGATGGCGCTCGCCGAGTTCGCGAGCTTCATAGCCATACTTTTAGCTACATTATGGCTATATTTACGGCTAGACTGCGGCTATGCGATCTATCCCGCTCGGCGAGGCAAAAGACAAGCTGTCCGCACTGGTCGATGATGCCGAATCCACTCACGACATCATCACCATCACCAAACACGGACGAGCTGCGGCCGTTCTCATGTCGGCCGACGACCTCGAATCGTTGCAGGAGACGCTCTTCTGGCTGACCCAGCGCGGCATCCGCGACAGCATTGATGCCGCGGAGAAGGAGTATGCCGACGGCTCGACCGTCAGTGGTGACGACCTGCGCGCCGAATTCGGCCTGCCGCCGCGGTGACAGTGCCGCGCGGCAACTACAAACTCGAGGTTGCCTCGCCTGCTCGACGCGACCTTCGGCGCCTTCCCGGCAAGATTGCCTCCGCGATCATCGAATTCATCACCGGCCCGCTACCCGCGAACCCGCAACGGCTCAGCCGGCCACTGCGACATGCACTCCAGGGGTATCGCAGCGCCCGCCGCGGCGAGTATCGGGTGCTGTTTCGTATCGACGATGCGACGCACACCGTCGTCGTCGTGGCCATCAATCACCGTGCCCACGCTTACCGTCCACGCTGAGAATCGCCCGCCACTGCCCGACAAACGCAAAATCGCCCTAAATCCAACGGATTTGGGCGATTCTGCGTTCTCGCGAAACTTACTTCGCCTCGTCCAGGCGGTGCTTCAGCGCGTCGAACTCGTCCTTGATGCCGGTCGGCAGCTTCTCGCCGACGAACTCGAACCATTCCTCGATCAGCGGGATCTCCTGGCGCCACTCGTCGACGTCGACCGCGAGCGCGGCGTCCACGTCGGCCGGGTCGACGTCCAGACCGGAGAGGTCGAGGTCGGCGGCGGTCGGAACGATGCCGATCGGCGTGCTCTTGCCGTCAGCCTGGTGCTCGATGCGATCGACGATCCACTTCATCACGCGGCTGTTCTCACCGAAGCCCGGCCACAGGAAGCGGCCGTCGTCGCCCCGGCGGAACCAGTTCACGAAGAAGATCTTCGGCATCTTCGACTCGTCGGCGTTCTTGCCCAGGTTGATCCAGTGCGCGAAGTAGTCACCGACGTTGTAGCCGAGGAACGGCAGCATCGCCATGGGATCGCGGCGCACGGTGCCGACCTTGCCCTCGGCGGCCGCGGTCTGCTCCGAGCCGAGCGTGGCGCCGATGAACACGCCGTGCTGCCAGTCGCGGGCCTCGGTGACCAACGGCACGGTCGTCTTGCGTCGACCGCCGAAGAGGATCGCCGAGATCGGCACACCCTGCGGGTCGTCCCACTCTGGCGCGAGCGTCGGGCACTGCGAGATGGGGGTGCAGTAGCGCGAGTTCGGATGTGCGGCCTTGACCTCCGACTCCGGCGTCCAGTCGTTGCCCTTCCAGTCGATCAGGTGCTGCGGGTCGCCCTCGAGGCCTTCCCACCACACGTCGTTTTCGTCGGTCAGCGCGACGTTGGTGAACACGGTGTTGCCCGCTTCGACCGTCTTCATCGCGTTGGGGTTGGAGTCCCAGTTGGTGCCCGGGGCGACGCCGAAGAAGCCGAACTCCGGGTTGACCGCGTAGAGACGGCCGTCCTTGCCGAACCGCATCCAGGCGATGTCGTCGCCGACGGTTTCGGCGCGCCAACCCGGGATGGTCGGCTGCAGCATCGCGAGGTTGGTCTTACCGCACGCCGACGGGAACGCCGCCGCGACGAAGTAGGCCTTGTTCTCCGGCGAGATCAGCTTGAGGATCAGCATGTGCTCGGCGAGCCAGCCCTCGTCGTGGGCGATCGCCGAAGCGATCCGCAGCGCGTAGCACTTCTTGCCGAGCAGCGCGTTGCCGCCGTAACCCGAGCCGTAGCTCCAGATCTCGCGAGTCTCCGGGAAGTGGCTGATGTACTTGGTGTCGTTACACGGCCACGGCACGTCCTGCTGGCCCGGCTCGAGCGGCGCGCCGATCGAGTGCAGCGCCTTGACGAAGAATCCGTCGGTGCCCATCTTGTCCAGCGCCGCCTTGCCCATCCGGGTCATCGTCCGCATGGATACGACGACGTACTCCGAATCGGTGATCTCCACGCCGAGCTTGGGGTCCTCAGCGCCGAGCGGGCCCATGCAGAACGGCACCACGTACATCGTGCGACCGCGCATGCAGCCGCGGTACAGCGGCGTCATGATGTCGCGCATCTCGGCTGGGTCCATCCAGTTGTTGGTCGGACCGGCGCCGATCTTGTCCTCGGTACAGATGAAGGTCCGTGACTCGACACGGGCCACGTCCGACGGGTCGGACAGCGCGAGGTACGAGTTCGGCTTCTTCTCGTCGTCGAGCTTGGTGAAGGTTCCCGCCGCTACGAGTTGATCGCACAGCTGCGCGTTCTGCTCGTCGGAGCCGTCGGCCCATACCACGCGCTCCGGCTGCGTCAGCTCCGCGACCTCCTGGACCCAAGCGAGCAGACCCTTGTGTTTCGTCGGTGCGGTGTCCAAACCTGGGATGGTCGCGGCGGTCATGAAAATCTCCTGTGTCTGTTGCTGCCAGGCCCAAGGCTCCGTGTGCGCCACCCAGACAGGGACAGGCGGCGTTGCGGTTTCCCTCTATCGAGGTTAACGCGGGTGAGATACCTGCGGGAAACCGGGAGTGTGTCCGATCACTCACAGGAACGATTCAGAAGTCGGTTTTGTGGTATTTGATCGATCAAGTTCGACCTGTACCGCGTCGAGCGCCCCCCGTAGCGAGGGCAGCCGCCGCTCCCGCACGGCGGCCGCGCTGGTGGCCCGGGCCGCATGTGCACGCAGTTCGGCGTCGATCTGACCTACTTCGGCCCGCGCCGTGGCGGCTTCTCGCTCGTCGCGGACGGCCAGGTCTGATGCCAGAGCGGCCTCCGCGGCCAACACCCGGGTCGCCACCCGCTCCTCAAGCCGGGATTTCACCATGCCGGTCACCTCGGTGGCCCATCGCTCCAGCACCGCGCGGTCGTGCAGCAGTCCGCGAAGGTGCACGACCCACAATGTCAGTGCCAGCCCCGCCAGCCCGCCCACGACCAGGCCGGCGACGGCGAACTCAGACGTCAGGCCCGTGAACAGCCGCGTCACCGCAAGCGCCACGCCCAGCCCGAAGCCGGCACCGAGGATCATCGTCAACTGCCTCTCCAACCGTCGCGACCTCAATGGCGGCGGAGGGAATTCCAGGGCAACGGACGCCTCGGGCGCCGACGGCGCAGTCAGGTCGAGTTCCTCCGTGATGGCGGTGAGGTGGGTGGCGACGGCCTCCTCCACCGTCGCGATGAGTGCGCCGGCCCGCTCGCGGGTGTGTGCTTCGAATTCGCCGAGTCGGCTGCGGCTGAGCTGCGCCGCGTCGTCGGCGAGTTCTGTGCGCAGCGAGGTGCAGCAGTTGCGTGCGAAGTAGCCGAGCTGGACGCGGGCTCGCTGGATTTCACTTTTCATGGCCATGACGCGTTCGGACTTGGCATGTCGCCGAGCCCGAAGAAGGTCGTCGCGCGCCCGCTGCAGGGCGGCGATCGCGGCCCGTTCGTCTTCCGCGTCGGCATGGCATCGATCGATTTCCGACCTGATACGAGTCTCCCACGCTCGCAGTCGATTTCGTCCGTTCAGCTCCGGATCGGCCAGTCGCGCGCGAAGCAGGTCGACGAGTTCGTCGATGTGCACCTCCCCCAGATCCGGTGCCGCGGCCGCGCCCACCCACGGCACGCGCGCATAGCGAGGCGTGCGCGCCGTCAGCATGGCACGGTCCGCGGCCAGCCCATCGCGCCAATCGCGGTGGGTGTCGATCTTCGAAACCACGCCGACAACCACATCAGTGTTCCTGGCAGCCGAATCCAGCAGGGCGCGGTCCGATTCGGTCATCGCAGCCACCGCGGAGACGACGAACACCACCGCGGCGGGCGCTGTTTTCCGACCGAGTTCGTCCGCCTCGACGAAGGTGTGGTCGGGCAGTCGCTTGCGCAGCGCTTCCACCACGCTGGTGCTGCCCGCGAGCCGAGGTCCGGTCACGAGCACGACATCGAGGATCTCTACCTCGGGCGTGGCCAGTTCCGGTTCGATCGCCGCGACCACTGCGTCGATACCCGTCACCGCGATCGAGCGAGCAGACGCAGCGAACCTCGACTGATGTCGGCGGAGCAGGCCCGGTGCAGCGCGTCGACCGGGCCACGGCCATATCGCCGCCAATGCACGGCGCGACGCAGATGGGCCGCGGAATCGTCACCACGGTCGACGGCGAGTCCGGCGGCTTCGACGACATCGACCGCCGCCGTCATCATGGCGAGCACGCTGTCGTCACTCGCGAGCAGCTCCGCCAGATCAGTAGCGTCGAATTGTGCTGCAACAGCACATAATTCGGTCATCACCGATCGTAGACGTCGGTATCGCAGCGGTGCGCCGGCGGCCTGCACGTGCTCGACGACCCGGTCGAGTTCGCTGAGCCGGCGCAGATGAGCAGGCAGCGCCGCGGCGCTCATTCCCCGATCGATCGCCAGCACCGCGTGCGCGATGCCGAACCGGTCGAGCGCGGCCAACAGGTGCGCACGCGACTCGGTCGACAAGGGGTGCGGGCTCTGCACGAAGCCGTCGGTCGACGTCAGGTCCGCCGGTTCGGTGACCAGGGTGCGCAGCGCGCCGAACAGGTCGTCGCTCAGCTCGACGTCCGCGAGCAGCGCGATCATCGGCACAGTCGGCAATCCGGTCAGTGCGCGGATCTGGGCCGCGCGGCGGTGCGCCAACGCCACCGGTCCGTCCGCGCCGAAGCCGGTGAGGTCGGCCTTGTTCAAGACGACGACCGCGGGACGCTTCGCGCCGGCGAGCACTTCCCGGTCCTCGGGTTTGAGCGTTTCGGCGATCACGAGCACATCGACATCGGCGGGTTCCTTCGAGACGGTCACTCCCGCGCCGGCCAGCGCGGCGGCCACAGTCGTGCGGCCCACCCCATCGCGACCGCGCACCGCTACCCGGACCGGCGCGGTCAGGCGCCGAATGATCGGTGTCAGCCGCGGCCCGCGGCCTGCGCGATCCAATTGCATCAGCGTTTCGACGAAACTCAGCTGACCGTCCCCCCGTCCAGGGCGGCGAGCGCCCCTCCACGATCGTCACACTTCGGCGGTCACCGTGGGAGGGGCAGCGCGACCGGCCTGTGGACAGACCTCCGATACCAGCCGAAGGCAACTGTTGGGTATCAATCCGTACCACGATGCGGGTACTCCACCCTCGATGAGCGACCATGGACGGATGCATCTGCCCGGGCCTGATGTCGCCGACGTGTCGGCGCCCCGGTCAGATGTCGCTGACGCCTCAGCTCCGAGGCCAGATGTCTCTGACGCCTCAGCTCCGCGACCGGACGAGCACCGCTATCCCCGCGTCACCAGCTTCCGTACCCGGCGCACCACGCTGTCGGCCGCCCAGCAGGCGACGTGGGACCGGCTGTGGCCCGAGGTCGGCATGGCGGCGCGCGACGGCAGCACCCCGGCGCCGCGGCTGGACACCTCCGCCTGGTTCGGCCGTGAAGCGCCCGTCGTGCTGGAGATCGGCTGCGGCGCCGGCACCTCGACACTGGCGATGGCCAAGGCCGAGCCGCACCTCGATGTCGTCGCGGTGGAGGTGTACCGGCGCGGGCTGGCCCAGCTGCTGAGCGGGATCGACCGCGAAGGCGTCGCCAACATCCGGCTGGTTCGCGGCGACGGCGTCGACGTGCTGCAGCACATGTTCGGGCCCGACTCGCTGACCGGCGTGCGGGTGTTCTTCCCCGACCCGTGGCCCAAGGCCCGCCACCACAAGCGACGGCTCCTGCAACCCGGCACCGTCGCGTTGATCGCCGACCGGCTGCGACCCGGCGGCGTCCTGCACGCCGCAACCGACCACGCCGGTTATGCCGAGCACATCGCCGAGATCGGCGACGCCGAGCCGCGCCTGCACCGGGTCACGGCCTCCGACTCCCTGCCGATCTCGGTGCAGCGGCCGGTCACCAAATACGAGAACAAGGCGCAGGACGCCGGCAGCGCCGTCGCTGAACTCCTCTGGGAGAAGTCATGAGCCTCACCGAAGACCTCAGACAGATAGAAGGTGTGACACCTCCCGAACCGTCGCCTCCCGCCGACCAGACGGCCCGCGTGCTGCTCGTCTGGGATGCCCCCAACCTCGACATGGGTCTGGGCTCGATCCTCGGCGGACGTCCCACCGCCGCACACCGCCCGCGGTTCGACGCGCTGGGCCGGTGGCTGCTCACCAGGACCGCCGAACTCTCGGCGACGCGCCCGGCGCTGACGCTGGAACCCGAGGCCACCGTCTTCACCAACATCGCGCCGGGCAGCGCCGACGTCGTGCGGCCCTGGGTGGAGGCGTTGCGCAACGTCGGTTTCGCGGTCTTCGCGAAACCGAAGATCGACGAGGACAGCGACGTCGACACTGACATGCTGAACCACATCGCGCTGCGCCACAGCGAGGGGCTGGCCGCGGTTCTGGTGGCCTCGGCCGACGGGCAAGCGTTCAAACAACCGCTGGAGGAGATCGCCCGCGACGGCATCCCCGTCCAGGTTCTCGGATTTCGCGAACATGCAAGCTGGGCGCTAGCGTCGGATACCTTGGAGTTCGTCGACCTGGAGGACATCCCTAATGTCTTCCGGGAGCCATTACCGCGGATCGGCCTCGATTCGCTACCTGAGCAGGGGGCATGGTTGCAGCCGTTCCGGCCGCTGTCCTCGCTACTGACCTCGCGTGTCAACAACTGAAATGCGCAGGGTCGTCGCCGACTTAGAAAGACTTGAGTAAGGAGTCCACGTGTTCGCCTGGTGGGGTCGAACGGTGTACCGATCTCGATACATCGTCATCGGCGTCATGGTCGCGCTCTGCCTCGGTGGCGGCATCTACGGGATCAGCCTCGGCAGTCACGTCACCCAGAGCGGCTTCTACGACGAAGGCAGTAACTCGGTCCACGCGTCGGTGGTCGCCGATGCGGCCTACGGCCGTGACCGCACCAGCCACATCGTCGCGATCCTGACGCCGCCGGACGGCAAGAAGGTCAACGACCCGGCGTGGATGAAGAAGGTCACCGGCGAACTCAACCAACTGGTGGCCGACCACGAGGACAGGATGGTCGGCTGGGTCGGCTGGCTCCGCGCGCCTGACAGCACGGATCCGACGGTCCAGCAGATGAAGACGTCGGACCTGACGAAGACGTTCGTCAGCGTCCCCCTCAAGGGCGACGACGACGACACGATCCTGAAGAACTACCAGGCCATCGAGCCCGACCTGCAAAAGGTCAACGACGGAAACATTCAGCTCGCCGGCCTCAACCCGCTGGCCAGTGAGCTCACGGGCACCATCGGCGAGGACCAACAGCGTGCCGAGGTCGCCGCCATCCCGCTCGTCTGCGTCGTGCTGTTCTTCGTGTTCGGCGGAGTGGTCGCGGCGGCCCTACCGGGCCTCATCGGCGGGCTGACCATCGCGGGCGCCCTGGGCATCATGCGGCTGTTCGCCGAGTTCATGCCGGTGCACTTCTTCGCACAGCCCGTCGTGACACTGATGGGCCTCGGTATCGCCGTGGACTACGGGCTGTTCATGGTGAGCCGGTTCCGCGAGGAGATAGCCGAGGGCTACGACACCGAGGCCGCCGTGCGTCGCGCGGTGATGACATCGGGTCGCACGATCATGTTCTCCGCGGTCATCCTCGTCGCGTCATCGGTGCCGTTGCTGCTGTTCCCGCAAGGCTTCCTCAAGTCGATCACCTACGCGATCATCGCGTCGGTGATGCTCGCGGCGATCCTGTCGGTCACCGTGCTGCCCGCCGCGCTGGGCATCCTCGGCCCGCGGGTGGACGCGCTCGGCATTCGTTGGCTGCTGAAATTCACCCAGCGAGAGCCCGCTCCGACCGCCCCCCACGATCCGCACACCAACACGTTCGCAATCGCCTCGATTCCCACCGGTCTGCTGGTGCCGCCCGTCGGTATCGCGCTGGGCCACATCGCACGCAAACAGATCAGGCGGACCGGTGAGCAGGGTGCGCAGTACGCGTTCATCGGCTTGGTCCTCGGCTACATCACGCTGCTGGGCGGGTTGGCGTACGGCGTGAGCGCGCTGCACGACGCCGATGTCATCGGAAGCGCGTTGTACTGGGTCCTGCTCGGCATCGTGATATTCGTCGCCGTGGTCGTCGCCGGCGTGACGCTGGCGCGGTACGTGCCGCTGGCTCACACGCCGATCGTGTGGTGGCTGAACTGGCTCGCGGAGAAGACGCAGAAGACCAAGACCCGCGCCGAGGTCGAGAAAGGCTTCTGGGGCAAGCTGGTCAACCGCGTGATGAAGCGCCCGATCGCGTTCGCCGCGCCGATCGTGATCGTGATGATCCTGTTGATCATCCCGCTGGGGCAGTTGTCGCTCGGCGGCATCAGCGAGAAGTACCTGCCGCCGGACAACCCGGTCCGGCTTGCGCAGGAGGATTTCGACCGGACCTTCCCCGGGTTCCGCACCGAACCGTTGACGCTGGTCATCGAGAACACCGACGGCCAGCCCGTGACGGATCAGCAGGTCGCGGAGATCCGCAGCAAGGCGCTCGCCATTTCCGGCTTCATCGAGCCGGACGGTGACCCGTCGAAGATGTGGCAAGCCCGCGGCGGCGAGTCGACCGACCCCTCGGTCCGCGTCATCCAGAACGGTCTGGAGAACCGCAACGACGCCGGCAAGAAGATCGAGGAGCTCCGGTCGATCACCCCGCCGCGCGGGCTGTCGATCTCGGTCGGCGGGACACCGGCGCTGGAGCAGGACAGCATCCACAGCTTGTTCGACAAGCTGCCGCTGATGGTGACCGTGCTGATCGTCACGACCACGATCCTGATGTTCCTGGCGTTCGGGTCGGTGGTGTTGCCGATCAAGGCCGCGGTGATGAGTGCGCTGACGCTGGGTTCGACGATGGGCGTGCTGACGTGGATGTTCGTCGACGGGCACGGTTCCGGAATCATGAACTACACGCCGCAGCCGCTGATGGCGCCGATGATCGGGTTGATCATCGCGGTGATCTGGGGCCTGTCGACCGACTACGAGGTGTTCCTGGTCTCACG
Organism: Mycobacterium sp. E740; assembly: GCF_001672895.1. Classification (GTDB taxonomy): domain Bacteria; phylum Actinomycetota; class Actinomycetes; order Mycobacteriales; family Mycobacteriaceae; genus Mycobacterium. The sequence goes on from NZ_LZKP01000057.1 coordinate 15,626, forward strand.
CATGGTGGAGGCGCGCGAGCGCGGCATGTCCACCGCCGAGGCGATCCGGATCGGCACCGCGACCACCGGCCGGTTGATCACCGGCGCCGCGCTGGTTCTGGCGGTCGTCGCCGGCGCGTTCGTCTTCTCCGACCTGGTGATGATGAAGTACCTGGCGTTCGGCCTGCTGATCGCGCTGCTGCTGGACGCGACGATCGTGCGGATGTTCCTCGTGCCCGCGGTGATGAAACTGCTCGGCGACGACTGCTGGTGGGCGCCGCGGTGGATGAAGCGCATCCAGGAGCGGCTCGGCCTCGGTGAGACGGAACTGCCCGACGAGCGGAAGCGGCCGGCGGTGCGTGAGGCAGCCAATGATCCCGAGGCGCTGGTGGGCGCGGGTGCGCCCGTGCCGCCCCGCCCCCTCGACAAGCCACGCCCGCCGCACGATCCGACGCATCCCGGTGTCGAAGGGTCGTCGCGGCCCGGCGCCACGCGCGTCGCGACGCCTCCGCGTGCGACCGCTCCGTCGGTGGCCGGCACGACGCGCATTCCCAGTGCGTCGCAGCCCGCGCCCGCTGACGAGCTGCAGACCACTCGGCTGACGATGGCCAAGAACGCCGTACGGAATGCGGTGAGCAACGCCGCGGCCGCGACGCGCCAAGCCGCCCGCCCGCCTGCGCCGCCCGCCCAGCCGCGACCGCCGCGGGAGGAACGCGAAATCGAGTCGTGGCTGGGCGAATTGCGCGGCACCGGCACGCCGCCTGCGCCGCGGCCGCCGTCGCCGCTGGGGACTCCGCCCGAGGTCAGGGGACGGCCGTCCGCCGAACCCACGAGGGCGATGCCCGCGCCCGGCGCGCAGGACCGCCAGGGTCCCGGCAACGAGCCCACGACCGCGATTCCGACGCCACGCCAGCAGGGCTCCCCGCCGGACGGCGCGGGAGACCCCGAAGCGACTACGGCCATTCCGACGGCGCGGCAGCCGGGACCCTCACCGGCGGATCCGGAAGCCACCGAGAAGCTAGACACCCGCCGCAAGCTCGACGAGGACGAGGAGCGTCAGCGCCGCGGCGGCGGGCTGAGCGCGCAGGACCTCCTGCGGCGAGAGGGCCGGCTCTGACCTTCGTCAGTCGACGTCGTCGGACTCGGCTTTGACCAGCGGTCCGTCGTCGGATTCGAGCGCGGCCGCCTCGGCGTCCGGATTGGGCGCGGTCAGCACGCGCACCGCGCTGTTGAGGAACGCCAGCGTCGGGACCGCCAGCAGCGCGCCGACGATCCCGGCGAGGACGCCGCCGCCGGCGATCACCAGCACGATCGCCAGCGGATGGATCGACACGGCACGGCCCATCACCAACGGCTGCAGCACGTGGCCTTCCAGTTGCTGCACCGCGATGATCAGGCCGAGCGTGATCAGCGCGTAGATCATGCCCTTGGCGATCAGCGCGACTATCACTGCCAGGAAGCCGGTGACGACGGCGCCGACCAGCGGGACGAACGCACCGAGGAACACCAGCGACGCCAACGGCAACGCCAACGGAACGCCCATGATGGCCAGCCCGGTCCCGATGCCGATCGCGTCGACGAGCGCGACGAGGAACGTCGCCCGGATGTAGCCGATCAACGAGTGAAAGCCCGCCCGGCCCGCGTCGCGCACGCGTTCTCGCACGTCCGACGGGAAGATCCGGGTGATGAACGCGTAGATGTTGCGACCGCCCTGGAGCAGGAAGATCAGCGTGAACAGCACCAGCAGCGCGCCGGTGACGATCTCGGTGACGGTGCCCGCGGTCGACAGCGCACCACTGGTCAATTTTTCCTGGTTGTCGCGCAGAGCCTGGATCGCCGCATCCCCCGAGCGCTCGATCTGTTCGCGGCTCAGCCCCAGCGGTCCATCGATCAGCCAGTTCATCGAGGGCGCACCGGAGTTGACCAACCAGGTGAGCCGCAGCATCGAGGGCGTGCGGACCTGGCTGATCGATGGACCGCTGGGGCTGAGCCGCGAACAGATCGAGCGCTCGGGGGATGCGGCGATCCAGGCTCTGCGCGACAACCAGGAAAAATTGACCAGTGGTGCGCTGTCGACCGCGGGCATCAGCAGGGCCGCCAGCATCGTCGCCAGTGCCACCGGCACCACGATGATCTCCAGCCGTTTGATCGTCCACAGCAGAACGAAGATCGCGGCGAAGATCAGCAGCAGGCGCCACGACCATGCCGCGGCTTTGCGCACCAGAGGCGAAACCGCCTCGTCATCGAGCGAGACACCCTCGGGCATCCCGATAGCGTAACGGCCCGCAGCATCCCGGTATGGATCTCGGGAAACGGCCGCGCCACGAACTACCCTTACCCCGTGGCCCACGACGCGCCGGCGAGTGCAGTCCGCACGCGCGGCAAGTACTGGTGGCTGCGATGGGCGGTCTTCGCAGTCGTGGCCGTCGTGCTGACCGTCGAACTGCGGCTGGTGTGGGATCAGCTCGCCAAGGCGTGGCAGAGCCTCTACACCGCCGACTGGTGGTGGGTGGTGGCCGCGATCGGCACCGCACTGGCGTCGATGCACTTCTTCGGTGACATCCAGCGCAAACTGCTGCGTTCGGCCGGAGTTCCGGTGCGACAGTGGCGTTCTCAGGCGGCGTTCTATGCCGGCAACTCGCTGAGCACGACGCTTCCGGGCGGCCCCGTGCTGTCGGCGACCTTCATCTACCGTCAGCAGCGGCTGTGGGGGGCGACGCCGGTCATCGCCTCCTGGCAGCTGGTGATGTCCGGTGCGCTGCAGGTGATCAGCCTGGCGGTGCTCGGCGTAGGAAGCGCATTCTTCTTGGGCGCCAAGCACAATCCGTTCTCGTTGATCTTCACGCTGGCCGGTTTCGTCGCGCTGATCGTGCTCGCGCAGGCGGTGGCGTCGCGGCCCGACCTGCTCGACGGCATCGGTGTGCGGGTGTTGTCGTGGGTGAACTACCTGCGCGCCAAGCCGGCCGACCACGGGTTGCTCCGGTGGCGCGCGACGCTGGCGCAGCTCGAGTCGGTGAAGCTGAGCCGCAGCCAGCTCAGCGTGGCGTTCGTGTGGTCGATGTTCACGCTGGTGACCGGCGTGGGCACGCTGCTGTTCGCCTGTTACGCCGCGGGCGGACGGCCGTCACTGCTCGGCGTGATCGTGGCTTATGTCGCCGCCCGCGCTGCCGGGTCGATCCCGCTGATGCCGGGCGGGTTGTTGGTGGTGGAGGCGGTGCTGGTGCCCGGCTTGGTGTCGAGCGGGATGACGCTGGCGTCCGCGATCTCGGCGATGCTGATCTACCGGCTGGTCAGCTGGATCTTCGTCGCCGCGATCGGCTGGGTGGTGTTCTTCTTCATGTTCCGCACCGAGACGGATATCGACCCCGACGCATCCGAGCGGGCCTCGTGATGGCGGTGGACAGCGTGGACCGGACGCGAGCGGTGGCGACCGCCCTGGTCGCCGACGTCGCCTGCGTCGTGGTGTTCGCCACGATCGGCCGTCGCAGCCACGCCGAAGGACTGACCCTGGCCGGCATCGCCGCGACCGCGTGGCCGTTCGTGATCGGCACACTGACCGGCTGGCTGCTCTCGATGGCCTGGCGACGGCCGTGCTCGCTGCTGCCGACCGGAGTCGTGGTCTGGGTGTGCACCGTCGTGGTCGGGATGGTGCTGCGCAAACTGACCTCGGCCGGTGTGGCAGCGAGTTTCGTTGTGGTGGCGTCGATTTCGACCGCCGTGCTGCTACTCGGCTGGCGCGCCGCGATCCACGTCGTGACGCGCCGCCGGTGACCGGCGCCTAACTGTCCGCGATACCGTCGCCGTTGGTGTCGCCGCAGCGGTTCTTGATGTCGACCAGAGGCTGACGGATACCGGTCAGGTCCGCCTTCACCTGCGGGTGGGCGTTCAGGTAGTCCTGCACCTTGCCCCGGACCTGGTCGCGCGGCAGGCCCTCGAGGCTGGTGAAGAACCAGTTCACTTCTGGATGGGTGAACAGATAGGCAGACGTCGACGCCGAGACACCGGAAGCCACACCGGCGAGGTCAGCCGCCGTGCAGTTCGGCGGTTCGGCAGCGGCCAGCGGCATGGCACCGAAGAACATCGC
>NZ_LZKP01000058.1 GCF_001672895.1 Mycobacterium sp. E740
ACGTCCTCGCCGAGGTGAAGCAGAAGGCGCTCGACGCCTACAGCAACCAGGACGTTCCGTTCGAATTGCTGGTCGAACAACTCAACCCGGCGCGTTCGACGTCGCACAACCCGCTGTTCCAGGTGCTGATGGTGTTCCAGAACAACGTGCGTCCCGACGCGCTGGCTCTGGACCAGGTCACCATCGATCAGCTGCCGATCGCCACGAGAACAGCCAGATTCGACCTGGACATCGAGCTCGGCGAGGTGCCCACCGACGACCCGGCGGCGCCGATGGCCGCCGGCATGGTGCTGTACGCGACGGATCTGTACGAGCGGGCCACCATCGAGCGCCTGATCACCTGGTTCGGCCGGGCACTGGAGGCCGTCGTCGCCGACGCCTCGGTGTTGGTGGGCGAGGTGCCGCTGGTGGACCGTGACGAGCGGGACCTCGTGCTCTCGCAGTGGTCCGGCGCCGGCGTGACCGCACCGGTCGGAGTCGCCCCGCAGCTGTTGGCCGCCGCGGTGGCCGCCGACCCCGACGCACCGGCAGTGGTCGACGGTGCACGGGAACTGTCCTACCGCGAGCTCGACGAGTGGTCGACGCGGCTGGCGCGCGTGCTGATCGAGCAGGGCGTGGGTCCGGAGCGCGCGGTCGGCGTGGCGATGGACCGGTCCGCGGAGCTGGTCGTGACGTGGTGGGCGCTCATGAAAGCCGGCGGGGCGTACGTGCCGATCGACCGGGGGCATCCGGTCGAACGCATCGCCACCGTGCTGGACGCCGTCGGGGCAGTGTGCGTGCTGACCGTCGACTCCGAGCAGATCGCCGGGGCTGGGACGCGCCCCGTCCTGCGCATCGGCGATCTGGAACTCTCCGGCGCGTCTGCCGATCCGATCACCGACATCGACCGGCTGGGACCGCTGACCGTCGACACGACCGCCCATGTGATCTTCACGTCGGGTTCGACCGGCACTCCCAAGGGCGTGTCGGTCAGCCACGCCGGCCTACAGGGTGTGGCCGCCCTGCACGACGTCATCGGGCTGGACGCGGACACGCGCCTGCTCATGGTGGCGGCACCGACCTTCGACGTTTCCGTCGGCGAGATACTGCTGGCAGTCGGGGCGAGGGCCGCTCTGGTGGTCGCGCCCTCCGACGGATACGCCGGTGAGGCTCTCACCAGGCTGCTGGAGCGCCAGCGGGTCACCGCGGCGTCGCTCACGCCGACGGTGTTGTCGACGGTGGATCGCAGTCGGCTGGGCCACCTCGACACGCTGATCACCACCGGGGAGGCCTGCCCGACCGAGTTGGCGGCCGCGTGGGCGCGCGATCGGCGGATGTTCAACGCCTACGGCCCGACCGAGACCACCATCTGGGCCACGTGCAGCGCGGCACTGCAGCCTGGCCAGCCGGTGGGTATCGGCGCGCCCGTTCCCGGGGTGGCCGCGCTGGTGCTCGACGACCGGCTGAACCCGGCGCCCGTCGGCGTGGTGGGCGAGCTGTACCTGGCCGGCCCGGCGCTGGCGCACGGCTACGTCGGCCGCCCGGAGCTGACCGCCGACCGGTTCACCGCCAACCCCTACGGCGGGCCCGGTGCCCGCATGTACCGCACCGGTGACCGCGTCCGCTGGACCCGCGGCGGTGTTCTCGACTACCTCGGCCGCGCCGACACGCAGATCAAACTGCGCGGACAGCGGATCGAACTCGGCGAGATCGAGAACACGCTGCTGGCGTGTCCGGAGATCACCCAGGCCATCGCGACGGTGCATCACGGCAGTGCGGGCGACCACCTGATCGCCTACGTGACCCTCGACCACGCCACGTCCGCCGAGCAGGACGTCGAAACCGTCGAACACTGGCAGACCGTCTACGACGAGGTCTACGGCCTCAACGGTTCGACGCCGGCGTTCGGCGCGGACTTCCGGGGCTGGAACAGCAGCTTCACCGAAGATCCGATTCCTCTCGACGAGATGGAGGAATGGCGATCGGCCACGGTGGCCCGGATCATGGCGCTGCGGCCGCGACGGGTGTTGGAGATCGGCGTCGGGTCCGGACTGGTGCTTGCCGAGGTCGGTCCGCACTGCGAACACTATGTGGCAACGGACATGTCGGCGGTGGCCGTCGACAAGCTCGCCCGGTCACTGGTGGACCTGCAGGTCCCGTGGCGCGATCGGGTCGAGCTGCTGGCCCAGCCCGCGCACGTCACCGACGGGCTGGCGAACGGTTACTTCGACACCGTCATCATCAACTCGGTCGTCCAGTACTTCCCCAGCGCGGCATATCTTTCCGACCTCATCGACAACGTCATGGACCTGCTGGCCCCGGGCGGGTCGCTGTTCATCGGCGACGTTCGCAACCACAGCCTGCAGGGTGCGTTCCAGACCGCGGTCGCGCTCGCCCACACCGACACCGCTGACGCCGACGAGATCCGCCGACGCGTGCAACTGGCCCTCGTGAGTGAGCCCGAATTACTGCTGACCCCAGAGTTTTTCACCACGTGGGCCGCCGAGAACCCCGCGGTGGCCGGCATCCACGTCGAGGTCAAGCGCGGCTGGGCCGACAACGAGCTGACCCGGTACCGCTACGACGTCACCGTTCACAAGGCGCCCACCGCGGTCCGCTCACTGGCCGCCACGCCCACCTGGACATGGGCGCAGTGTGCCGGGCTGCACGGACTGCAGGACCAACTCGTGGCCGAGCAGCCGGACGTCGTGCGCATCACCGAGATACCCCGCGCCGCACTCGTCACCGACATCCACATCGAAGACGCCCTGGCCGCCGGGCTGCCCGTCGACGACGCGCTCGCGCAAGCCATCGCCGCGACCCCCGACACCGCCACCCCCGAACAGTTGCACCGGCTCGGCGAAGCCAACGGGTACCACGTCGCCACCACGTGGGGCGCGCGGCCCGGCACCTTGGACGCCGTGTTCATCGCCGTCAACGGCGTCGCTGCGGTTCCGGCCCTCACCGACCTCTACCTGCCCGCCGCGGGCGCCGGGCTCCGCAGCAGCCATGCCAACCAGCCGCAGACCAACGCCAAGATCAGCGCGGTGCGGCAGCGGCTGACTGACCGGTTGCCGGAATACATGGTCCCCTCGCAGATCGTGGTCCTCGACGAGTTCCCGCTGACCTCCTCGGGCAAGCTCGACCGCAAGGCGCTGCCTGCACCGATGTTCGCCGCCACGACGTTCCGCGCCCCGCAGACCGAGACCGAGGAAGTGCTGGCCGGCATCTATGCCGAGGTGCTCGGGCTGCAGCGGGTCGGAGTCGACGACTCCTTCTTCGACCTCGGTGGGGACTCGCTGCTGGCGATGCGGGTCGTCGCCGCGGTCAACACCGGGCTGAAGGCCCACCTCGACGTGCGCGCCCTGTTCGAGGCGCCGACGGTCGCCCAGTTGGCCTTGCGAATCGGTGTCGAGGGCGGCGGGCTGGACCCGTTGGTGGCGGTGCCGCGGCCTGCCGAGGTGCCGTTGTCGTTTGCGCAGAACCGGTTGTGGTTCATCGACCAGTTGCAGGGCCCCTCGCCGATCTACAACATGGCGGTCGCGTTGCGGCTGCAGGGGCGCCTCGACGCCGATGCGTTGCGTCAGGCGTTCGCCGACGTGGTGGGCCGCCACGAGAGCCTGCGCACTTTGTTCGTCGCCCCGAACGGCGTGCCGCGCCAGTCGGTCGTTCCGGTCGAGGATGCCGATTTCGGATGGCAATTCGTCGATGCCGCGGGCTGGTCGCCGGACCGGCTCGACGACGCGGTGGGCGCCGTCGCGCGGTACACCTTCGATCTGTCAGCTGAAATCCCACTGCGCGCAAGGCTTTTCCGCGTCGCAGACGACGAGCACGTGTTGGTGGCGGTGGTGCACCACATCGCCGCCGACGGCGTGTCGATCAACCCGCTGATCGGTGATCTGGCGGTCGCGTATGCCGGCCGGTCTGCGGGGCATGCGCCGGACTGGGCGCCGCTGCCGGTGCAGTACGTCGACTACACGCTGTGGCAGCGTGAGCAGCTCGGCGA
>NZ_LZKP01000059.1 GCF_001672895.1 Mycobacterium sp. E740
ATCGCGGCGCGCCAGCCGAGTAGCAGCACGGCGGTCGAAATCGACGCCACCACAACGAAACTCGCTGCCACACCGGCGAGGTCAGCCGCCGTGCAGTTCGGCGGTTCGGCAGCGGCCAGCGGCATGGCACCGAAGAACATCGCACCGGCAATCGCGCCGGTGCCGACCGCGCCAGCTACCCCACGCCGCGCAGTACGGGCCGAGAGAAACATGGATGAGCTCCTTCATCGGAAGTGATGTGCCGGTAACCGTGGCCGGTTACTGACGAAGACCAACTAGGACCAACGCTCAAAAGCTAAGCAGAATGTCTTCAGACTTTCCTGCCTTGCGGTGAGCAATCCTGAAAATCTTCTGAAAACGCAGCTCGTACGGCCCGCCGCCGGGTGTCCGGTGTCGTGTCCGGTCAGGGCAGACCGGCGATGGCCGAACCCGGCCCGGCTGTCGTGCCCTGCGATGCCGGGGACGCCGCCGGGGTTTGCGCGGTGGCGGCCAGCCCGGTCCCGTGCGCGTCGGGCGCCTGCGCCGGCAAACTCGCGGGCAGACCGCCGCCCTGCTGGGCGGCCTGCATCAAGCCGGCCAGTTGCGGCAGCGTGAGCGGCAGCTTGCACGTGCCCGCCAGGCTCGCCAGCGGCTGCTGCAACTGCTGCATGTCTTTGGCCACCTGCGGGTTGGCATCGAAGTACGTCTTCAGCGCGCCGAGCGACTGCGGGCCGGCCTGCTGCTTGCTGATCGTGGTCAACGCCTGGTTGGTCTGCGGGTGCTCGTCGAGGTAGTCGCCGGTCGACGTGGCCACGTTGCCGATCGTGCGGGCCACCTCGCTGGCGGCGCAGGGATCCTGGGCGGCGGTCGCCGACGGGGTCACCAGCGCCGCAAGCACGCCGCCGCCGACGGCAGACGCGGCGAACACCCCGAACATTCCGCGTCGCAGCAATGCGGTGGTCGTTTTCATGGACAACTCCTTACGGTTTGCGAACGGCGGCGAACATTCGAACGGTCCGCAAACACTTTTCGCGATGGACATCAATCAGTCCCCGACGCCGAAAACGGCCGACTCACATCCTGCCATCCGGGCCGTGGCCACCGCCAATTCAGCAAGCAGACGCACAGGCAAGACTCGGCCGGCGGACATCCGCGGTAACAGCGGCCGCGCCATTCACGAGAAACGGATAAGAGCAGCTTGAGGCGTTGCTGGCAGATTTCTCCGACGCTTTGAAGTGGCGGCACCTTACCGCACGCTGCTGTACGCTTCGGCTACGAAACGCCGGGGAGAAAGCGGGGATTTCCAATCCAGCAGTTCATGATGCGCTTGAGTTCCACCCTGCGCAGATTCCGCTGGGCGGTGTTCGCCGTATGGCTACTTCTCCTGATCCCGTCGATCTGGCTCGCGGTCAACCAGTCCAGCCACCTCACGGGCGGTGGATTCGAGGTCGAAGGTTCGCAGTCGCTGCGGGTGCAGCGCGAACTCGAGGAGCAGTTCCCCGACCAGGGCGCCTCTCCGTTGGCGCTGGTCGCCGCGCCGCGTGCCGACGCCTCGTTCCAGGACATGAACGATGCTGTCGCCCACCTCGAACGCCTCGCCGCGGAAGTGCCCAGCGTCAAGGTGGTCCCGAACCCGCAACAGCCGCCGCCCCAGCCCGACCGGCCCTACGTGGTGACCCTGCAACTGGACTTCGACAACACCGGCGCGGTGGACGTCGCCAAACAGCTGCGCCAGAAGGTCGGGATCAACGGCGAGGACCCCGGCGGGATCGAGAACGGCAAAGTCAAGCTCTATGTCATCGGGCAGGGCGCGCTGGGCGCGGCCGCCTCGCAGGCGACAAAACACGACATCGCCCAGGCCGAGCGGTGGAACCTGCCGATCGTGCTGATCGTGCTGCTCGCCGTGTTTGGGTCACTGGCCGCCGCGGCGATACCGCTGGTGCTCGGCGTGTGCACCGTCGTGGTGACGATGGGCTTGGTCTACCTGCTGTCGATGGTCACGACGATGTCGGTCTTCGTGACGTCGACCGTGTCGATGTTCGGCATCGCGCTGGCGATCGACTACTCACTGTTCATCTTGATGCGGTTCCGCGAGGAGCTGCGCGCCGGCCGGGATCCCGAGCAGGCAGCGGACGCGGCGATGGCCACCTCCGGTCTGGCGGTGGTGCTGTCCGGGGTGACGGTGATCGCCTCGGTGACGGGCATCTACCTGATCCAGACCCCGGTGCTGGTGTCGATGGCGACCGGCGCGATCCTCGCCGTCGCGGTGGCGGTGCTCACCTCGACCACGCTCACCCCGGCCGTGCTGGCGACGTTCGGGCGGGCGGCGGCCAAACGCTCGTCGTACCTGCACTGGTCGAGACGGCCGGAGACCACCCAGTCACGGTTCTGGACGCGGTGGACCGGCTGGGTGATGCGCCGGCCCTGGCTCTCGGCGCTGGCCGCTGCGGCGTTCCTCGTCGTGCTCGCCGCGCCCGCATTCTCGATGACGCTCGGCAACAGCATGCAACGCCAGTTCGAGCCGACGCACGAGATCCGCGGCGGCGTCAACGCCGCGGCCGAGGCGCTGGGTCCGGGTGCCCTCGGCCCGGTCCGGGTCCTGGTGGCATTCCCGGACGGCAACGCCGCGTCGGCCCCGGCCAAACAGCCGGTACTCGACGCCCTTCGTAAACGCATGGCGCAGGGCCCGCACGTGGTTTCGGTCAGCCCACCGACGTTCGGCGAGGACTATCGGCACGCGTTGCTGTCGGCCGTGCTGTCGGTCGACCCCGAGGACATGGGCGCCCGCGACACCGTCGACTGGATGCGCGCGGAGCTGCCGCGGGCTCCCGGCGCCCAGGGCGTGCACGTCGACGTCGGCGGACCCACCGCGCTGATCAAGGACTTCGACGACCGCGTCTCTGCCACCCAGCCGCTGGTCTTCCTGTTCGTGGCGTTGATCGCGTTCCTCATGCTGCTGGTCGCCATCCGGTCGGTCGTGCTGGCGTTCAAGGGCGTGCTCATGACAGTCCTGTCCGTGGCCGCCGCCTACGGCAGCCTCGTCGTCGTGTTCCAGTGGGGCTGGCTGGAAGGGCTGGGATTCGAGCGGCTCTCGTCGCTGGACAGCACGATCCCACCGCTGGTGCTGGCGATGACCTTCGGGTTGTCGATGGACTACGAGATCTTCCTGCTGACCCGCATCCGCGAACGTTTCCTGCTCACCCGCAACACCCGCGACGCGGTGGCCTACGGCGTGAGCACCAGCGCCAGGACGATCACCAGCGCTGCGCTCATCATGATCGCGGTGTTCATCGGCTTCGCGTTCGCCGGGATGCCGCTGGTGGCGCAGCTGGGCGTGGCGTGCGCGGTGGCGATCGCAGTGGATGCGACGGTCGTGCGGCTGGTGCTGGTGCCGGCGTTGATGGCGATGTTCGACGAGTGGAACTGGTGGCTGCCGCACCGGCTGGCCCGCATCCTGCCGTCCGTGGACTTCGAGAAGCCCCTGCCCAAGGTGGAGACGCCGGACCTGATCATCATCCCTGACGACCTCACCTCGGTGGGCCCGACGGGCTCAGAGCTACGCTCGGTCGTCAGGTCCGCAGCTAAGCTGAAAACCCTTGTGCCCCAAGCTGTCACGGTCACCGATCCGCTGGCCTTCAGCGGCTGCGGCTCGGCCGCCCCGGCCACGACCAAGATGCGCAGCGCGGGGCGCGTCAACGGCCACCGGAACGGGCGCACGGCGCCGGCCCCCGCATCGCGGCCCGTGCATCCGGTGACGATGTGGGGAGGACGGCTTTCGGTGGCCCTCGACGCGCTGGAGACCGCGTCGTCGGACTGCGAACCGGCGTCGATGGAGCGGCGCAGCCCGATGGAGACGACCAACGTCCAGCTGCCCACCGGCGACCGGCTGCAGATTCCGACGGGTGCGGAGACCCTGCGGCTGAAGAGCTACCTCATCATGTGCCGGAACACGGCCCGCGACTACGCGGAGTTCGCCGATCTCGTCGACTGCATGGAGACGCGCACCGCGGCAGAGGTGCTCACCGCGATGGACCGGTACTACTGTGGTCATCGGTCAAGGACACAATGGGTGGCGACGCAGCTGGTACGCCGACTGGCCGACCCTCAGCCTTCCGACGAGCACGACGCCCGGATGTCGGGTCCTGAAGCGGAGGCCGAGTGGGCGAAGGTCAGGGAGCGCTGCCTGTCGGTGGCGGTCGCGATGCTGGAGGAGGCGAGGTGACGGTGACTCCCGAGATCCGGGATACCCACCGCCGCGGGGCCGCCTCCGGAGGTCGGTCGCCCCAGCCCCCCGCCGCGAAGCCGGCCGCAGACGACGCGCGGCCGGTGGAGTTCTGGCCGACCGCCGCGATCCGTGCCGCCCTGGAGACCGACGACCTGGCGGTCTGGCAGCGCATCGTGGCGGCGATCAAGCGGGACCCGTTCGGCCGCACCGCCCGCCAGGTCGAAGAGGTTCTCGAGACTGCGCGGCCCTACGGCGTGTCCAAGGCGCTCGCCGAGGTGCTCACCCGCACCCGCGAACATCTGGAAGCCAACGAGCGCGCCGAGGTGGCCCGCCACGTGCGGGTGCTCCTCGAGCACTCGGGCCTGGGCGAGCAGGAATTCGCCTCCCGTATCGGTGTGCCGGCGCAGGATTTCGCGGCTTTCCTCAGCGGCAAGACCAGTCCGTCGGCGGCGTTGATGGTGCGCATGAAGCGGTTGTCCGACCGGTTCGCCCGGATGCGGTCCAACCGGCCCAACGGCTGACGTTCGGGGTATACGGCCCGGATGGACCTCGAGCAGATACTGCGGGAGACCCGCACGGTGGCGATCGTCGGCGCGTCCCCCGACCCCTATCGTGCCAGCCACGACATCTGGACGTACCTCAAAGCGAACAGCGGCTACGAGCTGTATGTGGTGAACCCGACCGTCACCGAGATCGACGGCACACCGGTCTATCCGTCACTGGCCGACCTGCCCGTCGTGCCCGATCTCGTCGACGTGTTCCGCCGCCGTGAGCATCTGCCCGCGGTGCTCGCTGACACGGTCGCTGTCGGCGCCAAGGTGCTGTGGCTGCAGCTCGGCCTCTGGGACGAGCAGATCGCCCGCGACGGTGAGGCCGCTGGACTGCGTGTGGTGATGGACCGCTGCATCAAGGTCGATCACGCCCGTCTGCTCGGTTAGCGCGAGTGGATCGGCGACACGTCGTCGACCAACCACCTACCGTCGGTCTTCAACAGCGTCACCCGCAGCGCCAGCACGGCCGTGTCGGGCGGCTTGCCGGGCGAGGTCTGCGTGGCGTGCATGACCACTGCGACGCTGGCGGCGTTGGGCCCGATCGCCTCGACACCGGCCGAGACGGTGCTTGCCTGCGCGGACACCTTGCGGCTCGCCAAATCGTTTGCGACAGTGGCGAATTCCTTCTTGAAGGCTTCGGCTCGTTCCGGTGACATCATCGTCGTCGCCCGGTCGATCGATGACGTCGGGCTCTGCGGGGTGAACGTGGCCGAGGCCTCGGCGACACTGCTGGCGATACCCACGACTTCCGTGGTGTCCTTGCGCAATGTGCGGTCGGGCACCGTCCAGTTGAAGTAGCCGACCACCACCGCGGCGGCCAGCGCCGCGGTCGCGACCGCCACCACTCCGAGGCGTAGACCGGGGCCGTCGTCGTCGGTACCGACCGTCACCGCGTCGCGCCGCGCCAGCACCGCGTTGACCACGACGCCCTCGACGATCAGCAGGCACAACACCGAGCACACCGAGACCCACCACAGCGGCCAGTCCAACGCGACGCCGATGTACACCAGCGCCGCCACCGCCGCCAGCGGAGCTGCGACATCGAAGACGCCGACCCGCCAGGCGTTCCTCATCGGATCGGCTCCAACCGCGAGACCATCAGCTTGCCGTCCACGTCGGAGACGTCTAGCCGCAAATTCCAGCGCACGGTTTGGGGTTTCTTGTCGCCGGCGTTCTCGCTGACCGACGTCGCCACCACCAGGACGGTGTCGGTGCGCGAGGCGAACTCGTCGATGTCCGACTGTGGTTGGGGCTGTCGGGCACCGGCAGGTGCCGGCGCAGGGTGGTAGATCGACTCGACCGCGACCGAGTCGATCTGCCCGGTGGTGCGCGCCTGCAGTTTCTGCACCAGGTTGCGGTACGGCTCGACGGCCGCGTCGAAGTCCGCGTTGAGCTGGCCGACCGTGCCCTCGTGCAGCTTGACCATGTCGGATTCGACCGTGTCCTTGTTCATGTTGATCAGCACGCTGGTCCAGTCGGCGGCGGCCTGCATGGCCCTCGCTCGATATCTCAGTTCGTCGGTGTGGTCGCGGTGCTGCACCCAGATCAGGGCGGCCAGCGCCACCGCGACGACGGCGATCAGCCCCAGCACCGCCGACGCGATGCCGTAGCTGGTGAAGACCCGGCCGTCCTCGGCTGTGGTGGGCTCGTCCTCGGGCATGGGCGTGAGGGTACCGGCCGGCTCTGGCACCCTGGTGGGGTGACGGTAGAAGCAATCAAGTCGGGCATCGACCTGAGTCACGTCGACGCCGACGCCCGCCCGCAAGACGACCTCTTCGGCCACGTCAACGGCCGCTGGTTGACCGAGTACGAGATGCCCGGCGACCGCGCGACCGACGGCGCGTTCCGCTCGCTCTACGACCGCGCCGAAGAACACGTCCGCGACCTGATCACCGAGGCGGCCGCATCAGGAGCGGCGCAGGGCACCGACGAACAGCGCATCGGTGACCTGTACGCCAGCTTCATCGACGAGCAGACGGTTGCGGCGCGCGGTGTGCAACCGCTGCTGGACGAACTGGCGGCGATCGACGAGGCCGACAGCCCCGACGCATTGGCGCGCGTACTGGGCGCCCTGCAGCGCACCGGAATCGGCGGCGGCTCGGGCGTTTACGTCGACACCGACTCCAAGGACTCGACGCGGTACCTGCTGCACCTGAGCCAGTCAGGCCTGGGCCTGCCCGACGAGTCGTACTACCGCGACGAGCAGCACGCCGAGATTCTCGCCGCCTACCCACAGCACATCGCCGCGATGTTCGCGTTGGTGTACGGCTCAGACGGCGATCACGCCGAAACCGCCGCCCGTATCGTCGCGCTGGAGACCAAGTTGGCGTCCGCACACTGGGACGTCGTCAAGCGCCGCGACGCCGACCTGACCTATAACCTGCGCACGTTCGCGGACCTGCCCATCGAAGCGCCGGGCTTCGACTGGGCCGGTTGGGTGGCCGAGCTGGGCGCCAGCCCGCAGAGCGTTGCGGAAGTCGTTGTGCGGCAGCCTGATTACCTCACCGCGTTCGCCGCCGCGTGGTCCGGATCAGATCTCGAGGACTGGAAGCAATGGCTGCGGTGGCGAGTCATCCACGCCCGCGCCTTCCTGCTGACCGACGACTTGATCGCCGAGGACTTCGACTTCTACGGCCGTAGGCTGTCGGGCACCGAGCAGATCCGTGACCGGTGGAAGCGGGCGGTCTCGGTGGTGGAGAGCCTGATGGGTGACGCCGTTGGCAAGCTCTATGTCGAGCGGCATTTCCCGCCGCACGCCAAGGAGCGGATGGACGAACTCGTCGCCAACATCCGCGAGGCTTACCGCGTCAGCATCAACGCGCTGGACTGGATGACACCGCAGACGCGGGAAAAGGCGTTGACCAAGCTGGACAAGTTCACCCCCAAGATCGGTTATCCGAAGAAGTGGCGCGACTATTCGGGCCTGGCGATCGAGCGCGACGATCTGTACGGGAACTATCGGCGCGGCTACGCCTTCGAGTACGACCGGGAACTGGCCAAGCTCGGCGGGCCCGTCGACCGGGACGAATGGTTCATGACGCCGCAGACGGTCAACGCCTACTACAACCCCGGCATGAACGAGATCGTCTTTCCCGCAGCGATTCTGCAGCCGCCGTTCTTCGATGCCGACGCCGACGACGCCGCCAACTACGGCGGCATCGGGGCGGTGATCGGCCACGAGATCGGGCACGGCTTCGACGACCAGGGAGCCAAGTACGACGGCGACGGGAACCTGGTCGACTGGTGGACCGACGAGGACCGCACCGAATTCAGCGCGCGCACAAAGAAACTGATCGAGCAGTACGACGAGTTCGTGCCGCGCCAACTAGCCGACGACCACCACGTGAACGGGGCATTCACGGTCGGCGAGAACATCGGCGACCTCGGCGGGTTGTCGATCGCCCTGCTGGCCTACCGATTGTCCCTCAAAGGTGAACCCGCGCCGGAGATCGACGGACTGACAGGCGAACAGCGCGTGTTCTTTGGCTGGGCGCAGGTGTGGCGGACCAAGTCCCGTGACGCCGAAGCAATCCGGCGACTCGCGATCGACCCGCACTCGCCGCCGGAATTCCGGTGCAACGGCGTCATCCGGAACATGGACGCGTTCTACGCAGCGTTCGACGTCA
Organism: Mycobacterium sp. E740; assembly: GCF_001672895.1. Classification (GTDB taxonomy): domain Bacteria; phylum Actinomycetota; class Actinomycetes; order Mycobacteriales; family Mycobacteriaceae; genus Mycobacterium. The sequence continues at coordinate 8,382 of NZ_LZKP01000059.1, forward strand.
GCGAGAACGACGCGCTGTACCTGGAACCCGAACGGCGCGTGCGGATCTGGAACTAGGTTTCGCTCAGAACATCTGCCAGTCCGACGCGCCGTCGGGCTGGTTGTAGATTCCGACCGAGTTCTTGATGACGACGGGATCACCGCTGCCGAAGTTGTCGTAGAACCACTGCGCGTTGGCTGGGCTGAGGTTGATGCAGCCGTGGCTGACGTTCTCCTCGCCCTGCGAGCCGACCGACCACGGCGCGCTGTGCACGAACGCGCCGCTGTTGTCGATGCGCACCGCGTCCTGCACCTTGACCTTGTAGCCGTCGGCCGAGTTGACCGGCACGCCGTAGGTCGACGAGTCCATCACGATGTCGGCGAATTTCTCCAGCACGTAGTAGGTGCCGTTCTTGGTGTCATGACCTTTCTTGCCCATGGACACCGGGAAGGTCTTCTCCAGCTCCCCGTTGCGACGGACCTCCATCTGCAACGTCTTGTTGTCGATGGTCGCTACGAGTTGCTCGGGCACCCTGAAGCTCGACTTGGTACCGGAGGCGTCGATGTTGACCACCGTGCCCGCTGGCCAGAAGTCCTGCGGGCGCCACCGCACCTGGGTGTCACTGGTCCAGTAGAACCGACCGGGCACCGGCGGGTTCGACGAGATGTGGATGGCCTGCTCGGCCATCTGGCGGTTGGCGATCGGCCGCTGGAAGTTGATGTAGATCGGCTTGGCCGCGCCGACGATCGAGCCGTTGGTCGGGTTGAAAGACGGCGGTGCGAACACCGGCGCCCCGATATAGGGCGTCGGGTTCTGGCCGGCCGGAGTCCCCTGCGGGATCGGCTGCTGCTGGGCCAGCGGATCGGGCGGGGCGAAGAACGGGTTCGACGGCGGCGGTGGTCGACGGGGTCTCGGTACTGGCACAGATGGTGTGGACGATGAAGTCGACCGGCACGCTGGCCTACCACCGCGAGT
>NZ_LZKP01000060.1 GCF_001672895.1 Mycobacterium sp. E740
AGGCCGTGTCGGAGCGCAACAAACGCCAGATCGACGACTGACCACTTTTCCCTTTCGGCGCGAGCGTGCGCGTCTGTTCATGACACGCCGGAGGAATTCGGCGTCCGACGCACGCTCGAGGGCCGACGGGCGTGCGCAAAGTGCTGCTGTGTCGCGGCGTGTCATGAACAGACGCGCACGCTCGCGCCAATGGGCAATGGGTTGGCGCGACGAGAGAGGCTGGTCAGGCGGTCGTGCGCGTGCGCATCAGGATGAACTCCACCGTGCGACGGCCGCCGAACTCCGGGCGCGCCGTCGTCGTCATCTCCACCTGCTTGCGGGCCTGCGCGACGACGGGAGTCCGCGGATCGAGCACCGACAGATAGACCTTGTGCTCGGCCAGCGAGGCGACCGCACGTTCGAAGTAGCCGTCGTCGATCGTCTCGGCATGGGTTGCCTGCGGACCGTTCTGGAACAACCAGCGCGGCGGGTGAGGCAGGCTGTCGTACGCCTGCAGGACCGCGGCCGCGAACTCCATGTGGTCGCGCTGGTTCGGTGCGCCCGGCGCCCACTCGGGACCGCCGTAGATGCTGACGACCACATCGGGCTCGAGCTCGGTGATGGCCTCGACGATCCGCGCGCGCAGCTCGGCGCTGTTGCGGATCTCGCTGTCCGGAAAGCCCCAGAACCGGACGTTGGCGACGCCGACGACCGACGCCGAACGCAGCTGCTCGCGCTCGCGCAGCGGGCCGGCATGTTCGGGCGCCACCCCGGCGATGCCGGCCTCGCCGCGGCTTGCGAGCGCGTAATGGACGGTCTTGCCCGCCGCGGTCCATTTCGCCACCGCCGCAGCGCACCCGTACTCGGGATCGTCGGGATGCGGCACCAGCACGAGCGCGGTGCGCCAGTTGTCGGGAAATACGTCAAGCACGAGTGCTATGCCACCACACCATGGACGACGATGGCGGCGGTCTGCGTGACCCAGTCGTCATCGAGCGGCTCGTCGGGCCGCAGCAGCATCCGCAGCAAGGTGGCGCCGCCGATCACCTCGACCAGCCGGTCCGGGTCGACGTCGGAATGAACTTCCCCGCGCTCGACCGCCTCGGCCAACCGGTTGCGCACCGCGGTGAACACTCCGGTGAACCGGCCCATCACCCGCTCGTTGAGTTCGGCGTCGGCAACCATGTCCGAGATCAGCCCGGGCAACGCCGCACGCACCACCGGGCTGGAGAAGACGTCGCGGGTCGCCGCCAGCATTGCGCAAATGTCGGCGGCGATGTCGCCCGGCGGCGTGTCGATCGCATTCGGCGCGGCCGGGAACGCGGCCTCGTGCACGAGTTCGGCCTTGCTGGACCACCGTCGGTACAACGCGGTCTTGGTGGTGCCCGCGCGGTCGGCCACCGCGGCGATCGTGAGGTTCGAATAGCCGATTTCGGCAAGCAGATCCGCAGTCGCGCGCAGTATGGCAGCGTCGATGCGGGGATCCCGGGGACGCCCGGCGCCCGGGGTCTTGTCAACCGATGACGCGTCTGCTTTCATATCGCTACCAAGCGTATCGTAATTCTCGCTGTCGAAGGAAGTGGTTGTGGCTAGTGAACCGGCCGTCGAGGACGTCAGCCGCCTCGAACATTCAAGTCGCGATCTGAGCACCCTGCCCGACGTGATGTCGCGGTGGCTCTCCACGGTGCTGCCCGGCGGCGCGGTCCCGGAGATCACCGTGGAGAGCGGCGTCGACGCCAACGGAATGTCCTCGGAGACGATCATCCTGACCGGGCGGTGGACCGAGGACGGCGAAGCGCAGGAACAGAAGTGGGTGGCCCGGGTGGCCCCCACCGACGAGGACGTGCCGGTGTTCTCGGCGTACCGGATGGATCACCAGTTCGACGTGATCCGGTTAGTGCAGGAGAAGACCGACGTGCCGGTGCCGCAGGTGCGCTGGCTGGAGGACAGCGGCGACGTGCTCGGCACGCCGTTCTTCCTGATGGACTACGTGGAAGGCCGCGTGCCGCCCGACGTCATGCCCTACACGTTCGGGGGCAACTGGTTCGCCGACTCCACCCCCGACCAACAGCGCGAACTCCAGGACAACACGGTCGGCGTGATCGCCGAACTGCATTCGATCCCCGAACCGACGACGACGTTCGGTTTCCTCGACGACGGTTCGGAGCGCAATGCGTTGCGGCGCAACCTGAACTGGCTCAAGGACTGGTATCAGTTCGCAGTTCCCGACATCGGACGTTCACAGCTGATCGAGCAAGCGCTCGACTGGCTCGAGGCCAACTGGCCCGCCGACGTCGCCGACAGCGATCCGGTGCTGGTGTGGGGCGACTCCCGCGTGGGCAACGTGTTGTACTCCGGTTACCGGCCGGTGGCTGTGCTCGACTGGGAGATGGCGACTCTCGGGCCCCGCGAGATGGATGCGGCGTGGATGATATTCGCCCACAACGTGTTCCAGGAACTTGCCGGCCTGGCCGGCCTTACTGGGCTGCCAGACTTCATGCGCGAGGACGACGTCAAGTCCACCTATGCCGCGCGCACCGGCGTCGAACTCGGTGACCTGCACTGGTTCTACGTCTACTCCGGGGTGATCTGGGCGTGCGTGTTCATGCGCACCAGCGCGCGACGGGTCCGCTTCGGCGAGATCGAGAAGCCCGACGATGTCGAATCGCTGTTCTACCACGGCGCTCTGCTCAAGAGACTTATCGGCCAGGAGGCGTGATGCTCGGTCCCACCGACGAATTCCCGATCCACCAGCTCCCGCAGCCGATCGCCTGGCCCGGATCGTCCGACCGCAACTTCTACGACCGGTCCTACTTCAACGCCCACGACCGCACCGGCGACATCTTCCTGATCACCGGCATCGGGTACTACCCGAACCTCGGTGTCAAGGATGCGTTCGTACTGGTCAGACGCGGTGACACCCAGACCGCGGTACATCTGTCGGACGGCATCGATTCCGACCGCCTCAACCAACATGTGCTGGGGTATCGCGTCGAGGTCAGCGAGCCGCTGCGCAAGCTGCGGATCATCCTCGAAGAGACCGAGGGCGTCGCAGTCGACCTCACCTGGAACGGACTGTTCGACGCGGTGCAGGAGCAACGCCATGTGCTGCGCACCGGCACCCGAATCACGTTGGACGCGCAGCGTTTTGCGCAGCTCGGGTCGTGGAGCGGCGTCGTCGTGGTCGATGGCGAGGAGATCACCGCCGATCCGTCGGTGTGGATCGGCAGCCGCGACCGGTCGTGGGGCATCCGTCCGATCGGCGAACCCGAACCCGCGGGCCGACCTGCACACCCGCCGTTCGAGGGCATGTGGTGGCTCTACGTGCCGATGGCTTTCGACGACTACGCGATCGTGCTGATCATCCAGGAGGATCCCACCGGCTTCCGCAGCCTCAACGACTGCACGCGGATCTGGCGCGACGGCCGCGTCGAACAACTCGGGTGGCCGCGGGTGAAGATCCACTACACCTCGGGCACGCGAATCCCCTACGGCGCCACCATCGAAGCGACGACACCCGACGGCAAGCCCGTCGTGTTCGAGGTGGAGTCGAAACTCGGCGTGCCGATCCACATCGGCGGCGGCTACGGCGGCGACTCCGACTGGCTGCACGGCGTATGGAAGGGTGACAAGTTCACCGAACGCCTCACCTACGACATGACCGATCCGGGGGTCAACGGCCGCAGCATGTTCGGGGTGATCGACCATGTCGGCCGCGCGGTCTGTCGCGAGAACGGTCAGTCCGCAGAGGGCTGGGGCCTGTTCGAGCACGGTGCGCTCGGCCGGCATGACCCGTCGGGCTTCAAGGACTGGCTCACGGTCGCCGACTGACTAAGCGACCGGCGTCGCGGCCACGGGGGCGCGGCCGAACACCATCGACTCATCGATCCGGTCGAACCGATGGTCGATCGCGTCGAGCACATAGTTGTGCCGGACATTCCACGGCCGGTGGGTACCGGACTTCGGCAACACATGAGCGGCGCGCTGCACATAGCCGGCGTTGATGTTCCACGCGGGCTTCTCCGGCATCGGCGTGTCGCCGAGATGCGGGTAGGCGTGCGTGTACCCGTGAGAGTCCATGTAGGACACCAGCTTTGCGAAGGCTCGGGCGGTCAGGTCGGCGCGCAGCGTCCACGACGCGTTGATGTAGCCGACGCACCAGGCCAGGTTCGGCACGTCTTCGAGCATGTGCTCCTTGTAGACGAACCGGTCCTGCGGTTTGACCTCGGCGCCGTCGATGCTGACGAGCACACCGCCGAGCGCCTGCAGTTGAATCCCTGTCGCGGTGATGATCACGTCGGCGTCGATGCGCCGCCCCGAGCGCAACACGACACCGGCCGCGTCGATGTGGTCGATGTGGTCGGTCACCACGTCCACCCGGCCGTCGCTGATCGCCTCGTAGAAGTCGTTGTCGAGCATCGCGCACAACCGTTGATCCCACGGGTCGTAACGCGGGTTGAAGTGGACGTCGACCGGATAGCCGGTCGGCAGGTTGCGTTTGGCGTGGCTACGGATGAAGCGCCGGCTCAGCTTGGGCGCCGCCTTCGCGAACGCGTAGATGAACACCGTAAAAAGCGTGTTGTACACCCGGGCGCCCCAGTAACCGGCCCGTCCCGGAGCCACCTTGCGGATCGCCTGGACCACGGGGTTGATCCGCGGTCCTGACAGCATGTACGTCGGCGACCGCTGCAGCATCGTCACGTGCCCGGCCTGCTCGGTCAGCGACGGGATCATGCTGACGGCCGTCGCACCGCTGCCGATCACCACGAGGCGCTTGCCGGCGTAGTCGAGCGACTCGGGCCAGTGCTGCGGGTGCACCACCTCGCCACCGAACTCCTCGAGGCCCGGAAAGTCCGGGCGGTAGGGCTCGTCGTAGTTGTAGTAGCCGCTACCGAAGAACAGGAAGCGGCCGCGGTACGTCGTCGCCGAGCCGTTCTCTTCGGTCTGCACCGTCCACGTGTCGGTCGACGAGTCCCAGTCCGCCGACAAGACGTGGGTGTTGAACCGGATGTGCTTGTCGATGCCGTGCTTACGCGCGGTCTGCTCCAGGTATTCGCGGATGTCGGGCCCGTCGGCGACGTTCTCCGGGCGCGTCCACGGTTCGAAGGGATAACTCAGCGTGAAGATGTCGCTGTCGGATCGTATGCCCGGATAGCGGTGCAGGTCCCAGGTGCCGCCGATCCGTGCCCTGCGTTCGAGCACCAGGTACGTCGAGTTCGGGTTCTTCTCCTGCATGCGGTAGGCGGCCCCGATTCCGGAAATGCCTGCTCCGATGATCAATACGTCGGCGTACTCCACTGTCCGCAACCTCCCTTGGTCCCGCTGAGTACCACCATAGGAGTCAGGCAGCGAGTGCGTCGACGATCTCCGCCAACGCCTCGACGGCGATCGGTCCGGGCTGGTAGAGGCAGATCCGGTCGGACACGCCGTCGACTCGATCGCGGATGTGCGCGGCCACGTCGGCAGGGCTGCCGCACGCGGCGATGGTGTGCAGCATCTCGTCGTCGATCAGCGTGCCCATCTCCTGCCAGCGGCCCTGCTTGGACAGCGCGTTGAGTTCGGGCTGCAGCCCGCCCCAGCCGTGCGCGTCGAGCACCGGGCGGTAGGCCGGAGTGGAGCCGTAGAACGCCAGCAGCCGGCGAGCGGCGGTGTGCGCCCCGTCGTCAGCACCGACCGACACGATGATCTCCGGCACCACGGCGAACTCGTCGAGAGTCCGCCCCGCCGAGGCCAACCCATCGCGCACGGCGGGCATCGTCACCTCGTGCAGGAACCGCTTGGAGCCGAACGGCATGACCAGCAGACCGTCGGCGACGGCGGCGGTGGCGCGGGTGAGGCGCGGACCCAACGCGCCGAGATAGATCGGCGGCGCGCCGTACGGGTTCGGGCCGGGGTTGAAGGTCGGCGTCATCAGCGTGTGCCGGAAGTACTCGCCGCGAAAGTCGAGGCGCTCACCGGTCTCCCACGCGGCGAACACCGCGCGCAGCGCGCCCACCATCTCCGTCATCCGCGCCACCGGGCGGTCGAAGGCCGCGCCGTAGCGCTTCTCGATCTGCGCGCGCACCTGCGTGCCGAGCCCCAGCGTGAAGCGGCCCTTGGCCAGCAGTTGGAGGTCGTAGGCCTGGTGGGCGAGCTGAATCGGGTTGCGCGGAAACGCGATGGCCACGTTGGTCATCAGGTCGAGGCCCTCGACGGTGGAGGCCAGCGTCAGCGGCGTGAACACGTCGTGTGGTCCCTCGAAGGTGAACACTCCGGCGGCACCGGCTTCGCGCAGCAGCTGTGCGCGGTCGATCGCGTCCGTTGGGCCGAACAACGCTGTCATGACCTTCACGGCGTGAGAGCCTATCGGCGTGAGCATCCCAGCCAGTTGCGATGTGGTCGTGGTGGGCGCCGGGTTCGCCGGGCTGTCGGCTGCGCGCGCGCTCGTGTGCCTCGGCCACGACGTCGTGGTCCTCGAAGGCCGCGACCGCGTCGGCGGGCGGTCGTCGACGGCCACCATCGCCGGCATTCCCGTCGACCTCGGCGGCACGTTCGTCGGACCCACCCAGGACGCCGTCGGCGAATTGGCGGCCGAGTTGGGCTGTGGCACCGTGCCCACCTTCAGCCGCGGCAAGAACCTGATCAGGTGGCGCGGCCGGATCCGCTCGTACCGCAGCACGATTCCGCGGCTGTCGATCATCGAACTGGTCGACGTGTCGCGGATCCAGTGGCGCTTCGAGCGGGTCTGCCGCCGGGTGTCGGTCGAGACGCCGTGGACGGCTCCGCATGCCGACGCGCTGGACTCCCAGTCGCTCGACGGGTGGCTGAAGTCGGTCCACGCCAGCGCGGGAACACGGGATCTGATGGCGATCATGTCGAGGGTGACCTGGGGCTGTGAACCCGACGCGGTGTCGATGCTGCACGCGGTGCGCTACGTCAAAGCCGCCGGCGGGCTGGATCGCATGCTCGACGTCGAAGGCGGCGCGCAGCAGAGCCGCTTCCCGGCCGGTACCCAGCAGATCGCGCTGCGAATGGCCGAAGAACTCGCGACGCGCGTCGTACTCGGGGCGCCGGTGCGCAGCATCGAGCGCCACAGTGATGGCGCGCTCACCGTGACATCGGAACTCGGGTCTGTGCGCGCCAAGGCCGTCGTCGTCGCGATCCCACCCGAACATCGGGGTGCCATCGAGTTCCTGCCGGAGCTGCCGCCCGAGTACGGCAAGCTCGCACAGAACTGGCCGCTGGGCAACCTCAGCAAGGCCTACGCCGCATACGCGACTCCGTTCTGGCGGGCGAAAGGCCTTTCCGGAGAAGCGCTTTCCGACGAGGGTCCGGTGTTCATCACGTTCGACGTCAGCCCGGAGGACGCCGATCGCGGAGGCGGCCCGGGCATCCTGCTGGGGTTCGTCGACGCTCGGGCATTCGACTCGCTGTCTCTGGCGCAGCGCCGCGAACAAGCGTTGTCGGGATTCGCCGCGTTGTTCGGTGACGGCGCACTCGAACCGATCGACTATGTCGATCACTGCTGGGGCGCAGAGCAATTCGCGCCCGGTGGGCCGACGGCCGCCGTGCCGCCGGGATCGTGGACGACGTACGGACCGTGGTTGCGCAGGCCGGTCGATGGAATCTTCTGGGCGGGAACAGAAACCGCCGACATCTGGACGGGCTTCCTCGACGGCGCCGTACGCTCGGGTCGGCGTGCGGCCGACGAGGTGCATCGAGCGCTGACGAGTCGGCGCTCACCCGACTAGGAACTGGCGCGGCGCTCGCCGGACACCGACTCGATCAACTGCCGCAGGTGCTTGTTCACCTCGTCCGGACGTTCCAGGATCGCGCAGTGCCCACCGGCCAGTTCGACGAACTCGGTGAGAATCGGCGCCTCCTCGGCGATTCGGCGTGAGGAGATCAACGGCAGCAGACGGTCTTTCACGCTGCCGATCACCAGCGTGGGCACCACGAGGTTCTTGAGACCGATGTGTCGCGGACCGAGATGGTCGACGAGCGTGCGGGCCCAACCGCCGCGGCCGGCGGGGGCGGTCGACATGAACAGCTCGTGGACGAACGAGGCGATCGCCGGGTCGGCGTCGCGGCCCACCGCCAACATCGACAGGAACCGCTGGTTCGGGCCGGTGGCGGCGCGTGGCAGCGGCATCGCGCCGAACGTCTTGAGGAACGTCCCGGCGGTGAACACGCGCACGTCGCCCAGCCGGCCCGGCATGGGCAGCAACTTGATGTTGCGCAGCAGATCGCCGGTCGTGGTATTGATCAGCGCGACGGCGTCCGCGCGCTCGGGCACGCGTTCGGGGTACCGCTCGGCCCAGGAAGTGATCGCGATGCCGCCCATCGAGTGGCCGGCGATGACCGCCCGTTCCCCCGGCGCGAGCGTCGCATCGAGCACCGAGTCGAGGTCGCCCGCCAAGTGATCGAGGCTGTAGGCGCGGCGGTGGGTCGGTACGGCGCTGCGGCCGTGGCCGCGGTGGTCGAACGCGATGACGCGGTAGTGCTGCGAAAGGTCGGTGATCTGGTGCGCCCACACCCGCAGCGCGCATGTGATGCCGTGGGCCAGCACGATCGGATAGCCGTCTTCGGGACCGAAGACCTCAGCGTGCAGGCGGATGCCGTCGGTGGACCGGATGGTGACGGGCCGGCTCTGCGGCAGCGTCTCGGCGGGAGCGAACACCGGGGTTCTCGACCGCACGCGGGTAGCAGGACTCATTTGCGCTCCGTTCGAACTCGGCGACGTTGCCGCGTAAGTGAGCTTATCTAGCAGTGTGCGACACGGCGCCGGTCATGTCAGGCAGTCGAGGATGTTAAATAACGCCATGCGCGCGATTCAGATAGCCAGCCTCGACGGACCTTCCGCGGCGAAGCTCGTCGAGGTCGACGAACCGGACGCGCGGGATGCGGTGGTGATCGACGTGCACGCTGCGGGCGTCGCGTTCCCCGATGTGCTGCAGTCGCGCGGCCTCTATCAGTACAAGCCGGAGATGCCCTACACACCCGGCGGCGAGGTCGCAGGGGTGGTGCGCAGCGCGCCATCGGATGCCCACGTCCGGGCCGGTGATCGCGTCGCGGCGCTGACGATGCTGTGCGGCGCGATGGCGGAGGTCGTGGTGCTGCCCGCCGAGCGGGTGTTCAAGCTGCCCGACAACGTGTCGTTCGAGGCCGGCGCAGGCCTGCTGTTCAACGACCTCACCATGCATCACGCGCTGCGGACGCGGGGTCGGCTGGCCGAGGGCGAGACCGTGCTGGTGCACGGGGCCGCGGGTGGTATCGGCACGTCGACGCTGCGGTTGGCGCCGGCGTGGGGCGCGTCCCGGGTGATCGCGGTGGTCAGCACCGAGGACAAGGCCGAGGTGGCCAGGGCCGCCGGCGCCACCGACGTGGTGCTCGCCGACGGTTTCAAGGGCGCGGTGAAGGAGCTGACCGACGGGCGCGGCGTGGATATCGTCGTGGACCCGGTCGGCGGTGACCGGTTCACCGACTCGCTGCGCTCGCTGGCTCCGGGTGGCCGGCTGCTGGTGATCGGCTTCACCGGCGGTGACATTCCGACCGTCAAGGTGAACCGGTTGCTGCTCAACAACGTCGACGCGGTCGGCGTCGGCTGGGGCGCCTGGACGTTCACCCATCCGAATTACCTGGCCGAGCAGTGGGCCGAACTCGAGCCGTTGCTGGCGTCGGGCGCGGTGTCGGCGCCGCAGCCGCAGGTGTTTCCGCTGGAGCGGGCCGCCGATGCGATCGCCGCGCTGGAGGACCGCTCGGCGAAGGGCAAGGTCGTCGTCGCGGTGCGCTGATCCGGCGCCGTTTACAGGTAGGGGTCGGCCCAGGCGCTGATGATCCGCGCGGCACGTGCCGCCTGGTTCTTCTCGGTCAGCAGGTGGTCGGCGCCCTCGAGCGAGACGAAGCTGCGCGGGTGGCGCGCGGCTTGGAAGATTTCGCTGGCGTTGTCGATGCCGACGGTGTTGTCGGTCGGCGAATGCATGACGAGCAGCGCCCGGCGCAGCGTGTTGATGCGCTCGCGCAGGTCGGCATTGCGGACGTCTTCGATGAAGTGCCGCTTGAGCGTCAGCGCCTTGCCGCCGATCTGCAGGGGCGCCTCGCCCTCGGCTTCGATCCGTTCACACAGGGCGTCGTAGATGTTCTCCACGTGGGCGGGCTCGTACGGCGCGGCGACGCTGGCGACGGCGGCGACGCTGGGGCAGTCGTGGGCTGCGGCGATGACGGCAGAACCGCCGAAGGAATGCCCGACCAGCAGGTGCACCTCGCGGCCTTCGTCGTTCATGAACTCGACGGCACGCACCGTGTCGGCGACCTTGTGCGAGAACGACCCGTCGCCCCAGTCGCCTTCGGAGTCACCCAGGCCGAGGTTGTCGAAGCGCAACATGCCGATGCCCTCGGCGGCCAGTTGCTTGCAGATCCGGCTTGCCGCGGGGCTGTCCTTGCCGAGCGTGAAACCGTGCGCGAAGACACCCCAGCCGCGTACGTCGCCGTCGGGGACGTCGATCACGCCCGCAAGGTCGGGCCCGCTGCTGCTCGCAAAAGTGACGCGTTCACCCATGCGGCCATCCTGTCAGGTGCCGTGACGGGTACTGGAGTACTTCAGGTAGAGGTAGTCCCGATGGCTGAGAACGTGCTCTAGCCGCAGCATGGTCGGCGCGGACAACCCTGGGCTCGCGGTACCCGGCAGCTGGGCGCCCGCCAGCTTGGGCGCCAGGGTCACGCAGATCTCGTCGATCAGGTCCGCGGTCACGAGTTCGTCGAGCAGGGTGGGGCCGCCTTCGCACAGGACGCGGCTCAGTCCGCGCTGTCGCAGTTCGGTGGCCATGACCGTGACGTCGACGGTCTCGTCACCGGCCACCAGCAGCTCCCAGCGGTCATCGCCGTCCAATGCGTTCTGCGACACCGCTTTTGCGCTCGTCACCAGGATCGGGCGCTGAGCCGGACTGGCGAACAGCGAGTCCGGCAAGTTGCCTGATCGACTCACCACGGCCATCCGGGCCGGGCGGGCGCCGTTTTCGGTCGGCTTCACCGGTCCGTAGTTCTCGGCGCGGGCTGTGGCGGCCCCCACCAGGACGACGTCGGCGAAGTCGCGCAGCGCGACCAGCAGCTGCTGGTCGGTGGGATCGGACAGCGGCGCCACCCGGCCAGAGAACGCCGCCGCGCCGTCGGCGCTGAAGATCATGTTGGCTCGCACGCCGATGGGCGGCTCGCGGTAGTAGTCGATCAACTCGTCCAAGCCATCGACCGCACGGAGGTCTGTACTCACGCGTCGTGTCCCGGCTCCAATTCGCGGACGTCGGCGAAGGTCACCCACTGCTCGAGGTCACTCGGCGGCTCGCCCGCCACCGGTTCGAGTAGATGGCCCATGTGATCTCCGACGTCGAACCGGCGGACCACCTCACCGACGAACCAGGCTGCGGCGTCGTCGAGGATCGGCATCTGCTCGGGGCCGGTGTGCCAGTCACAGCGAGCGAACTTGTCGGTGTGATCGCCGGTCTCGCCGCCGAACAACTGCGCCAATTGAAGATGCTCGCGGGACACCAGATGCACGGCGAGGTGCGTCGCGGACTGCGCGATGCGGAACGTCCGGTTGCGCCGGGACAATCCGACGAGGAAGCGCGGCGGATTGATGCTCGTCTGGCTCGCGAAGCCCACGAGGCAGCCGGAGTTCTCCGCGTCGGCGTGCGTCGTGACGATGAACATCGGGTAGTTCAGCAGCGAGACGATGTCCTCGAACGGTGCCGTACCCGACTGCATCAGTTCTCCTTCGGCGTGAAGTGGGCGCCACCCTCATTGAACACGGCACCCTCCGTCACGCGACGGAGGCATAACGGAAAGACCGCGAACCTATGTCAGG
>NZ_LZKP01000061.1 GCF_001672895.1 Mycobacterium sp. E740
GCATCTTGTCGAACGTGCGCGTAAGGCCTTCTCGGTCAACGCCTTCGGCGGCAGTCGAGTTGCGCATGATCGCGGTCTTGATGCCGCCGGGATGCACGGTCGTCACCTTCACCGGGTGACGCGCGGCCTTCATCTCCTGGCGCAGTGCCTCGGTGAACCCGCGGACCGCGAACTTCGCCGAGTTGTACGCCGCCTGGCCGGGAATCGAGAAGATGCCGAACAGGCTCGAGACGTTGACGACGTGACCGTCGCCGGATGCGATCAGGTGCGGCAGGAACACCTTGGTGCCGTTGACGACGCCCCAGTAATCGACGTCCATCACCCGCTCGAAGTCCTTGAACGGCGTGATCTCGACGTCGCCCACGTACGCGATGCCCGCGTTGTTGTAGATCTGGTTCACCTTGCCGAAGTACTCGACCACCGACTCGGCGTACAACTCGGCGAAGTTCGCGGTCCGCGGGTTCACCGAGGCACTGCGCCAGGAGATGAAGGCCGCGCGTCACCCGGTGAAGGTGACGACCGTGCATCCCGGCGGCATCAAGACCGCGATCATGCGCAACTCGACTGCCGCCGAAGGCGTTGACCGAGAAGGCCTTACGCGCACGTTCGACAAGATGC
>NZ_LZKP01000062.1 GCF_001672895.1 Mycobacterium sp. E740
CGCTACCGAAAGACGTGCGCCGCATTGTTGTCTGCGGGTCAGACGGAGCGGCAGTCAGGCGGAGCGGCCGCGCTCGCTGCGATACCGGCGCACCAGCGCGTCGGTCGACGAATCCGACTGCTCGGCAGGCGATTTGGCGCTGGTGATGACCGGCAGCAGCGCCTTTGCCTGCGTCTTGCCGAGTTCTACGCCCCACTGGTCGAACGAGTCGATGCCCCAGATGACGCCCTCAGTGAACACCTGGTGCTCGTAGAGCGCGATCAACTGGCCCAACACCGAGGGCGTCAGCTCAGTGGCGAGAATCGACGTGCTGGGCCGGTTGCCGGGCATCACCTTGTGCGGCACCACTTTCGGCGGCGTATCCTCGGCGGCGATCTCCTCGGCCGTCTTCCCGAACGCCAGCACCTGGGTCTGCGCGAAGAAGTTGCTCATCAGTAGGTCGTGCATGCTGCCCGTGCCGTCGGCGGTCGGCAGGTCGTCGGTGGGCTGGGAGAACCCGATGAAATCGGCGGGCACCAGCCGCGTGCCCTGGTGCAGCAGTTGGTAGAACGCGTGCTGGCCGTTGGTTCCCGGTTCGCCCCAGAAGATTTCGCCGGTGCTGGTGGTGACCGGTGACCCGTCGGCACGCACCGATTTGCCGTTGGACTCCATCGTGAGCTGCTGCAGGTAGGCGGGGAAACGGGCCAGGTCGTTCGAATAGGGCAGCACCGCACGGGTTTCCGCGCCGAAGAACTCGTTGTACCAGAGCCCGATCAGCCCGAGCAGCACCGGCACGTTCGCCTCCAGCGGAGCGGTGCGGAAGTGCTCGTCGACGATGTGGAACCCGGACAGGAACTCGCCGAACCGCTCGAGGCCGATGACGGCCATCACGCTCAACCCGATTGCGCTGTCGACGGAGTAGCGGCCCCCGACCCAGTCCCAGAAGCCGAACATGTTCTCGGTGTTGATGCCGAAGTCGTCGACGAGCTTCTTGTTGGTCGACACCGCGACGAAGTGCTTGGCCACCGCGGCGTCCCCGAGCGCGTCGGTGAGCCAGCGCCGCGCAGCCGTCGCGTTGGTCAGCGTCTCGAGTGTCGAGAACGTCTTCGAGGCCACGATGAAAAGCGTTGTGGCCGGGTCGAGTCCGTCGAGCTTGGCCACCAGGTCCGCCGGATCGACGTTCGAGACGAACCGCGCCGAGATGCCCGCGTCGGCGTAGTGCCGCAGCCCGAGCGTCACCATCGCAGGGCCGAGATCCGAACCGCCGATGCCGATGTTGACCACGGTGGCGATGCGCTCGCCGGTCGCGCCGGTCCACTCGCCGCTGCGCAGCCGGTCGGTGAAGGCGCCCATCTTGTCGAGCACATCGTGCACGTCTGCGACGACGTCGCGCCCGTCGACGTGCAAATCGGCGTCGCGCGGCAGCCGCAGGGCCGTGTGCAGGACGGCGCGGTTCTCGGAGGTGTTGATGTGCGCGCCGGCGAACATCGCGTCGCGCTTCTGCTCCAAACCCGCGGCGCGGGCCAGGTCCACCAGCAGACTCAGCGTCTCGCGGGTGACGCGGTGCTTGCTGTAGTCGACGTAGAGGTCGCCGACCGTCGTCGCCAACTCGGTGCCGCGGGAGGGATCCTCGGCGAACAACTCACGCAGATGCCTGGCGCCGATCTCCTCGTGGTGCCGCCGCAGGGCCGCGAAGGCCGGGGTCGAGGCGATGTCTGCAGTCTCGGTTGTTGTCCGCTCTTCGCGCAAGCGCTCATCGCTGCTCATGGATACGACCCTAATGCGGCGAAATGGCCGAGGGTGTAAGGAAGAACGTATGGATACCGCGAAGCTGCTGTCGTCTGTGCCCACCGGACTGTGGATCGGCGGTGAGGAACGCGAGGGCTCGTCGACCTTCGACGTTCTCGACCCGTCCGACGACCAGGTGCTGACCGCCGTGGCCGACGCGACCGCCGAGGACGCGATCGCCGCGCTGGACGCCGCCTGCGCGGTGCAGGCCGACTGGGCCGCCACCGCACCCCGCGAGCGCGGCGAGATCCTGCGCGCGGTGTTCGAGAAGATCACCGACCGCGCCGAGGACATCGCGACGCTGATGACCCTCGAGATGGGCAAGGTGCTGCGCGAGAGCATGGGCGAGGTCACCTACGGCGCTGAGTTCTTCCGCTGGTTCGCCGAGGAGGCCGTGCGCATCGCGGGCCGCTACACTCCGAGCCCGGCGGGCAGCGGTCGCGTCCTGGTCACCAAGCAACCGGTCGGCCCGTGCTACGCGATCACGCCGTGGAACTTCCCGCTGGCGATGGGCACCCGCAAGATCGGCCCGGCGCTGGCCGCCGGCTGCACGATGATCGTCAAGCCCGCCCAGGAGACCCCGCTGACCATGTTGCTGCTGGCCAAGCTGATGGACGAGGCGGGCCTGCCCAAGGGTGTGCTGTCGGTGCTGCCGACGAAGAGCGCCGGCGACGTGACCGCCGCGCTGATCGACGACGGCCGGCTGCGCAAGCTGACCTTCACCGGCTCGACCGGCGTCGGCAAGGCGCTGGTCAAGCAGTCGGCCGACAAGCTGCTGCGGACCTCGATGGAACTCGGCGGCAACGCGCCGTTCGTCGTGTTCGACGACGCGGACGTCGACGCCGCCGTCGACGGCGCGATCCTGGCCAAGATGCGCAACGGCGGCGAGGCATGCACCGCAGCCAACCGCTTCCACGTCGCGAACTCGGTGCGCGAGGAGTTCACCGACAAGCTGGTCAAGCGGATGAGCGAGTTCCAGCTCGGCAAGGGGATCGACGAGTCGGCCACCCTGGGCCCGCTGATCAACGCCAAGCAGGTCGCCACCGTCACCGAGTTGGTCGACGACGCGGTGTCGCGGGGCGCGACCGTCGCGGTCGGTGGTGTCGCCCCCGGCGGGCCGGGCAACTTCTATCCGGCCACGGTGCTGACCGACGTGCCCGCCGACGCCCGCATCCTTTCCGAGGAGGTCTTCGGACCCGTCGCGCCGATCACCGGCTTCGACACCGAGGAGGAGGGCGTCGCCGCGGCCAACGACACCGAGTACGGGCTGGCCGCCTACGTCTACACGCGCTCGCTGGACCGCGCGCTGCGCGTCGCCGACGGCATCGAGTCCGGGATGGTCGGCATCAACCGGGGCGTGATCTCCGACCCGGCGGCGCCGTTCGGCGGCGTCAAGGAGTCCGGCTTCGGGCGCGAGGGCGGCTTCGAGGGCATCGAGGAGTACCTCGAGGTCAAGTACATCGCGTTGACGAAGTAACTCGACACGCCGCCGCGCCTGCCACCGGGCCTCTGCCCGCGCAGGCAAAATTTCGGCAGTGACCGCCGGCCGACGACGCGAGATTCCCGCCCTGGACGGGATCCGCGCCATCGCCGTCGCGCTGGTGCTCGCCGACCACGGCGGCATCCCGGGTGTGCACGGCGGGTTCCTCGGCGTCGACGTGTTCTTCGTGCTGAGCGGTTTCCTCATCACGTCGCTGCTGCTCGACGAGCACGCCCGCACGGGACGAATCCGGCTGCGCGACTTCTGGATCCGCCGGGCCCGCCGGCTGCTGCCCGCGCTGCTGGTCGTCGTGCTCGCGGTGGTGGCCGCGCGCGAGCTGTTCGCGAGCGAGGCGATCTCGACGCTGCGTGAGGACGCCGTCGCCGCGTTCTTCTGGGCGGCCAACTGGGCGTTCGTCGCCCAACGCACCGACTACTTCAGCCAGGGCGCCCCGCCGTCGCCGCTGCAGCACACCTGGTCGCTGGGCGTCGAAGAGCAGTACTACGTGCTGTGGCCGTTGCTGCTGATCGCTCTGGCGTATCTGTGCTGCCGGGGCGAACGGACACATCTGCGGTGGGCGGTGTTCGCGCTCGCCTCAGTGGGTGCGCTCGCGTCGGCGGCGGCGACGATCGTGCTTGTCGACGGGCAGACGCTGAATCGCGTCTACTTCGGCACCGACACCCGCGCGCAGGCGCTGCTCGTCGGCGCCGCGGCGGCCGCCCTGCTGGTGCGCGACTGGACGACCGTGACCATGGCCGGGCCGGTGATCAGGACGCGGTGGCTGCGATGGGTCGCCCGCGCCCTGTCCGTCGTCGGGATTGCGGTGCTGGGATTCGCCGCGCACACCGCGACCGGTGATGTCGGCGACTTCCGCAGTGGCCTGCTGATCGTGGTGGCGCTTGCGGCCGCTCTGGTGGTCGGGGCGGCGGCGATGGATCAGGACGGACCCCTCGCGCGCGTGCTGGCGTGGCGGCCGCTGGTGCTGCTCGGCGCGATCTCCTACGGCGTCTACCTGTGGCACTGGCCGATCTTCCTGGTGATCAACGGTGAGCGCACGGGGTGGTCCGGCTGGTCGTTGTTCGCGCTGCGGTGTGCGGCGACGCTCGGGCTGGCGGCGCTGTCGTGGTGGCTGCTCGAACAGCCGATCCGGCGCTGGCGGCCGGTGATCGTGCCGATGCTGCCGCTGGCAGGCGCGACCGCCGCCACCGCAGCGGTCATCACGATGACGGTGCTGCCGGTCGGCGTGCCGCCCGCCTCCGTGCAGAATCCGGGCATCGATTCCGCCGCGCTGGTCGCACCGGAGGTGCCCGTCGCGGTGCAGCGTCCTGTCACCCGCAAACCGGGCACCCGGACCGTCGCGGTCTTCGGGGACTCCGTCGGGTGGACGGTGATGCGCTACCTGCCCGAAACACCCGGCTTCGCGTTCGCCGACTACACGATGATCGGCTGTGGCATCGCGCGCGGCGGACCGTACCGGTACACCGGGCAGCCGTTGAACCAGAAACCGGAGTGCGACTCGTGGCCGAGCAGGTGGGCCGAACGCATCAAGCATGAGCGCCCGGACGCGGTGCTGCTGATCATCGGTCGCTGGGAGGTCGTCGACCGCATGCACGAGGGCCGCTGGATGCACATCGGCGACCCGGTCTACGACGGGTATCTCCGCTCCGAGCTCAATCGCGTGTTCGACATCCTGTCGGCGACCGGCGCGCGCGTCGTCGTCACCACCGAGCCGTACAACCGCCGTGCCGAGAGATCGGACGGCAGCCTCTATCCGGAGGACGACCCCGATCGCACCGACGACTGGAACGCCTTGCTGCGCAGCGTCGTCAAGTACCGGCAGAACGTGTCGGTTCTCGACCTCAACCGCAAGCTGGGCCCGAACGGCGGCTACACCAACCGGATCAACGGCATCCGGATCCGCACCGACGGGGTGCACCCGACGCCGGAGGCGGTGGAGTGGTTGACGCCGTGGCTGACCGACGCGCTGCGCTGACGCGGCTGATCTACTGGTGGCCGAGGCGGCCGCGGCCCAGACGCAACAGCAGCATCGCGAGGTCCTTGCCGTCGGGGCCGAGTTCGCTGTAGCGCTCGATCACCTTCATCTCGCGGCTGTGCACGAGGCGGGTGCCGCCGGAGGCCATCCGGGCCTGGCCGATCATTTTGGACACCTCGGTGCGGCGCTTCACGGCAGCCAGGATCTCGGCGTCGAGCCGGTCGATCTCCTGGCGCAGGTCATCGATATCGGGCACAGTCTCGGTTTCGCTCGTCATGGGATTCTCACAGGTCTCTGGCCGCGGATCCGCGAGCGGCCGACGAGACAGAGTGTGCCACCAACGGCGTCACCGGCGCAAAGCCCGATGGGTGGTTCACCGCGGGGTTGTCGCTGGACAGCGGTAGGTTTGTAAGTCGACATGAGCGCACCGAACCTGGCCACCGAAACCGACCAACTGCTCGACGGGCTCAACCCGCAGCAGCGCAAAGCCATCCTGCACGAGGGCTCGCCGTTGCTCATCGTCGCCGGCGCAGGCTCCGGCAAGACCGCGGTCCTCACCCGCCGGATCGCCTACCTGCTGGCCGCCCGTGACGTCGGCGTCGGGCAGGTGCTGGCCATCACCTTCACGAACAAGGCCGCCGCGGAGATGCGCGAGCGTGTCGTGCAGCTGGTCGGGCCGCGCGCTCGCTCGATGTGGGTGTCGACGTTTCACTCCACGTGTGTGCGGATCCTGCGCAACCAGGCCTCGTTGATCAAGGGCCTGAACTCGAACTTCTCGATCTACGACGCCGACGACTCGCGCCGCCTGCTGCTGATGATCGGCAAGGACATGGGCCTGGACACCAAGCGGTATTCGCCGCGGCTGCTGTCCAACTGCATCTCCAACCACAAGAACGAGTTGGTCGGTCCGGAGCAGGCGGCCGCCGAGGCGTCGGAGGCGGGCGAGGAACTGCCCGGCATCATCGCCGAAGTCTACGCGGAGTACCAGCGTCGCCTGCGCGCCGCCAACGCGCTCGACTTCGACGACCTGATCGGTGAGACGGTCGCTGTGCTGCAAGCCTTTCCGCAGATCGCGCAGTACTACCGGCGGCGGTTCCGGCACATCCTCGTCGACGAGTACCAGGACACCAACCACGCCCAGTACGTGCTGGTCCGGGAACTGGTCGGCACGGAAACGGTTGACGGTGTGGCACCCGCCGAGCTGTGCGTGGTGGGTGACGCCGACCAGTCGATCTACGCGTTCCGCGGTGCGACCATCCGCAACATCGAGGACTTCGAACGCGACTTCCCCAGCGCCACAACGATTCTGCTGGAACAGAACTACCGCTCCACGCAGAACATCCTGAACGCCGCGAACTCGGTGATCTCCCGCAACACCGGTCGCCGCGAGAAGCGGCTGTGGACCGACGCGGGGGAGGGCGAGCTGATCGTCGGCTACGTCGCCGACAACGAGCACGACGAAGCGCGGTTCGTCGCCCAGGAGATCGACGCGCTGGTCGACGGCGGGGCGACGTACAACGACGTGGCGGTGTTCTACCGCACCAACAACTCGTCGCGCGCATTGGAAGAGGTCTTCATCCGCGCCGGCATTCCGTACAAAGTCGTCGGTGGCGTGCGCTTCTACGAACGCCGGGAGATCCGCGACATCGTCGCCTACCTGCGAGTGCTGGACAACCCCGGCGACTCGGTGAGCATGCGCCGCATCCTCAACACCCCGCGGCGCGGTATCGGGGACCGCGCCGAAGCCTGCGTGGCGGTGTACGCCGAGAATGCCGGGTGCAGCTTCAACGACGCCCTGCAGGCGGCCGCCGAGGGCAGGGTTCCGATGCTCAACACCCGCGCCGAGAAATGCATCTCGGGTTTTGTGGAGATGCTCGACGAGCTGCGCGGCCGCCTCGACGGCGAACTGGGGGAGCTGGTCGAGGCGGTGCTGGACCGCACCGGCTACCGCGCCGAGCTCGAGTCGTCCAGCGACCCACAGGATCTCGCGCGTCTCGACAACCTCAACGAATTGGTCAGCGTCGCACATGAATTCAGCACCGACCTGGCCAACGCGCGAGCACTCGCCGAGGACGAACCCCTCGACGAGGACGTTCCCGACACCGGGGTGCTGGCTCAGTTCCTGGAGCGGGTGTCGCTGGTGGCCGACGCCGACGAACTGCCCGAACACGGCGCCGGAGTCGTGACGATGATGACGCTGCACACCGCCAAGGGCCTCGAGTTCCCGGTCGTGTTCGTCACCGGCTGGGAGGACGGCATGTTCCCGCACATGCGGGCGCTGGGCGACCCCGGCGAGCTGTCCGAGGAACGCCGGTTGGCCTACGTCGGCATCACCCGGGCGCGGCAGCGGCTCTACCTGAGCCGCGCCAAGATCCGCTCGTCGTGGGGGCAGCCGATGCTCAACCCGGAATCGCGGTTCCTCAAGGAGATTCCGCAGCACCTCATCGACTGGCGCCGCACCGATCCGACCCCGTCGTTCAGCGCGCCGGGCCGCACGTCTTCGGCAGGGCGCGGGCAGATGTTCGGCACCGCGCGCCCGTCACCGACGCGATCCGGCGCCGCCAAGCGCCCGCTGCTGGTGCTCGAACCCGGCGACCGGGTCACCCACGACAAGTACGGGCTGGGTCGCGTCGAGGAGGTCACCGGCGCTGGGGAGTCGGCGATGTCGCTCATCGACTTCGGCAGCTCCGGTCGCGTCAAGCTGATGCACAACCACGCGCCGATCACCAAGCTCTAGGAGCGCTACGACTGCGCCCACCGTCCGGTGATCGGCAGTGCCGCCAAGGCGATGCTCGCAAGCGGCAGGACCGGAATCGCGTACACCACCGGCGGAAGCTTCGCGCCCGCGACGAACAGGCTCGAGAAGATGAGCAGCGCCACCACCGCACCGACCACGACGAGCAACCGGCTCACCCGGCGGCGCAGCAGTAAGCCGATCAGGCCCGTGATCAACGCCGCCGCGGAGATCGCGGTCAGAAAGCCGATGGCGACGCAGAACAACCGGTCCGACCGCCACCACGCGGTGATCAGGTCGGTCGCGATGACGGCGGTGGCCCAGCCGCTCAGGATCGCGACCACCGCGGTCGCTATCGCGCCGTTCGCGTTGGGAGCCGAGCGGCGTGCGGGTGTGACGGCGGCAGGTCTGGCCCGGGGAATATAACCCGTCTGCGGCTCGGCCTGCTCGGTCAGTTCCGTGGCGTCGACATCGACGACCTGCGTGGCATCGTCCGCGACCGGGATCGCCCCCGTGGGGTGGCGGCGGATGATCTTCGTCTCCGGATCGGACTCCGGGCGGCGTGGCTGCGCAGCTTCGGAACGTCCGGAGTCGGGGGCGTCGTCGCTGGCCACCGGGCCAGATTAGTTCGTGGGGCTCAGGCCGCGCTTGGCCAGCCAGCCGACCGGGTCGACGCGGTCGGTGCCGTTGAGGTGCACCTCGAAGTGCAGGTGCGGACCCGTCGAGTTGCCGGTGTTGCCCATCTTGGCGATCTGGTCGCCCGCCCAGACACGCTGGCCGACCTCGACGTTCCACGCGCTCAGGTGGCCGTACAGCGTCACCGTTCCGTCTGCGTGACGCAGCTTGACCCAGTTGCCGTATCCGGCCTGCGGGCCCGCGGCGATGACGACGCCGTCGGCGGCGGCCAGGATCGGCGTGCCGATCGAGTTGGCGAGGTCGATCCCGGCGTGCAGCGCGCCCCAGCGATAGCCGAAGCCGGACGTCCAGACACCCTTGGTCGGCATCACGAACATCGGCCGCTGCAGCCGTGCTTCGCGGTCCGCCCGCTCCTGGGCGAATGCGGCGGCCTTCTGGATCTCCTCGGAGTGCATGGCCGAACTGGCGGCCGGCGTCACGGCGACGATCTGCATGCCGTCGACCGAGCCGCTGATCGGGCTGGCGAGCGGGTCCGCACCGACCGCCAGCACGGTCTCCGGGGACGACTCGTGCGCGGCGTTGGCCATCGAGTACGCGCCGGCGGCGGTCGCACCGACTGCCATTGCGGCGACCATCAGCCGACCCTTCACCGGCACTTCCTGCTTGCGGTGCTGGGCCCGCCGGCTGCCGATGTGGATGACGTCGGTTGCGGCCGCGCCGTCACTGGTGTCGGTGTGGCTGTCACGGTAAGCGTGGGTGCGGCGCGAGTGGCGCGGGCCGGCCCGGAACTCCGACGGGACGGCCAATCGCAGCGGCACCAGATCGTCGGAGTCGTTCAGGTCGTCGAGTTCGGGCGCGTGGATGACCTGTGCTTCGCGGTCGAACGCGCTGTTCTCGCGAAAGTCGACGTCAGTGCCCAGATCGGGCAGGTCGCCGAACTCATTGAACGGGATGATGTCGGTGACTTCGGCGGCGGATTCCCTTGCCCTACCGTCAATTTGCCGTTTCGTCGACGATCTGCGAATGGATCCGGACGAACGGTGCGCAGCCAACGTGAAGAATCCTTGCTTTTCGTGATGCTTGCCGTGATCGAAACGTTATCGAGGCCAGAGGCACGGTAACCAAATCCCGTTGACAGGTGCAAGCCGTGCGGCTATTCCGGCACCGATTGTGACTTGTATCACGGAGTGTGCGCCGGTGAGATCTGCCACATGAGCGGTAGGCGGTGCCAACGCGTCCTCGGCGTCTGGATAAAGTGCCTGCGAGCCTTCGGCCCAACTCCGCAATCGACGCGCTAGAGACAAGGGACGTTCCAAAGCCAATGGATCTTTTCGAATACCAGGCGAAAGAGCTCTTCGCCAAGCACAACGTACCCACCACGCCGGGCCGGGTGACCGACTCCGCTGAGGACGCCAAGGCGATCGCCGAGGAGATCGGCAAGCCTGTGATGGTCAAGGCGCAGGTGAAGACCGGCGGCCGCGGCAAGGCGGGCGGCGTGAAGTACGCGGCCACGGCCGACGACGCGCTCAACCACGCGCAGAACATCCTCGGCCTCGACATCAAGGGGCACATCGTCAAGAAGTTGCTGGTGTCCGAGGCCAGCGACATCGCCGAGGAGTACTACATCTCGTTCCTGCTCGACCGGGCGAACCGCACCTACCTGGCGATGTGCTCCGTCGAGGGCGGCATGGAGATCGAAGAGGTCGCCGCCACCAAGCCGGACCGGCTGGCCAGGGTCCCCGTCGACGCGACCAAGGGTGTCGACGAGGCGTTCGCGCGCGAGATCGCCCAGAAAGGGCATCTGCCCGAGGAGGTGCTCGACGCCGCGGCGGTGACGATCGCCAAGCTCTGGGAGGTGTTCGTCGCCGAAGACGCCACCCTCGTCGAGGTCAACCCGCTGGTGCGCACGCCGGACGACCAGATCCTGGCGCTCGACGGCAAGGTCACCCTCGATGGCAACGCCGACTTCCGCCATCCCGAGCACGCGGAGTTCGAGGACCGCGACGCCACCGATCCGTTGGAGCTCAAGGCCAAGGAGAATGACCTCAACTACGTCAAGCTCGACGGCCAGGTCGGCATCATCGGCAACGGAGCGGGCCTGGTGATGTCGACGCTGGACGTCGTCGCCTATGCGGGGGAGAAGCACGGCGGCGTCAAGCCGGCGAACTTCCTCGACATCGGCGGTGGCGCCTCGGCCGAGGTGATGGCCGCGGGCCTCGACGTGATTTTGAACGACGAGCAGGTCAAGAGCGTGTTCGTCAACGTGTTCGGCGGGATCACCGCCTGCGACGCGGTGGCCAACGGCATCGTCAACGCGCTGAAGATCCTCGGCGACGAGGCCAACAAGCCGCTCGTCGTCCGGTTGGACGGCAACAACGTCGAAGAGGGCCGGCGCATCCTGGCCGAGGCCAACCATCCGCTGGTGACCGAGGTCGGAACCATGGACGAAGCCGCCGACAAGGCCGCCGAGCTGGCGGCGAAGGCCTGAGAGGACTGAAATGTCGATCTTTCTGAACAAGGATTCCAAGGTCATCGTCCAGGGCATCACCGGCGGCGAAGGCACCAAGCACACCGCGTTGATGCTCAAGGCGGGCACCCAGCTGGTCGGCGGCGTCAACGCCCGCAAGGCCGGAACGACGGTGTCGCACAAGGACGCTCAAGGCAACGACATCGAGCTGCCGGTGTTCGAATCCGTCGCCGAGGCGATGAAGGAGACGGGCGCCGACGTGTCGGTGGTGTTCGTTCCGCCGAAGTTCGCCAAGGACGCGATCATCGAGGCCATCGACGCGGAGATCCCGCTGCTCGTCGTCATCACCGAGGGAATCCCGGTGCAGGACACCGCATATGCGTGGGCCTACAACGTCGAGAAAGGTCAGAAGACCCGCATCATCGGCCCGAACTGTCCGGGCATCATCACGCCTGGCGAGGCGCTGGCCGGGATCACGCCCGCCAACATCACCGGCTCGGGACCTGTTGGCCTGGTGTCGAAGTCGGGCACGCTGACCTACCAGATGATGTTCGAGCTGGGCGACCTCGGGTTCTCCACCTCGATAGGCATCGGCGGCGACCCGGTCATCGGCACCACGCACATCGACGCGATCGAGGCGTTCGAGAAGGACCCCGACACCAAGATCATCGTGATGATCGGTGAGATCGGCGGCGACGCCGAAGAGCGTGCGGCCGACTACATCAAGGCCAACGTCACCAAGCCGGTCGTCGGCTACGTCGCGGGCTTCACCGCGCCGGAGGGCAAGACGATGGGCCACGCCGGAGCGATCGTCTCGGGATCGTCGGGCACCGCGCAGGCCAAGAAGGAAGCGCTCGAGGCCGCGGGCGTCAAGGTCGGCAAGACGCCGTCGGAGACCGCCCGGCTGGCTCGGGAGATCCTGCAGAACCAGTAGCAATTCACCGCCGAAATAGCATTCCTGGTCGCTGTCGCGTCGAAATCGCGACCGGGAATGCTATTTCGCGTTGTGAGGGCCGGACGAACACGCGCCGCCGACGTCTATTAGCCTGTCGAATTAACAGTTGTCAGGAGGTCGGTAATGGTCGCTCCCCGCACCCCGGTGATCGTCGGCGTCGGGCAGTTCACCGAGCGCATCGACGACCCGGGCTACCGCGGCATGTCCGCGGTCGACCTCGCCACCGAGGCGGTACGGGCCGCGCTGGCCGACACGGGCGTCGACCCGGCCGCGATGGCACAGTCCGTCGAGACGGTCTACGGGCTGCGGCAGTTCGAAATCTCCGGGCCCATGCCGGCGACGCTGGGCAAGTCGAACAACTACCCGCGCTCGGTGATGCGCCGAGTCGGCGGCGACCCGGCCCGCGTCGTCCTCGAGCCGGTCGGCGGCCAGAGCCCGCAGAAGCTCGTCACCGAGGCCGGGAACGCCCTCGCAGCAGGCGAATTCGACGTGGCGGTGGTCATGGGTTCCGAGCCGGGGTCGACGGCGCGGTACTTCGCCGATCGCGACGACAAGCCGGACTTCACCGAACACGTCGATGGACAGTTGGAGGACCGCGGTCACCAGGTCCAGCAGTACTTCACCGAATACACCGCTTCGCACGGATTGACCGGCGCCGCAGTGCAATACGGCCTGCTGGACAACGCGCGCCGGGCCCGCCTCGGCCTGGGCGTGGCCGACTACCGGCGGTTGATGGCCGAGTTGTTTGCGCCGATGTCGAAAGTCGCTGCCAAGAACCCGTTCTCGTCCTCGCCGGTCGAACGCTCGGTCGACGAGATCGTCACCGCCACCGACGACAACCGGATGATCTGCGACCCGTACCCCCGTTTGCTGGTGGCACGCGACCAGGTCAACCAGGGCGCCGCGGCGATCATGATGTCGGTCGAGGCGGCGCGCAGGCTCGGTGTGCCCGAACACAAATGGGTTTACCTGCACGGTCACGCGGACATGGTCGAACAGGACCTGCTCGACCGGGTCGATCTGGGTGCCAGCCCGGCGGCCGTACACGCCGCGCGAGAAGCGTTGCGGGTGGCGGGGATCGGTGTCGACGACATCGCCACTTTCGACCTGTACAGCTGCTTCCCGTTCCCGGTCTTCGTCGTCTGCGAGGGCCTCGGAATCGACGGCGACGACCCGCGTGGCCTGACGGTGACCGGCGGGCTGCCCTACTTCGGCGGCCCGGGCAACAGCTACTCGCTGCACGCGATCGCCGAGACGGTCGCGCAGATGCGCGACCAGCCGGGGCAGTTCGGCTTCGTGGGCGCCAACGGCGGCACGATGAGCAAGTACTCGACGGGCATCTATTCGACGCGCCCTGTCGACTGGCGCACGGACCGCAGCGCAGACCTCAACGCGGAAGTCGCAGCGCTGCCGACGGTTCCGGTCAACGAGTGGCCAGAAGGCCGCGGCAGGATCGAGACGTACTCGGTGCGTTACGACTGGCCTGTGCGCACCGGCGTCATCGTCGGCAGGGCCGAAGCGGACGACTCGCGCTTCATGGCCCTCACCGAGGACGAGGACCTCGTCGCGCTGATGTCCGACGGGGATCCACTCGGTGCCGCGATCACGGTGCGCCGCGACGGCAAGATCAACCGCGCGAGCCTGGCGTAGCTCCTGGTGAAGCGCGTACTGCTCGCGGTGCTGCTGCTGACGCTGGCCGTCGGATGCGCTCAGCGACAACCGGATCGGGACGCGCTGACCGTCTTCGCGGCGGCGTCGCTCAAGAGCGCGTTCACCGAGATCGGCAAGCAGTTCGAGGCGGACAACCCGGGCACACGAGTGGAGTTCTCCTTCGCAGGGTCCTCTGACCTCGTCACACAGCTGACGCAGGGCGCGCATGCCGACGTGTTCGCCTCCGCGGACGCCAGGAACATGGACAAGGCCGCCTCGGCGGGGTTGCTCGCCGGCGACCCGGTGAACTTCGCGTCGAACACGCTGACCATCGTCGTTCGGCCCGGAAACCCGAAGAACATCAACGCCTTACGTGATCTGGAGCAGCCGGGGGTCAGCACCGTCGTGTGCGCACCACAGGTGCCCTGTGGCTCTGCGACGCAGAAGGTCGAGCAGTCGGCGGGGGTGAAACTCGTGCCGGTGAGCGAGGAGTCGTCGGTCACCGACGTCCTCAACAAGGTCACCAGCGGCCAGGCCGATGCAGGAATCGTGTACGTCACCGACGCCGAGGATGCGGGCGAGAAGATCTCTGCAGTCCCGTTACCCGAAGCTTCGACGGCTGTGAACACGTATCCGATCGCTGTCCTCAAAGATGCCGGAAACGCCGATCTCGCAAAGAGATTCGTCGACGCGGTGACGGGCGAGGCGGGGCAGAAGGTGCTCGGCGAAGCGGGCTTCGCGAAGCCCTAGACCACGGCGGCGAGCCGCCAATCAGACCAGCGCAGCCAGCTTGCCGGCCAACCGCTCGACGTAGGCGGCGACCTCGTCGGCGGACTTGTCGGGCAGACCGAAGAGCACCTCGGTGACGCCGAGATCCGCCCAACGAGCGAGCTTTTCGGGATCGGGCTTGAAGTCGAGCGCCACGATCTGCGGTGCGCCCTCGCGGTCCGCGGCCGCCCAGGTGTCCTGCAGCAGCTTGACCGGCTCGTCGATGTCGAAGTCGCGCGGCGTGGTGATCCAGCCGTCGGCCGACCGCGCGATCCACTTGAAGTTCTTCTCGGTGCCGGCGGCGCCGACGAGTACCGGGATGTGCGACTGCGCGGGCTTCGGCCACGCCCAGCTCGGCCCGAAGTTGACGAACTCGCCCTCGTAGGAGGCTTCCTCCTGAGTCCACAGCGCGCGCATCGCCTCCAGATACTCGCGCAGCATCGTGCGTCGGCGCCCCGGCGGCACGTTGTGGTCGGCGAGTTCGTCGGTGTTCCAACCGAAGCCGACGCCGAGGCTGACACGGCCGCCGGACAGGTGATCGAGCGTCGCGATCGACTTCGCCAGCGTGATCGGGTCGTGCTCGACCGGCAGCGCAACGGCCGTCGACAGCCGCACTCGCGATGTCACCGCCGCCGCGGTCCCGAGGCTGACCCAGGGGTCGAGCGTGCGCATATAGCGGTCGTCGGGCAGCGACTCGTCGCCCGTGGTGGGATGCGCGGCCTGCCGCTTGATCGGGATGTGGGTGTGCTCGGGCACGTAGAACGTGGTGAAGCCGTGGTCGTCGGCCAGCTTCGCGGCCGACGCGGGCGTGATCCCGCGGTCACTGGTGAACAGCACGAGCCCATAGTCCATGCCCGAATTAGAACGTGTTCTAGTCAGAAGGGCAAGCGCCGGTCCGACACAAATGTTCACGACGAGTGATACCGGCGACGGGGGCGACCGGCGCTGCTGTCATGTCAGACCATGACGACCGAACGCATCGCCGACCACGTGAAGTTCGCCTACTGGGTGCCCAATGTCAGTGGCGGCCTGGTCACCAGCGACATCGAGCAGCGCACCGACTGGAACTACGAGTACAACGCCAAGCTCGCGCAGACCGCGGAGAACAACGGCTTCGAGTACGCGCTGTCGCAGGTGCGCTACGAGGCCAGCTACGGCGCCGAGTTCCAGCACGAGTCGACCAGCTTCTCGCTCGCGCTGCTGCTGGCCACGCAGAGGCTCAAGGTGATCGCGGCCGTCCACCCGGGGCTCTGGCAGCCCGGCGTGCTCGCCAAGCTCGGCGCGACCGCCGACCACCTCTCGGGCGGCCGGTTCGCCGTCAACGTCGTCTCGGGCTGGTTCAAGGACGAGTTCACCCATCTGGGCGAGCCCTGGCTCGAACACGACGAGCGCTACCGCCGCAGCGCGGAGTTCCTGCAGGTGCTGCGCAAAATCTGGACCGAGGACGACGTGGATTTCCGCGGCGACTTCTACCGGATCCACGACTTCACGCTCAAGCCGAAACCGCTCAACACGCCTGAGCGTCCCAACCCGGAGCTGTTCCAGGGCGGCAATTCCACCGCGGCTCGCCGCAACGGCGGCCGCTACGCCGACTGGTACTTCTCCAACGGCAAGGACTTCGACGGGGTCACTGAGCAGATCGTCGACGTCCGTGATCACGCCCGCACTGTCGGGCGCGAGGTCCGCTTCGGCCTCAACGGGTTCATCATCGCCCGCGACACCGAAAGGGAAGCGAAGGAGACGCTGCGCGAGATCGTCGACAAGGCGAACCGCCCCGCGGTGGCGGGATTCCACGCCGCCGTGCAACAGGCCGGCAACTCGACGGCGGACAAGCGCGGCATGTGGGCCGATTCGACGTTCGAGGACTTGGTGCAGTACAACGACGGCTTCCGCACGCAGTTGATCGGCACACCAGAGCAGATCGCCGAACGCATTGCGGCGTACCGCAAACGCGGCGTCGACCTCATCCTCGGTGGCTTCCTGCACTTCCAGGAGGAGATCGAGTACTTCGGCGCCAACGTGCTGCCGTTGGTGCGCGAGATCGAGGAGGCCGAGCGGGACACCGTGGGCGAGCCGGTGCTGATCTCGGCCTGACCGACCGTGCGCTAGCGTGGATTCGACGCCCGCCCGAGCACAGGAGAGGCCATGTCTTACCCATCAGGTCCGCCCGGTAGCCCCGGCTACCCGTCCGCACAGCAGCCGACCACCCAGTTCTCCGCCCAGACCCAACAGTTCGGCAGCGCGCCGTCGGCCACCGACGAAGCGAACAAGCTGCCGACGTACCTCGCCATCGCGGCGGCGGTGCTGGGTCTGGCGGTGTACCTGTCGAATTTCGCGCCGCTGTTCACCATCTCGGCCTCCGATTTCCCCGGGCTCGGCAGCATCAGCGGCAGCTCGATCGGTCTGGTGCTCGCCGTCGGCGCCTCGCTGCTGGCGGGGCTCTTCGCCGGAGCGAGCCTGCTGCCCCGGCAGTCCACGTTCACCGCGGTGTACGCCGTGCTGGCGGTCGCCGCGTTCCTCCTGGTCATCGCGGAGGTGATCAACAGGCCCAGCGGCGCATCGATCGACTGGGGCCTCTACCTGATCATCGCCTTCACGCTGCTGCAGGCGATCGTCGCGGTGGCGGCGCTGCTCTTCGAGTCCGGCGTGATCAGCCCGCCTGCGCCGCGGCCGAAGTACGACCAGTCCTACGGACAGCAGTACGGCGGTGCCGGCCAGTACTACGGCCAGCCGGGTCAGCTCGGCCAGGGCCATCACGGCGGCCCGCAGCATCAGCACCAGCGGCAGGGATACCCGTCGACGTACCCGGGCGGGTACTCGAGCGGCCCGTCGACAGGCGGCTATCCCGCGCAGGGCCAGCAGCAACAGCAGCAAGGCCAGCAGCAACAGGGTCAGCACAGCCAACATCACGGCCAGCACCAGGGGTCCCCGACCCCGCCGACCGGCTTCCCCGCGTACGGCCAGCCGCCGTCGTCGTCGGCTCAGACCTCGGCCCAGACGCCGGGTCAGTCATCAGGACAGGCGTCGGCGCCGACGACTCAGGCTCCGACACAACAGTCGTCTTCCTCGCAGTCAGGGCCGACCCCCTCCTAGGTGAGCCAGTAGTCTGAGCCGCGCGTGCGTCACCGTCGCACGCCAGCCTGACTGAGGAGCGGCCCAACCCGTGGATCAACGGCCAGTCGGCACACGCCAGGCGCGTGAGCTGCTTCGGGTCGCGTTCGGGCCGTCGTTGGTGGCGCTCGTCGTCATCGCGGCGATCGTGTTGCTGCAGCTGTTGATCGCCAACAGCGACATGACCGGCGCGCTCGGCGCGATCGCCAGCATGTGGCTGGGCGTGCACCTGGTGCCGGTGTCGATCGCCGGCGCCGAGTTGGGTGTCATGCCGCTGCTGCCCGCATTCGCGATGGTGTGGGGGACGGCGCGCACGACCGCCGCAGCCACCTCGCCGCGCGGCTCGTGGTTCGTGACGCGCTGGGTCGTCGGCTCGGCGCTGGGCGGCCCGCTGCTGATCGCCGCGATCGCGCTTGCCGTCGTCCACGATGCCGCTTCGGTGCTCACCGAACTGCAGACCCCCAATGCGCTGCACGCGTTCGGCGGCGTCCTGGCCGTCCACGCGATCGGCGCGGCGGTGGGGGTGGGGTCTCGACTCGGGCGCCGGCTGCTGACAGCTTCGGCGCTCCCCGGCTGGGTCCCCGATGCGGTGCGCGCCGCCGCCGCCGGCGTGCTCGCGCTGCTCGGCCTCTCCGGGGTGGTGGCGGCCGGCTCGATGGTCGTGCACTGGTCGACGATGCACGACCTCTACTCGATCACCGACTCGATCTTCGGGCAGCTCAGCCTGACCGTGCTGTCGGTGCTCTACATACCGAACGTGCTCGTCGGCACGGCCGCGGTGGCCGTCGGGTCGAGCGCACACGTCGGGCTGGCCACGTTCAGCTCGTTCACCGTGTTCGGTGGTGACATCCCGGCTCTTCCCGTGCTGGCGGCGGTGCCGTCGCCGCCGCTCGGCCCGGTCTGGGTGGCGCTGCTGATCGTCGCGGCCGCTTCGGCGGTGGCGGTCGGGCAACAGTGTGCGCGACGGCCGCTGCCGCCGGGACCGGCGTTGGCGAAGCTGGTCGTCGCTTCTGGGCTGGCGGCGCTGACCATGGCGCTGCTGGGTTACGCCGGCGGCGGGCGGTTGGGCAACTTCGGCGACGTCGGCGTCGACCAGGCGACGTTCGGGCCCGCGGTCTTCATCTGGTTCGCCGGGATCGGCGCGCTCACCGTCGCAATGACGGGTGGTATCGCCCGCAGGGCGCGGGTGCCGGTTCCCGAGGCCGACCCGGAGCCCGAACCGGAGCCCGAACCAGAACTCGACGAGCAGGTTCTCGAAGAGCCGGCCCCTGTCGAACCCGAGCCGGAACCCGTGCCCGTCGCCGAGACCGATCCCGTCGTGGAAGCCGACGTCGAACCCGACAGCCGGCCCGTCGCCGACCCCGAGGAGCACTTCATGGCGGACGACGACGACGCACCACGCACCCATTAGGCTGCCAGGCGTGCAGCAACCCCTCCGTGTGCCCCCGAAGGTGCCTGCACGGGTGGTGGTGCTCGCATCGGGTACCGGTTCGCTGCTGCGGTCGCTGCTGGATGCCACCGGCGGCGAGTATCCCGCGCGGATCGTCGCCGTCGGGACCGACCGCTCATGCCCGGCCGTGGAGATTGCGGCGGCCGCCTCCGTGCCGGCCTACACGGTGCGGTTGGGCGACCATCCGGACCGGGCCGCGTGGGATGCGGCGATCACCGAGGCGACGGCCGCCCACGAGCCGGACCTGATCGTATCCGCGGGCTTCATGAAAATACTTGGGCCGCAGTTCCTCTCACGTTTCATGGGGCGCATCATCAACACCCATCCCGCACTGCTGCCGGCCTTTCCCGGCGCGCATGCGGTACCCGACGCCCTCGACTACGGAGTCAAAGTGACGGGGTGCAGCGTGCATCTCGTCGATGCGGGTACCGATACGGGTCCGGTGTTGGCTCAGGAGGCGGTGCCCGTCCTCGACGACGACGACGAGGCGACCCTGCACGAACGGATCAAGGTCGTCGAACGGCGACTGCTGGTGGATGTCCTGGCCGCGGTAGCTGTCCGCGGCGTGACCTGGACTGGACGAAAGGCAAGAATCGGATGACCGAGGGCAAGCGGCCGGTTCGGCGGGCGCTGATCAGCGTGTACGACAAGACCGGCCTGGCCGAGTTGGCCCGCGGCCTGCACGACGCGGGCGTCAGCATCGTGTCGACCGGTTCGACCGCGAAAACCATTGCCTCCACCGGTGTTCCGGTGACGCCGGTGGAAGAGGTCACCGGCTTCCCGGAGGTGCTCGACGGGCGGGTGAAGACACTGCACCCGCACGTGCACGCCGGTCTGCTCGCCGATCAGCGCAAGCCCGAACACGTTTCGGCGCTGGCGGACCTCGGTGTCGCGGCGTTCGAACTCGTCGTCGTCAACCTGTACCCGTTCACCGAGACCGTGGACTCCGGTGCCGGCGAAGACGAGTGCGTCGAGCAGATCGACATCGGCGGGCCCTCCATGGTGCGGGCGGCCGCCAAGAACCACCCGAGCGTCGCCGTGGTGGTCGACCCGCTCGGCTACGACGGCGTGCTCGCTGCGGTGCGTGCCGGCGGGTTCACGCTGGCCGAGCGGAAGCGGCTGGCCGCGTTGGCGTTTCGGCACACCGCCGAGTACGACGTCGCGGTGGCGTCGTGGATGGGTTCGGTTCTCGCGCCGTCCGCGGATCAGTCGCCGCTGCCGGAGTGGGTCGGTGCCACCTGGCGCCGCAGCGCGGTGTTGCGCTACGGCGAGAACCCGCACCAGCAGGCCGCGCTCTACCGCAACGACGCCGTGTGGCCGGGCCTGGCGCAGGCCGAGCAGCTGCACGGAAAAGAGATGTCCTACAACAACTACACCGACGCCGACGCGGCGTGGCGGGCCGCGTTCGACCACTCCGAGATCTGCGTGGCGATCATCAAGCACGCAAACCCGTGCGGTATCGCGATCTCGTCGGTGTCGGTCGCAGATGCGCACCGCAAGGCCCACGAGTGCGATCCGCTGTCGGCGTTCGGTGGCGTGATCGCGGCCAACACCGAGGTGACCGTCGAGATGGCCGAGACCGTCGCCGACATCTTCACCGAGGTGATCATCGCGCCCGCCTACGAACCCGGCGCGGTGGAAGTTCTGGCCCGCAAGAAGAACATTCGCGTGCTGGTCGCCTCCGAGCCGCAACCGGGTGGCACGGAGTTCCGTCAGGTCAGTGGTGGCTTGTTGGTGCAGCAGCGCGACGAGTTCACCGCCCCGGGCGACGACCCGCTCAACTGGACGTTGGCCACCGGCGAGCCCGCCGATCCGGCGACGCTGGCGGACCTGAAGTTCGCCTGGCGGGCGTGCCGAGCGGTGAAGTCGAACGCGATCGTCGTCGCGGCCGACGGCGCGACCGTCGGCGTGGGCATGGGCCAGGTCAACCGTGTCGACGCGGCCAGGCTGGCGGTGCAACGCGCGGGCGACCGGGTGCGCGGCGCCGTCGCGGCGTCGGACGCGTTCTTCCCGTTCCCCGACGGCCTCGAGGTGCTCACCGATGGCGGTGTGCGGGCCATCGTGCACCCGGGCGGTTCGGTGCGGGACGACGAGGTCACCGCGGCGGCGGCCAAGGCCGGCATCACTCTGTACCTCACCGGGGCGCGCCACTTCGCGCACTAGCCGTTTGCACGCCGGCAAATCCCTATAGTCGTCCTGATGAGGACACGGGGCAGGCCGCGGCAGATCAGCCGGGAGCGGATCGTCTCGGCCGCACGGACCGTCGCGCCCGAAGCGTTGACGATGCAGGCGGTTGCCGACGTCCTCGGTGTCGATCCCAAGGCGCTCAACTATCACGTGGGCGATCGGGACGCGCTGCGTGAACTGGTGGCCGTCGACGTCTTCGAATCCGAACTCAGCCGTGTCACCCTGCCCTCCGACGGTGACTGGCGCGACGTGTTGCGCAGCTATGCCGCGGCGTTGCGCGACGCGGTGGTGAAGCTGGGGGTGCTGGCGCCCTACTTCCGGCTACCTGCAACGGGATTGGGCGCGCTGGCGCCGGTGGAGCGTGTGCTGCAGGTCCTCGTCGATTCGGGATGCACTGTCGACGAGGCCGGTCGCATCCTGCGACTGGTCAGCGAGTTGGGGCATGCGGCCGGCCGGGAAGCCGTGCTGTCGGCGGAAATTCACACCCACCCCAACGTGTCCGAGGTGGCGACCGCACTGCATGGCGCCGAGTCGGGGGCCTTTCCGCTGTTGCGTCAGGTGATCGCCGGTCGGGACGGTGACGACGGCGATGGCGATGGCCGGCAGTTGGAGTTCAACCTCGATGTGGTGATCGCCGGACTGGACAATTTTTTCCGAGCAGGAAAAAAGATGTCGAAAAGGCCGCGAGCCAATCGCGCTACTGGCTAGCATGGCCTCGCCCGGGCTAGGAGGTGCCGAGTTGCCCAACCAACTCCATCACGTCGTCATGCGTAGCCACTCCGCCGACACGTTCATTGGCTTCCTGACCGATGTCGTCGGCATGGAAGTGCAACACCACTTTCGGGTGCCCGGTGACATCCTGGAGGCCACTCTCGGGTGGCCGCCGTCGGACGGTGCCGACGTGACGATTCTCGGCACCGGCACCGCCGGACTCATCGAGGTCCTCGACGTCCCGGAACATCTGCGCGCCGTGGCGCCGGAAGGCCTTGCCGCACTGTCCTTTCTGACCGATGACTATGCCAACGCCCAGCAGAAGGCGCGCGCCTTCACCGACGACGTGACCGTCCTCGACGTCGGGATGCCGGGCGTGGAGCTCTTCTTCTGCACGATGGGCGGCGTCCCCATGGAGTTCATGGGCAGCTACGAAGCCGACGCCATGCAGGCCGCAGCCGGCGATGGATGACGCCGACGCGCTCGTCGACGTCGAGTCGATCAAGCTGTTGAAGGCCCGCTACTGCCGCTACCTGGACGCCAAGGACTGGGCGGCCTGGCGGACACTGTTCGCACCGGACCTCGTCGCCGAACTCGGCGGTCGCGTCATCACCGGCGCCGATGCGTTCGTCGCTTACACCAGGAGCACGCTCGGCAGGCCGAGTCAGAGGACCGTGCACCACGTTCATGCCCCGGAGATCTCGCTGACGTCGCCGACGACCGCCCGCGGGGTGTGGGCACTCAACGACGTGGTGCGGCTGATCCCGTCGGTCACGCTGCACGGCTACGGCCACTACCACGAGACCTACCGCAAGGGCGATGACGGCTGGCTGCTGGCGACCTGGAAGTTGACCCGGCTGCGGGAGGATCTCGTCACGCCGCTGCTGACATTCAACGGCGCCACCAGGTTACGCGGCGTCGCAGCCGCAATCGCCCGAAAGGGGCTGCTGTGACAAGGATTTCGGGAAAGCGCGTGTTGGTCACGGGCGCCAGCGGCGTTGTCGCCTTCCCCGTCGCCGTCGAACTCGCCAAGTCGAACGAGGTCTTCGCGGTCGCGCGGTTCTCCGACCCGGCTCAGAGTCGCATGCTCGAACAGGCCGGCGCGCATCCGATCGCGTTCGACCTCGCCGACCCGGACCTCTCGCCGCTGCCGGAGGCGGTCGACATCGTCATCAACTACGCGGTGCTGCCGCCCACCCAGGCAACCGCCTATGAGGTCAACGCCGGCGCCGCGGGCCGACTCGCCCGGCGCTATCGGGATTGCGAGGCGTTCGTGCACGGCAGCACGGGGTCGCTGTACCAGTACCAGGGGGAGCGCCCGCTGCGCGAGGACGATCCCTACGGTCTGCACAGCTCTGCGGAGAACTACGCCGCAAGCAAGATCGCGGCCGAGTTCCTGCTCAAGCATCTCAGCCTCGACTACCAGCTGCCGACCGTGATCGTGCGGATCTTCTCCTTCTACGGTCCCCGCGGCGGCGGCGTCACCCAGCGCATCGACCAGATCATCCGCGGCGAACCGGTGAGCGTCTATCCCGGTGTGCGCAACCTCCACACCCCGCTCTACGAGGACGACTACGTCGAAAAGACCATCGCCGCAGCCGGTATCGCGAAGGTCGGCGCCGAAATCGTCAACGTCGGCGGCACCGAACCCGTTACCACGCAGGAGTACTGCCGGATGGCAGGCGAAATGCTCGGCAAAGAACCGACTTTCGTCGAGGACAGCAAGGCGTGGCCGATCTGGGCGGACACCACCAAGATGGTCGCACTGCTAGGGTCGAACAAGGTGTCGGTGCGCGAGGGCGTGCGCCGGACCATCGAATCGGCCGCGGCCCGCCTGCACACCGCCCATCACGTCATCGGCGAGCCGGCGAAGGCCGGCCGATGATCACGTTCATCGCCAACCTGCATGTGCCGCAAGCCAATGCCGACGCTTTCGAAGAACTGATGCACCATGTGTCGACCATGTCCAACCAGGAGCCCGGCGTCATCCACTACGGCTTCGCGCGCAGCGTCGAGCAGCCCGAGGAGTACGTCGTCATCGAGGTCTACGCCGATGCGGCCGCCTGCGCGTCACACGGCACCACCGAGTGGGTGCGCGAGTCGATACCGAAGTACCTCGCCCTGATCGAAGGTATGCCGCGCATCGTTCAGTACGTCAGTCCCGGCGCAGATCCCATCCCGATGGCATGAGCGCGTCAGCGGTTGCCGTCGTGCGCCGATTCACGGCCGCTCTGCACAACGGGAATCTGGACGACGCCTGCCGCGTCCTCGACGACGGCTTCGTTCTGCACGAGGCCGGTGGCCTGCCCTACAGCGGCGACCATCACGGTCCGGACGGGTTCCGCGCGCTGCTGGCCGACATGACCCGGGACATGGAACTGACCCGCGGCCCGCTACAGCTGGAGGCCCTGACCGAGGACACGGTGGTGTCCCGCTTCGCGCTCACGTTCACGGCGCGCTCCGGCCGCAGCGTGACGATGAACCTCGTCGAGATCTACCGGGTGCGTGCCGACAAGATCGTCGAGTTGGACGTCTACTACAAAGACCCCACGGCGGTCACGGCGCTGCTGGGCTCTTGACTGTCGTGCCGCGCGACCGTGCACTAACTCTGACATTTGCGCGGCGTGTCGGCTGCAGACCCGCACTCTCGCGGGACAAGTCGTAGCTTGGAGTGGTGACCCAACCCCAAGATCTACCCCGCACCGTCGGCGAGCTGAAGGCGTCCGGCCACCGCGAGCGGGGCGTCAAAGAAGAGATCCGCGACAACCTGTTGGCCGCGCTGGCCGAGGGCAGCGACCCGTGGCCCGGCATCTTCGGCTTCGAGGACACCGTGATCCCGCAGTTGGAACGCGCGCTGATCGCCGGCCACGACGTGGTGCTGCTCGGCGAACGCGGGCAGGGCAAGACGCGGTTGCTGCGCGCGCTGACCGGTCTGCTCGACGAATGGACCCCGGTGATCGCCGGCTCCGAGCTGGGTGAGCACCCGTACACCCCGATCACCCCGGAGTCGATCCGGCGGGTGGCCGACTCCGGTGACGACCTGCCGATCACCTGGCGGCATCGCAGCGAGCGCTACACCGAGAAGCTGGCCACCCCGGACACCAGCGTGGCCGACCTGGTCGGCGACATCGACCCGATCAAGGTGGCCGAGGGTCGCAGCCTCGGCGACCCGGAGACCATCGCCTACGGTCTCATCCCGCGCGCGCACCGCGGCATCGTCGCGATCAACGAGCTGCCCG
>NZ_LZKP01000063.1 GCF_001672895.1 Mycobacterium sp. E740
CCGCCCAGTGGTGCAGCGCCGTCGCATCCTCCGGAAGTCACACCGGGGGTCGGGCCCTCGATGAAGGCAATGGCCGCGCGCGCCTCCATTACAACGGGACTCCTCTTCGGAGGGCTGATATTCGCCGCCTTAGCCGTCTTTCTACCATTCGCGTCGATCAACGTGCTGGGAATAGACGTCGCCGACATATCCATGCCCTGGGCGTACCGCGCGCCAGCATTGGTGCTGATCGCCGCCTCTCTCACGTTCGCATGGCCGGCGCTGTCGGGACTAGCAATCGAGCCTGGTCGCCGTATCGGACTCTCGATCGCCGCTGGCGGCATGGTGGTTGTAGCCGTCGTCGCGTTCGTAGCAGTGTCTAGAGGCAACTCGGAGGGCACCGACGCCAGCATGGGTATTGCCGGAGCCTCGCCGGGCTTTGGATTGATTTTGTATGCCGCGGCCATCATCGCCTTCATCGTCGCCATCGTCCGGCTATGGATGCAACGGCACCAGACGCCGGGCGA
>NZ_LZKP01000064.1 GCF_001672895.1 Mycobacterium sp. E740
TCCGGCGCCACCGGGGCAGCGCCTCCTGCGGTGGCGGCGCGATCGGCTTGAGGTGCTCAAACCCGATGGACCGCACGATGTTCGCCAACACCCGCGCGGGCGGCCGCTTGAAGTCCATCTTGTCGGCGAGCGCCTTGAGCAGCTCGTACGGGTCGCCGGGGTGCACACCGTGCGGTCCATCGGGTTTGAGCACCTCAAGCCGATCGCGCCGCCACCGCAGGAGGCGCTGCCCCGGTGGCGCCGGATCGCAGAAGGGTTGCGGCACAGCAAAACTCGCGACGCCGAGGCCATTCACCACCACTACGACGTGTCCAACACGTTCTACGAGTGGGTACTCGGTCCGTCGATGACCTATACCTGCGCGTGCTATCCGCACCTCGACGCAACGCTGGAGGAGGCGCAGGAGAACAAGTACCGGCTGGTGTTCGACAAGCTGCGCCTCAAGCCCGGCGACCGCCTGCTCGACGTGGGCTGCGGTTGGGGCGGCATGGTGCGCTACGCCGCGCGCCACGGCGTGCGGGCGACCGGCGTGACGCTGTCGAAAGAGCAGGCGTCGTGGGCGCAGCGGGCGATCCTCGACGAGGGTCTCGGCGAGTTGGCGGAGGTTCGGCACGGCGACTACCGCGACGTGCACGAGACTGGGTTCGACGCCGTGTCGTCGATCGGGCTGACCGAGCACATCGGCGTCCACAATTACCCGGCCTACTTCGCGTTCCTGCAGTCGAAGATGCGCACCGGCGCACTGTTGCTCAACCACTGCATCACGCGTCCGGACAACAGAACGCGGTCGGATGCCGGCGGTTTCATCGACCGCTACGTCTTCCCCGACGGGGAACTGACCGGGTCCGGTCGCATCATCACCGAGGCCCAGGACGTCGGCCTGGAGGTGGTGCACGAGGAGAACCTGCGCCACCACTACGCGCTGACGCTGCGCGACTGGTGCCGCAACCTCGTCGAGCATTGGGACGAGGCCGTCGCCGAGGTCGGCCTGGCGACCGCCAAGGTGTGGGGCCTGTACATGGCCGGCTCGCGTCTCGGGTTCGAGACGAATGTCGTTCAGCTGCACCAGGTTCTGGCGGTCAAGTTGGACAGCGACGGCGGTGACGGCGGCCTGCCGCTGCGCCCGTGGTGGACGCCCTAGCCTGGGGCGACGAAGCTACCCGTCGATCCGGCGGGCGCCCAACTCGGTCTGCAGCAGCTCGAGCGCGGCTTCCTCGGGGTCGCGCCGCGGCGCCTCGGAGGTGTCGCTACCGGCCTCTGCCAGCATGTCCTCCTCGTCGTCGTCGCGCTTTGGCGTCACGACCGTGGGCGCGGGTTCGGCCGCGGGCGGCTCCGCGCCGCCTGCCTCGCACCGGATCTTCCAGTTCACCCCGAGGGCGTCCTTCAACGCTTCACGGATGACATCGGCGTTGCGCTGTTCGGTCAACCGCTTCGCCAGCGGGGCGGAATCGTGGCTGAGCACCAGGGTGTCGCCCTCGATCGCGCGGACGATCGCGCCCGACAGCATCACCTCTGTGGTGCGGCTACGCTCACGGACCTTGTCGCGCACGGTGGACCACATGCTGCGCACCGCCGCCGCGTTCGGTTCGCCCGTGACCGCCGGCTGCGGCGGAGCCTCCACCACCGGATCCGACGGCGGACGCACCGGCGGTGGCGACGGCGGGCTGTCGGACGCCGGCTCGGGCTCGGGCTCGGTCCGCGGCGGCGCCTGCTCGGTGGGCGCCTTCGGCTCGGAGGTCCTGCTCTTGCGGGCGTACTGCCGCGGCGGTGCCGCCTGCGACGGGGCGCCCTCTTCCGCTGGAATGGAAATGTCGAGGCGCGTCTCAATGCGCTCAACCCGTTGCAGCAGAGCCGATTCCGTGTCGCTCGCCGACGGCAACAACAGCCGCGCACACACGACTTCCAGCAGCAGCCGCGGCGCCGTCGCGCCCCGCATCTCGCCGAGGCCGGCGTGCACCACCTCGGCGTAGCGGGTCAGCGTCGCGGTGCCGATGCGCGTCGCCTGCTCCCGCATCCGCTCCAGCACGTCCTCCGGCCCGTCGACCACCCCCCGTGCGCCGGCGTCGGGCACCGACTGCAGCACGATGAGGTCGCGGAACCGCTCCAGCAGGTCGGTCGCGAACCGCCTGGGGTCATGCCCGGCGTCGATCACCGCCTCGACAACGCCGAAGAGAGCTGCGGCATCGCCGGCGGCCAGCGCGTCGATCGCGTCGTCGATCAGCGCCACGTCCGTCGCACCGAGGAGCGCCAGCGCACGCGGATACGGGACGTGGTTGCCCTCGGCGCCGGCGAGCAGCTGGTCGAGCACCGACAGCGTGTCTCGTGGCGAGCCGCCGCCGGCGCGGATCACCAGCGGATAGACCGCGTCGTCGACCGTGACGTTCTCCTGCGCGCAGATACCTTCGAGCAGTGTCCGCATGGTGCGCGGCGCCAGCAGCCGGAACGGGTAGTGGTGTGTGCGTGACCGGATAGTGGGCAGCACCTTCTCCGGTTCGGTGGTGGCGAACACGAAGATGAGGTGTTCGGGCGGCTCCTCGACGATCTTCAGCAGCGCATTGAAGCCGGCCGTGGTGACCATGTGCGCTTCGTCGACGATGAAGATGCGGTAGCGCGACTGCGCCGGCGCGTAGAACGCGCGATCGCGCAGTTCCCTGGTGTCGTCCACGCCGCCGTGGCTGGCGGCGTCGAGCTCGACGACGTCGACGCTGCCCGGGCCGTTCGGCGCGAGCGCGACACAGGAATCGCACACCCCACACGGCGTCGCGGTCGGGCCCTGCTCGCAGTTCAGCGAACGCGCCAGGATGCGCGCCGACGAGGTCTTGCCACACCCTCGCGGACCGGAGAACAGGTACGCGTGATTGATCCGGCCGGACGTCAGCGCCGTCGACAGTGGCTCGGTGACATGTTCCTGGCCGACGACTTCGGCGAACGTCGCCGGCCGGTACTTGCGGTAGAGCGCCACGCTCAGCAGGCTACCGAGCCGCTCGGACACGGCGACGGCCCACCACTATGTCGCTGGATTGTGCATCGGGCGACAGTTTCGGGCGGTTTGCGTCGTCAGATTCACAAACGGCGGGACGGTCCTGTGGATGACTCGCGGCGGCAGCGCTGAGACGTCGGTACTCGGGTGCACCGTACGGGCATGTCCGAGTTGCCATGGCCGTTCGTCGGCACCGAAGCCTTGTCGAGCGGTGCAATATCCGAACGCGCGATGCGCCGTTTGTACGAACCTATGTATCCGGGTATCTACGTCGCACGCGACTCGGCCATGTCGGCGCGCGACCGTGCGCGGGCCGCATGGATGTGGTCGAAGCGGCGCGGAATCGTCGCGGGGCTCTCGGCGGCGGCGATGCACGGCGCCAAGTACATCGACCCGTCGGAACCCGCAGAACTGATTCATGACAACCGCAGGGCGCCAACGAAGCTGGTCGTCCGGACCGAACGCGTGCTGCCGAGCGAACTCGTGGCAATACGCGGGATTCCTGTGACGACGCCAGCCCGCACGGCGTTCGACCTCGGTCGCCATGTCGAGTCGCGGACTGTCGCGGTGCAACGCCTCGACGCACTGGCCAACGCCACCGGTCTGAAGCACGTCGACGTGGAGGCGGTGATCGCCGAGCACGCAGGCGCGCGGGGCTTACCGCGGCTTCGGAGCGTACTTCCGCTGATGGACAGCGGCGCCGAATCCCCGCAAGAGACGCTCGCACGACTGGCGTTGATCGACGCGGGCCTTCCGGCGCCGCGGACGCAAGTCCGGATATTTGACGAGTACGGGCAGTTCGTCGCACGCGTCGACATGGCCTATGAGGAATTCAAGGTCGGCATCGAATACGACGGCCCGCAACACTGGACCGACCCCAGCGTGCGACAGCGCGACCTCGACAAGCAGTTCGTCCTGCCGCAGCTCGGCTGGTTCATCATCCGGGTAAGCAGAGACCTGCTGCGCTATCGGCGCGCTACCTATGTCGTACGGGTCGAGGGCGCGCTGCGCTCGCGCGGCTATGGATTGTGAATCTCACGACGCTTTTCGGCGAATTTCGTCGTCAGACTCACAAACCGCGGGGCGATGGCCCGGTCGTCAACTGTCGAGCAGCGACTCGGTGGCAGCCAGTAATGCGCAGGTGGCCAGACCATCGATCGCCGCCCGCAGCTCCGGCTCGGCCGGGAACGTCGGGGCGATCCGAATGTTCTTGTCCTCCGGATCTTTTCGATACGGGAACGTCGCTCCGGCTTCGGTCACCGCGATGCCGGCGTCCTTCGCGAGCGCGACTGTGCGCTTGGCCGTTCCGGGCAGCACGTCAAGGCTGATGAAGTAGCCGCCCTTGGGTTCGGTCCACGACGCGATCTTGGACTCGCCGAGCCGCGCCTCCAGGATCTCTAGCACCGCAGCGAACTTCGGCGCGAGCAACTGCTGGTGGCGCTGCATCTGCAGGCGCACCCCGTCGGCGTCGCCGAAGAACCGCAGGTGCCGCAGCTGGTTCACCTTGTCGGGGCCGATCGACTTCTTCCCCGCATGCTGCAGGTACCAGGCGATGTTTCCCAGCGATCCGCCGAGGAAGCTCACCCCTGCCCCGGCGAACGTGATCTTCGACGTCGACGCGAACACCAGCGGCCGGTTCGCATTGCCCGCCGCTTCGGCCAGCCCGAGCACATCGACCTGCCGGACGAAGTCGTGAGTCAGGGTGTGGACCGCATACGCGTTGTCCCACATGATGCGGAAATCCGTTGCGGCAGTGCGCATCTGGACGAGTCGGCGGACCGTCTCCCAGGAATAGGTGACGCCGGTCGGGTTGGAGTACACCGGCACGCACCAAATGCCCTTGATGGCCGGATCAGCGGCGACGAGTTCCTCGATCAGGTCGACGTCGGGGCCGTCCTCGCGCATCGGCACGGTGATCATCTCGATGCCGAGGCTCTCGTTGATCGCGAAGTGCCGGTCGTAACCGGGAGCCGGACACAGGAACTTCAGCGCCGGCTCCTGAATCCACGGCCGCGACGAGTCCGCGGTGCCGTGCAGCATCGAGAACACCACCACGTCGTGCATCAGCTCCAGGCTGGCGTTGTTGCCCGCGATCAGGTTCTGCACCGGGATGCCCAGCAGCTCCCCGAAGATCGCGCGCAGCTCCGGCAGCCCGTGCACACCGCCGTAGTTGCGGGTGTCGGTGCCGTCGCCGTCACGGAAGTCGTCCTTGCCGGGCAGGTCCAGCAGCCCGTTGGACAGGTCGAGCTGCGCGGCTCCCGGCTTACCGCGGGTCAGGTCGAGTTTGAGTCCCCTGGCCTGCAACTCCGCGTAATTGCGCTTCTGCTGCTCATGCTGTGCGGAGAGTTCATCTCGGCCGAGCGACAGAAAAGACACGGGGCGCCTTTCGAAAGGAGCGGAAAAGTGAGGGGACCCCGCGCACCCGCCAGAGCCCATTGACCCTTGCTGCCTTCCGGCCCTGGGGGAGTTCACAGGATGGACGCCGCGCGGGGTCCACGGCGAGTCTAATACCAGAGCGGCCCGCATCTGGACGGGCTCATCAGTGAGGTCGGCTACCATGGCCCGCGGAGGATTCGCCTAGTGGCCTATGGCGCTCGCCTGGAACGCGGGTTGGGTTAATAGCCCTCGCGGGTTCAAATCCCGCATCCTCCGCACTCGGCCCGGGGTGCGTCGCACGGCTCGCCCGGTC
This sequence comes from Mycobacterium sp. E740, assembly GCF_001672895.1. Classification (GTDB taxonomy): domain Bacteria; phylum Actinomycetota; class Actinomycetes; order Mycobacteriales; family Mycobacteriaceae; genus Mycobacterium. Next base: position 5,670 of record NZ_LZKP01000064.1, read on the forward strand.
GCACCCCGGCCACACAAGTGCCTAGGAGGAGTATGAGCCGCACCGTCGCGGTGATTTGGCACGCGTCGTTCAGCGTCATAGCTGGTGTTCTGTACTTCTTTTTCGTGCTGCCCCGCTGGTACGAGCTGTCCGGGGACATCCCGCACACGCTCGGAACCGCGATGCGCATCGTCACCGGCGCGCTGATCGGACTGGCGGCGCTGCCGGTGGTCTTCACGCTGCTGCGCACCCGGAGACCGGAGTTCGGCACACCGCAGCTGGCGCTGAGATTGCGTACCTGGTCCATCGTTCTGCACGTGTTGGCCGGGGTGCTGATCATCGGCGCTGCGATCAGCGAGATCTGGCTTTCGCTCGACGACGCGGGACGCTGGCTGTTCGGCGTCTATGGCGCCGCAGCGGCGATCGCTGTGCTCGGTGTCGGCGCGTTCTATCTGGCCTCGGTGGCCGAGCTGCCGCCACCGCCGCCGAAACCGCTGAAGGTCAAGGCACCCAAGAAGCGCCGCCGCGGACGTAAAGGCGCCGAAGAGGCTGAAGACGTCGAAGCGGTCTACTCGAGCGACGAGTCAACCGAGGAGACCGCGGAGACCGACGAGCCCGAGGAACCGAAGGCGACGGAGGCGGCGGAGGCGGCCACCGAGGAGCCTCAGGCCACCACCGAAGAGCCTGAAGAAGCCGATCAAACCGACGCCAAGCTGCGCAATCGCAGACCCGAGCCCGCACGCCGACGGCGCAGGCGCCTACGCGGCGGCGTAGCGCTCGAGGATTAGCAATTCGCGCATCGGGCACTATGGGGGCATGGGCAAATTCCCCGCATGGCGTCCGTTCGCGACGCTGCTGATTGCACTGGGCGCAGTGTTGGCGCTGGCCACACCGGTTTTTCCGGCCACCGCAGCCCCGGTCGATCCGATCGCCGCGGCGGTTCCGGTGGAGCCGGCCGTCGTCCGCATCGACACCGAGATCAACTACCAGCACGCGATCGGCAACGGCACCGGTTTCGTGCTCGATCCGGCCGGTCAGGTGCTGACGAACTTCCACGTCGTGTCGGGCGCCGACCGGATCACCGCGAGCGTCGGTGGCCGGTCCTACCCGGCCGAGCTGGTCGGCTACAACCGCAAGCGTGACATCGCGGTGCTGCAACTGATCGGCGCGAACGGTCTGCCCGCTGCGCCGATCGGCGATTCCGCGCGGCTGGTTCCGGGCGAACCCGTGGTCGCGCTCGGCAACGCCAACGGATCGAACGGGCCGTTGACCCGCGAAGTCGGCTCGGTCACCGCGTTCGGCCGCACCGTCAACGCCGAAGATTCGTTGACCGGCAGCAAGGACGAACTGGCCGGGCTCTTCGAGTTCGCCGCGCCGGTGGTCGCGGGCGATTCTGGCGGACCAGTGATCAACGGCGCCGGCCAAGTCGTCGGGATCACCACCGCAGCATCGGTGAACTATCGCTTCGGTCCTGGCGGCGAGGGCTTCGCGATCCCGATCAACGACGCCATTCCCATCGCGAACCAGATTCGGTCCCGCGCCGCCTCGGCCGACGTCCACATCGGGCCGCCCGTGCTGCTCGGCGTCGGTGTCCGCTCGGCGCAACGCGGCCCGGGCGTGCAGATCGCCGAGGTCCTCCGCGGTGGGCCGGCCGAGCAGGCAGGACTTCTCGACGGGGACGTTCTGACCGTGTTGGACGGCACACCGTTGGATTCGGCGACCACCCTGACCTACGTGCTGGACCGTCACTACCCCGGCGACGTGATCGATCTGACCTGGATCGACCGCGGCGGGCAGGAACGGACCGGCAAGGCCGCGTTGAGGCCGGCCTAATCGGCCAGCAGACGGTCCATACCGGCGATCAGCAGCTCCATCTCGAAGTCGAACTGACGCGCGGCGTCGTGTCGCTGAGATTCGGCGGATGCCAGCACCGCGCGCAGCGCCGGGTAGGTGTCCTCTGGCTCGCGGGTCAACGCCTCGGAGGTCTGGGCGCGATGCGGATGCACACCGGAGGCGGTCTGCGCGCCGGTGCTGTGCGCGGCCGACTGCGCGATGTTCGACGCTGCCGTCAGCCCGTAGCGCGCCCAGTCGGGTGTGAAGCCCGCCGCGAGCAACGCGTCGAGCACCCGGTCGGCCAGGGCCAAGGCCGTTTCCGCGCCGATACCGCGCAACCGTGTGAAATCGGTCGCGCCGCCCACCTGGACCAGACCGTCACGGAACGCGACCGCGTATGCCCGTAACACCGCGCCCCAGTCGTCGCCGGCCGGCAGCTCAACGCCGGCCAGCTCCGTTTCGAAGAGGTCGGAGACCACCAGCGTCAGCAGCCCTTCGCGGTCGCCGACGTAGTAGTGCAGGGCCTTGCGGCTGACCCCCAGGGCATCGGCGACCGCCTGCATCGTCAGGTTGGCGCGCGCCACGCCGCGGGCCGCCGCGACGATGTGGTCGCGGCTGATCCGGGGCGGACGCCCCCGGGTGCGGCCGCTCATCGCGTACAGGTTAGTGGGCGCGCCGGTTATTTTTCGCCGGTCGGCAAAAACGGTCTCGCGGCACGCCGCGTTCTCCTATGCTGTGCGCGTGCCAAACACTCCTTACCGCGTCGTCCAATGGACCACCGGCAACGTCGGCAAGAGTTCGGTCGAGGCGATCGCCAAGAACCCGAACTATGAACTCGTCGGCCTCTACGCGTGGTCGCAGGACAAGGTGGGCCGAGACGCCGGTGAACTCGCCGGCATGGCGCCGCTCGGCGTGCAGGCCACCAACGACGTCGACGCGCTGCTGGCGCTCAAGCCCGACGTGGTGGTCTACAACCCGATGTGGATCGACGTCGACGAACTGGTCCGGATCCTCGAGGCCGGAGTCAACGTCGTGGCGTCCGCCTCGTTCATCACCGGCCACAATCTCGGCGATGGTCGGGACAAGCTCCAAAAGGCATGCGAGCGTGGCGGTTCGACGCTGTTCGGTTCCGGGGTCAGCCCGGGCTTCGCGGAACTGCTCGCGATCGTCGCCTCGACGGCCTGCGATCGGGTGGACAAGGTCACCATCGCCGAGTCCGCCGACACGACGCTCTACGACTCCCCCGACACCGAACGACCCGTCGGCTTCGGCACCGCGATCGACGATCCGAACCTTGCGCCGATGGCTGCCCAGGGCACCGCGGTGTTCGCCGAAGCCGTCCGCCTGGTCGCCGATTCGATCGGTGTCGAACTCGACGAGATCAAGTGCGTTTCCGAATATGCCCAGACCACAGAGGATCTCGCGATGGCTTCGTGGACGATCCCGGCGGGGCACGTTGCCGGCGTGTTCGCCAGCTGGCAGGGTATCGCCGGCGGTAAGACTGTCGTCGACATCAACGTGCGGTGGAAGAAGGGTCAGCACCTCGAGCCGGATTGGCAGCTCGACGGCGACGGTTGGAAGATCACCATCGACGGTCGGCCGACGGTCAACATGCAGGTCGGTTTCCTCCCGCCGCAGGACATGATCGAGAACGCGAAGTCGATCGAGGACTTCTTCGTGCTCGGGCACATCATGACCGCGATGCCGCCGATCCATGCGATACCGGCGGTCGTGGCGGCGGCCCCGGGCATCGCCACCTACAACGACCTGCCGCTTCCCCAGGCACGCGGCGTCGGGCCTCGCTAGCGCCGCCCTGCGGGCCGCTTCGGTGCGGCCGGTTCCCGGTAGCGCGCACCGTATTTCGGCACGACGAGCGGACCGGCGTGGCGCGCCGCGGTGGTCGCGGTTCGCAGCGGGCGGGCCAACGCGGCGAACGACCCCATGTCGAGCACCATCGGGGTCAACAGCCGGTTGTGCACGAACCCGAACGCACTGCCCGTCCCGGGATCCGCCCAGCCGAGCGTGCCGCCGAGCCCGATGTGGCCGAACCCCTTGAGCAGACCGGGAATCGGCGATTCGTGATAGCCGAGGTGAAACGGCATCGGCACGCCGACGTTGAGGTCGGGCCACGGCCGCGGACGGCCGACGAGACCGCGGGCGAGGTCCTCGGAGAGGAACTGGGTTCCGTCGATGCGTCCGTCGTTGGCGATCGCCGCGTACATCTTGGCCAGCCCGCGGGCGGTCACGACGCCGTTCGCCGCGGGCACTTCGCCGTCGAGAAACGGGATGTCGCCCTGCACAAGCGATTTGATCCCGGGGAAGAACATCGCGCCGAACGCGCCCGACAGCGGCATACCGGCCACCTTGGGCGCGACGAAGTTGAACACCGGATTGCCGCGGGTGCTCTGCGGCGCAAGGATCTGCGCCACCTTGGTCGGTGAATCGGCCGGCGGCCGGCCCAGGTGCAGGCCGTCGGTGTCGAGCGGGCGGGCCACTTCTTCGCGGATCAGCTCACGCATGCCCAGTCCCGTCACCGACCGCGCCAGCCCGGACAGCAGCCAGCCGTAGGTCAGCGCGTGGTAGGCCGGCCAGCCGCGCAGGTGGTCGACGGGCGCGGCGGCCAGCTTGGCCTCCATGGCGGTGTGGTCGAGCAACTCCTCCTTCGTGACGCCGTGGAGATGGGAGAGCCCGGAGCGGTGCCGCAGCACATCGCGCACGGTGATCTTGTCTTTGTTCTTCGCGCCGAACTCGGGCCAGTACGCGGCCACCGGCTCGTCGTAGGACAGCAGACCACGGTCGACCAGGCGGTGGATCACCGCCGCGGCCACCCCCTTCGTTGCGGAGAACACCATCGCCCCGGTATCGGCGGTCCACAGCTGCTGGCCCGCGCGGTCTGACCACCCGGTCCACACATCGACAACGGGTCGGCCGTCGACGTAGATGGCAAGAGCGCCGCCACCGAACCGCCTGCCGGGAAACAGTCCGGCGAACACGCGCAGCACGGTGCCGAAGCGAGGGTCGGCGGCCCCCTGGACGCCGCGGGGCAAGCCTTCTCCGGCGCGGAGCAGCGAAGACTTCGTCATAGGAGCCACAATGCGGCCATCGCCCTTGGTCGGGGTGCCGAATGGCGGAATTCAGCCGGCCACCCGCAGCACATTCGCCTTCAGTTGCGCTGCGGGCGGTCCTTCCAGCACGACGTCCTTGAGTATCTTCGCCTGCTCCTCGTGCACGGTGAATTCACCCTGCTGCGGCGCACTGCCGCCGACCACCTCGTAGAAGACCGTGAACGGAGTCTGCGGCAGCGGATGCAGCCCAACGTATTTTGGCTCGATCGTGTATCGGTAAGTGCAGGAGGATGCGTCGGGCAAGCACTGCCGGTCGGTGATGACCACGTTGACCCTGAACTCCACCGGGGTGGGAACTTTCGGTGGCGGTGGTGCGAGCGATGTGCGTGGGGCAGCCGCCCTCGGCACCTGCTCGGGCGTGGCGGCGCTGCCGAGGATCATCACCGCCGCCACGCCGACGCCGCTGGCGAGCAGGGCCAGCAGCGCCAGCCCCGCAGCCCATCTGCGAACCGCATTCGTGACGCGCATGTGTCAAGCAAACCCGGCGGGCCGCCGGACGCGCGGCGTTTCGACGGCACCGGGCCGCCGCGTCAGCCGCCGGGCGGCGGGGGAGGCGTCGTCACTGTGGTCGTAGGCGACCCGGTAACGGTCACTGTGCTGGTCTCGGTGCTTGCCGTGGTGGTGGCCGAAGTAGATGAGGTGGTCGTCGTCGTCTCGGTGGGAGTCGCCGGCGGCACCGGTGCCACCGCAGTCGTCGTGACTGTGGACGTGGACGTGGACGTCGACGTCGATGTCGAGGTGCTCGTCGCGCTCGCGGGGCTGAGCACTCCACACGCGATGCGCGGCGAATCGGCTTCGGTCCCCATGGAGGCGCCCTCATGCAGCACGATCGACGAGCCTTGCGGGGTCTTGAGCTGTTCCTCGGTGAAGCCGTCACTGGTGGCCACGAGCTTGCCGGCTCCGTTCGAGCGCACCAGCAGCGGAGGGAGATCGCCGCTGGCGGGCTGACCGGTGTGCCCGGGGGCCTGCAGGTGCTCGCCCGCAGATGCGAAACCGGAGTTGGCGTCACACGTGCCGACGGCGTGGATGTGCATGCTGTGGAAACCCGGCGACAAGATGCCGTCCTCCACCGTTTGGACGGTCACCGTGGCGTAGCCGCTGGAGAAATCGATGGTGGCGTCGGCGACGTGCTTGCCGTCGGTGGTGTTGAGCTGGGCGGTCAGCGTTTTAGCCGAGGCCGCCCCGCTCGTCGTGGTGGGAGTGGTGGTCGTGCTCGACGATCCGTCGGACGCCTGGTTCGAACAGCCGGCCATCGTGGCGGCCAACACGGCAAAGGCAACACTGGCTTGCTTGATCATGAACGCGGCGTACCCCCGTGACCCGCGACACAAACCGCTCTTCAGTGCCTGATACGACGACGCCTGCCCAGGAAGATCGTCAGGAAGATCGCGCCGACGCCCACCGCCGCCACGACAGCGGCCGCGATGATGAGGGTCAGGTCTTTACCGCTGAGGCCGGTCGGTGCGGAGTCACTGAGCAATTGCAGGTCGTAGTCGCCGGGCAGTGGTCCCTCGGCGGGCGCCTCCATACCGGGGAAGCTCTGGGTCTCGTGGACCTCGAACTGCGGTAACCCGCTCTCGTTCTGCTTCCATTCACCCCACGCGGGGGTCACGCCGTCCAGCAGCACTTTGCGCGCACCGCCGGCGGCCGGGTCGGGGCCGACGTCGACGAGCTTTCGCACCACGATCGGCTGGTACGTGGCATCGGTGTACTTGACTTGCACGGGTACGTCGGCGAGCGTCCGCACGGGTGGAGGCGGCGGCGGAGGCGGCAGCCCCGGTCCCGGGTAGTAACCGCCGCCGAAGAAGTTGCCGACCGCGACACCGACGGGGTTTCCGAGCGGATTGAGCCGCAGCGCCGTGAAGTTGTACGAGCCAAGATCGCGAACTTCGGTGACGATTCGCCCCAGCGGCGGGATGAGCAGGATCCGAGGTACTCCGGCGACGTCGTAGATCACACGCAGCGGCTCGGGATACGGGTTGAAGATCAGCGGCCTGAAGTACCGGTCGTACTGCACCCAGTCCGGTTGCCACTGCAATACCTTGTCGTTGGCGGCCGGGGCCGCCTGGCCGCTGTCGCCCGGCTTGGCGTCGGGATTCGCCAGCGGAAGCACCAAACTCCTCAGACGGTCGATCTCGGCCGGCGGTGCCGGTGGCGGATTCTGCTGGACAGGGGGGGCCTGCTGCGCCGCTTCGATGTCCTGGGGAGCGGCCTGTAACCGCTGCGGCTCAGGGGTTTTCGTCACACCGGCAGCAAGCTGCGCGCTCTCCGATTGCGTCACCACCGACGAAACGGTCGATCCGCCAACGGGAGTCGTCACCTCCCGACTCGACTGCTCGGTGGGTGAGGTCCCGGTGGTCTGTGGAGTCGCCGTCGTGGTAGAGGGTTTCGGGGTCGCCTGCTCGCTGGTGGATGTGGCGGTGTTCGTCGTAGACGCCACCGCCGACGACGGCATCGTGAGGGCCGCCGAACCTGTCGTCGTCGGGGCCGTGGTGGATTGGGTCGTCGCCTGCGTCGTCGGAGTGGGTTGCGGCGCGGTCTGGGTCGTGGTCGCCGGTTGCGGCTCGGCGCTGACCTGTGGCGCCAACGTCGTCGTGACGACCGGCGCCTGCGTTTGTTCGGTGGTGACCGGCGCCTCGGGAGTCGGGATCTGCGCCGGCGCCTCGGGAGTCGGGACCTGCACCGGCGCCGCGGCAGTCGGGACCTGCACCGGCGCCTCGTAGGCCGGCGACTCCGCGGGCGCCTCCTGCGCAGGGGCGTAAGCGGTTTCGCTCGGATAGGTGGTGTCGTCCACCGGTTGAGCGGAAGCCGACTGGCCCGCGGAACTCATCAGGATCAGCGAGACCGCTGCTACCGAAGCCAGTGCGGCCGCTAGGCGCCGCGCTCGCCGGATGTCAACTGCGACAGGCATTGACAGGCGACCCTTGGCTGTGGGTGACGAGTTCATCGGTTGTCCCCTTTGACCTGGCCGACCCCCGCTGACCAGACCGTCGGATTGTCTCAGCCAGAGGTCGTGAACATCTGAGAATCTGCAAAAGAACCTCCTGCGGAGCTGCGCTCGAGCCGAGAAGCCATTCCAACCGTGCACGAGCGGCTTATGGTGATAGTTGTGCACCTGCTGGTTTGCCGCAGTACGCGGGAGGCGTAGTGGACGGAGCGCCTTTCGGGCGGTACCGGTTGGTCGAGCTGTTGGGCCGCGGCGGCATGGGCGAGGTGTGGAAGGCGTACGACACGGCCACCCAACGTGTGGTCGCGGTCAAGGTGTTGCCGGCCCAACTGGCCGCCGACCCCGTCTTCGAGGAGCGATTCCGGCACGAAGCATTCGCCGCGGCGGGGCTGACCAATCCGCACGTCGTCCCGATCCACAACTTCGGCGAGATAGAAGGTCGGCTGTATGTGGACATGCGACTGATCGAGGGCCGGGACCTCGAACACGTGCTGGCCGACGGCCCGATGGCACCCGCACGAGCGGTGAAGATCATCGAGCAGATCGCGTCGGCGCTGCATGCCGCGCATCGGATCGGGCTGGTGCATCGAGACGTCAAACCGTCGAATATCCTTGTCGCCGAAGATGATTTCTCGTATCTGATCGACTTCGGGATCGCGCGCGCCGCCGGAGAGACCAAATTGACCGCCACCGGCAACGTGGTCGGCACGTGGCCGTACATGGCGCCCGAGCGCTTCACCGCCGGCCAGAGCGACAGCCGTGCGGACATCTATGCGCTGACGTGTGTGCTGTACGAATGCCTGACCTCGGCGCGCCCGTTCCCCGGCGACAGTGTCGAGCAGCAGATCGCCAGTCACCTCACCACCCCACCGCCACGGCCGTCGATCAAGCGGCCGGATGTGACGTCGGAATTGGATGCGGTGATCGCGGCGGGCATGGCCAAGGATCCCGACGATCGGTATGGCACGACGGTTGAACTCGCCCGAGCAGCGAGCAGGGCTGTCGCCAACGCGGCCGACACCACCCTGCCGGTACGACCTCATCCACTGCCGACGGCCGCGGGTCCGGCGCCCTCGGCCCCCACCGATCAGGTCGGGCAGGCGTGGGCGCCGACACAAGCTCGCGCGGCCGAACAGGAGAACGAGCAGAGGGCATGGGCAGCCACTCAGGCCGCGCCTCCACTGGATGCCGAGCAGGCCTTCGCACCGACACAGGCGCGCCCGGCCGAACAGATCGAGCAGGATGAAACCCAGCGCGAGCCCGACGAGGACGGGTCATGGCCGTGGTGGCGACGGGCATCGATAGTGGTGCCGCTCGCCATCGTGCTGATCATCGCTGCGGCGGCCACGATTCTCGCCGTGCTCGCCGGCGGCGGCGACGGCAACGGCAACGAAAAGCGGCCCGTCGCCCGCCCCCCGGATGCGCCGCTCGACGGGACGTTCGCCGTCGAATTCGGCCCACCGACGAAACCGAATGGCGAGCCGTATTCAAATATCCAGGGCGGCAACGAAACCTGGGTGATCAAATCGGCCTGCCCTGCCCAGCAATGCGTCGCGGCGGCGACGAAAGTCGGCGGCTCTCACACCACCACCTCGACGCTGGTGCTCGACGAGATCGACGGACGATGGGAAGCCGTCAGCGCGAAGCAGACCACCTGCCAGGGTGAGCCGGTCGAGCTATGGGAGGCGTTCACCCTGCAGCCACAGCCCGACGGAACGCTCAAAGGGCAACTCGTCGTCCGGTCGACAAACGGCACTTGCGCGAGCAACCAGCCCGTGAAATTCACCCGCACCGGTGACCCGCAGCCGGGCGCGGCGCTCGCCGACCCGGCGGCCCAGCCGCCACGGGTGGTATCGCCCGCCGAGGCGTTGCACGGCCGCTACCAGGAGACCGACACCTACGTCGACGGAAACCGAAGTGCCGAAGCAAGTTTCGACATCCAGACCTACTGCCTGCGCACCGGACAGCGCTGCCTGAGCTACTGGCTGAACCCGAACGACGCCAAGATATTGGCATTCGAGCAGAACCAGTTCGTGCTGACCAACACCTCGGCGGACTCGCAGTGCAAGAACGGTGGAACCGCACACCGCGAAATCAGCCTGCAGTATCCGTTGCCGCAGCCGCCGCAGGATCCGATCACGCTACTCACCGGACGCGGCCACTACACGGTCACCGGCGGTTGCCCGTTCAACAGTGACTTCGACTCGCGGGTGCAGCGCACCGGCGACTAGCGCAGGGCTACACCGGATGCCGAACAGGTCATCAAGGGCGCGCGATCGCTGAGGTTCATACGCGTTGCTGAATCGACAGGACTGCCACCCGAGTGGTGCCGTCGGGATAGGTGCTTGTGATGTTCACGGCGCGAGTTCGGTCCGCACTTATCAAGCTGTACTGAGCGTCCCGAGGATCCTGCGTGAAGGGCACGATGCCGACCTGGGCGCCGGTGGTGGGGTCGATCTGAATCACCCAGGTGCTATAGTTGCCCGTGGCCGGCTCATAGCTCCTCACCGTGACCAAGGCTCTGCTGCCGTCGGCGTTCAACCGGGGGGAGTCGACCTGTTCGCCGTCGAGGATGAGGGTGGTGCCCACTTGGGCCCCGCGGTTGGTGTCGATCACCGCTACCCGGGTGGTGTGCATCCCGGTCTCTACCGCGTAACTGCGTGTGGTGATCAGCACGCGCCGGCCGTCGGCGGTCAACCGTAGTGATTTGGATAGCTCGCCGGTGACGTTGACCGCGGCACCGATCTGGGTGCCGGAAACTGTGTCAACCACCGCGAGCCGGCTGACGAGGTCGGTGATGGCCGGATCGTAGATGCCAGTCGTTATCAGCGCCCGGCTGGCGTCGGCATTCAACAGTAGAGCCGAACTGGCTGATCCCCCGGTGCCGGCCACTACGAGTGGCGAAGTGAGGGTACCGGTGGAGCCGATCTGGGCGCCGTTGGCGATGTCGATCAGCACCGTCCGAGTGGTTACGTTGGCGCTGTCGACTTGGTAGGCGGTGAACAAGGCACGGCGCCCGTCAGCGCTCACCTGAACACCGCCAGATCCGGGCAGGATGAGCGTGGTGCCGGTCTGAGCGCCGGTGG
>NZ_LZKP01000065.1 GCF_001672895.1 Mycobacterium sp. E740
GTTCAGGTCAGGAGAAGCGCGGGCGCGATCGGGCGGAAAGGAACGTATCTCCGTTTGCCCGCGTACCGAGCGACAACGTGAGGCGTGGCGGAGGTTCGGGTGCTGTTGTCGCTCGGTACGTGGGCAATTTCGGTACCGGTTGTGGAACACGGGCGGGTCGGAAGGGGGGAGCTCGACGCGGTCAGTCGGTCAGCAGGCGTTGCGCAAGGCCGGACGCCCGCACGGCCCGCCGGTCGATCGCACCCCGCAGCGACTCCTCCGAGCCCACCACACGCACGCGTTGCTTCGCGCGAGTCACCGCGGTGTAGAACAGCTCCCGCGTCAACAACCGCGAGTCCGACGACGGCATCAGCACCGTGACCTCGTCGGCCTGGCTGCCTTGGGACTTGTGGATCGTCATCGCATGCATCGTCTCCACGTCGGTCAACCGGCCGACGCCGAACTCGAGCGCCGCGACCGCCACGCGCAATCCGTCCGGGCGCGCGACCGTCACCCCGGCATCGCCGTTGTAGAGACCCAGTCCGTAGTCGTTCGCCGTCACGAGCACCGGCCTGCCCGCGTACCACTCGGTCCACGGCGGCTCACCGGTCGCGTCGGTCAACCACCGTTCGACCTGACGGTTCCAGAACCGCACGCCGTACGGTCCGCGCCGGTGCGCGCACAACAGCCGATGTTCGTCCAACGTCGCCAGTGCCGCCTTCGCATCGCCGAGGACCGCGGCCTCGCGCAACCGCAACGCATGGGGCAGAAGCACTTTCCTGAGCTGCTCGGTCGGGTCCGCCGCGCTGACCCATTCGATGTGCTCGCCACCCCCCGCCAGCAGCGCGATGACCCGGTCGGCATCGCCGTCACGGATCGCCGTCGCCAACGCACCGATCGACTCGCCGAACCGATGCGATGTCTTCAGCGCCGCGATCCGCACATCCGACCGCTGTCCCAGCCCGTCGACCAGGTCGGCCAACACCGCCCCGGCCTCCACCGACGCCAACTGGTCCGGGTCGCCCACCAACAGCAGCCTGCTGTCGGGGCGCACCGCTTCGAGCAGCCGCGCCATCAACGTGAGCGACACCATCGACGTCTCGTCGACGACGATCACGTCGTGCGGCAACCGGTTCTCCCGGTGATGCCGGAACCGTGACGAGTTGTCCGGCCGAGGCCGCAACAGCCGGTGCAGGGTGGATGCCGACAGCTCCGGCAGCCTTTCGCGGTCGGCCGCGTCGAGCTTGTCGACTTCCAGCTGCACCGCCTCCAGCAGCCGGGCCGCGGCCTTGCCCGTCGGCGCGGCCAGCGCGATGCGCAGTCGCGGCCGTCCGGTCAGCGCGGCCTGCTCCGCCAGCAGCGCCAACAGTCGCGCCACCGTCGTGGTCTTGCCCGTCCCGGGACCGCCGGTCAAGACCGTAAGCGATTGCGACAGCGCCACTTCCGCAGATGCGCGCTGCTCCTCCCAGCCCGCGGGAAACAGCCGGTCAAGGCTCGGCACCTCGCTCGGCAGCGGCTTCGAGAGCAACGCCAGCACGTCGTCGCGCACCTGCTGCTCCTCGAGCCAGTACCGGTCGAGATACAGCAGGTCGCCCAGCAACCGCAGCACTGGCGTGTCAGTCACCAGCTGGCTGTTGCGCACCGCTGCCAGCCACTGCTCCGGTGGCGGCCACGGCAAGTTTGGCATCTCCAGTTGCCCGGCCACCGACGCCAAGTCGACGCACACCGAACCGCCACGCAGTGCGCGCACCGCGAGCGCGAGCGCCAGCGCGACCGACTCGTCGGACTCTTCGGCCAACGCCGTCAGGCGGCGAGCGACCTGGATGTCGGACGCCTCGAACATGCCGGCGTCGTTGAAGGCCCCGAGCAACCCGGACGCGGCCGCCGCCACCACGCTCATGCCGCCACCGCTCCCGCATCGAGCAGATCCGACATCGCGACGATCAGCGCGGCGGGCGGATGCCAGCTGAACACCCCTGCCGGATGGCCGTCGACGACCGGGGTCTGCGCACCGCACATCCCGCGCACGAACAGGTACAGCACGCCACCGAGGTGCTGCTCCGGCGAGTACTGCGGCAGCCGCCACCGCAGGAAGCGATGCAGCACAACGCAGTACAGTAGCGCCTGCAGCGGATAGTCGGAGTGCAGCATCGCCTCGACCAGCTGGGCCCGGCCGTAGTCCGCAGCCGTCAGTTCGCCCGGCGCACCGCCGAGCCAGTTCGTCTTGTAGTCGACGACGAGGTAGCGATCGTCGACCCGGAGCACCGCGTCCAGCGAGCCGGTCAGATAACCCTTCAGCGACTGCGGGCCGAGCGCGTCGTCGGTGAGCCGCGCCGCGTACGCAGCGAGCGGATCGTCGGCCGGCAGATGCTGAGCCAGCAGGCGGCCGACGTCGGCCAACGTGATCGCCGGCGCCTGGCCGCGCACATCGCCACCGGCCAGCGGGAACTCGAAGTCCAACTCCCGCAGCCGATCTCGCAAGCCGATCTGCCGTAGGGTCATGCCGGGCGCCAGCGGGCCCAACGGGGTGTCGTGCAACGGCACCAGCGCCGCGGCGAGATCTTCCGGTGCCACCTCGACCGGCCACCACACCGAGTGTTCGCGGATCTGTGCCGCCAGTTCAGCGGCCAGATCGGTGGCGAACGGATCGGCGGTCTCCAACACCGCGTGCACGAGCGAGCCGAACTTGGCGCCCGTCGGCAGCTCCGCCATCGGCGACACCACGTCCGCGCCGACAGCCGTCGCCGCCTGCACAGCGATCTCACCGACTTCGTCGTCGAGTTCGATGACCTCCGGTTCGCTCGACACTCCCGCCGACTCGGCGGCGCGCAGCAGCCCGGAATAGGACGTCCGCCGCCAGGTCGTGTCGATGCGGCGGTGGAAGTGGCGGACCTTGAGACCGGCTGGCGCACCGGGCAATTCGACGTGGCTGGGCGCGACGATGACGGACTCCTCGAGCACCGGCCCCCCGGCCTGCTCCCAGGCGCGCAGGGCCGTCATCGCGTCGGCGTCGTCGATCTTCGGCGGATCGCATTGGTCCGGCACCACCGGGTCACCCGGTGAGCGGCCGCGCAACAGACGCGACAGGCCGCCGTTCGGCTCGTCGTGCGACGGCGCCCACCACGCCACGACCTGCGACTGTGCCCGGGTCAGCGCGACGTAGGTCAGCCGGACGTCGTCGCCCGCGGCCTCGCGGCGGCCGCGCGCCTGCACGTCGGTCCAGTCGGGGCTGAGCTCGCCGCCGATGTGCAGGCACCGGGTCTCGCCCTCGTGGTACAGCACGGCGTCCTCGGTGAAGATATGCCGATTGAACGCGAACGGCAGGTAGACCACCGGGAACTGCAGGCCCTTGCTGACCCACACCGTCATGATCTGCACCGCAGCGGCATCGCTGTCGAGCCGCCGGTTGCGCTCGACGGCACCGCGGGGCGTGTCCCGCTGAGTGCGCAGCCAGTCGCGCAGCGCGGGCAGGTTGAAGTGTTCGCGGTGCGCGGTCTCGTGCAGCACCTGGGTCAGGTGCGCCAGGTCGGTCATGTGCCGGTCGCCGTCGGTCCACGACAACACGCGGCGGCCCATCCCCGCCAGCTGCGCCGCCTCGAACACCGCCGCGACACCGCGCTCGCGGGCATGGTCGGCCCACTCCCGCAACGTGTTCGCGACGGCGTCGGTGAGCGCGTCGCCCCCGGTCGCGAGGTCCTCCGCCGTCTTACCGAAGAACATCGTGGTCGCCGCTGCGCGCACCAGGCCCGAGCGGTGCGGCTGGTCGAACGCCTCCAGCAGGCACAACCAGTCGTCGCCCGCCGGGGAGCGGAACACATCCGAGTCGCCGGTGTACACGGCGGGGATGCCCGCGGCCGCCAACGCGTCGAAGCAGGCCCGGCCGTCGGTGTGGTTCTCCACGATCACCGCGACGTCGCCGTGCCGGAGCGGCTCGTCGCAGAACGTCGCCCCACTCGCCAGCAGTGCCGCGATGTCGGCGGCGAGGTCCTCGCCGATGTGCCGGCGCAGCTTGTCCATCTTGATGACCCGGTCGGGGCGGGTGCCGAACGCATCCCGCGACACCACGCGCAGCCGGAACGGTGCGTTGTGCGGTGCCCCCTTGAGGCGGTGCTCGGTGTGCCGAGCAGCGACCTCGCGCGCGACGATTCGGGGGTCGCCGAGTTGGGCGTCCTTCAGCACCGCCTGCAAGCTGTCGACGAGCGGGCCGTCGCTTCGCCAGTTGGTGCCCAACGTCTTCCGGTCACCGGCGGTCTCTGCGGCATGCAGGTAGGCGACGATGTCGCCGCCGCGGAACGCGTAGATCGCCTGCTTCGGGTCGCCGATCAGGATGACCGTGCAGTGCCCGCTGAAGGCGCGGTCGATCACCTGCCACTGGACCGGGTCGGTGTCCTGGAACTCGTCGACCATCACGATCGACCACCGTTGCCGCATCCGTGCGCGTGCCGGTGATTCGTTGTCTTCCAAGGCATTCGCGAGCCGGGACAGCAGATCGTCGTAGTGCAGGATGCCCGACGTGCGCTTCCGCTTCTCCAGCTCCTCGCTCACGGCTAGGGTGAACCCGACCCGCACGGCAGGTTCGAGACCGGGGGCGGGGTCCAGCGGGCGCAGCTGGGTGTGCGCGTTGACGACCACGCTGCGCGCGAGATCAAGTGCCTGCTCCCGGGTCAGCAGCGGATCGTCGGACTGCTGCCCGAAGTGCGCGAGGTAGAGGTCGTCGACGATCTCGCCGACGACGTCGTCGAGGCTCTCGACCAGCTGCACGCCGGATTCGGTGTCACCGGCGACGCCCAGCGACCGCAACACCAGCTGACAGAACTGGTGAGTGGTGGCGATCGTCGCCGCGTCGAAGCCGGCCAGCGCATCACGCAGCCGCAGCCGTCGCTCGGCCAACTCCTCGGCCGACCCTTTCAGGAGGTGCTCGATCAGGTCGTTGGCCGCCGCGGCGGACGGGTCGTCGAACGCCAGCAGCGCCTCGAGGATCTGACAGCGCACCCGTTCCCGCAGCTCCTGGCTGGCCATCCGGCCGAACGTGATCAGCAGCATCTGGTCAAGCGTCGCAACGCCTTCGGCGACATAGCGGGTCACCAGCCCCGCCAGCGCGAACGTCTTTCCCGTGCCCGCGCTGGCCTCCAGCACGGTGGTGCTCCGCTCCGCCGGCAGCGGACCGAGGAGGTCGAACGGCGCCATGTCCATCAGTCGGGATCCCTCTCGGCTTGCAGCAGCGGCAGCCACAGCCGTGTCGCATAGTCCGGAAGGCCGGCCGCGATCAGGCCGTCAAGCGGGAAGTTCAGCCCCCACACCCTGACGTGGGCTCGCTCTTCGTTCTCGCCGGCGAATTTTCCGGTGTTCCACTTCCAGCCCGCCTCGCGCCTGGGGTCCCCGCGGGTGTACTCCGTCTCGGCCCATGCGTAGGAAGTCCTGAGCGGCAACGGGATCGGCTCGCGGCGACCGGCGTCGTAGATCGCCACGAGGTCGCGCAGCACATCGGCGGCCCCCTCGGGGGCGCCCAGCAGGCGTTCCTTCGGGCGCCCGGGGCGCCTCGGCCGTCCGATGCACACCGCGGCCCAGTCCCCGCCGGGACGCTGAGAGCTCAACGCCACCAACCGAATCCAAGATTCGAGCAGATGGCGTCCATCGAGCTTCGAGTACCTCACCGACACCAACCGGTCACCGTAGACTCGCGGCACGGTGCCGGTGACGCGGCGGCCGGCCCCCACATCGATGTCGACGTCGTAGGCGGCCGGCTCTCGACCACGGTGGCGCTTGGCCGCGGTGGCCAGCGCGTCAGCCTGCGCGCAGATCTCTTTCGCCTTGCGCCAACCGAGCTTTCCCGGCGGCAGCGAGCCACGGCGCCACTCCGCGTGCTGCGCGGCCTCCGGTTCCATGCCGCGCAGCATGTCGTCGAGCATCCGGTCGCCGACCTTCCACTCCTGCAGGGCGTCGATCTCGACCGGCATCGCATCCTCGACGGCGTCGACGTCCCACGGCAGCGTGTAGTCGAGCGCACGGAAGAAGCCCTTGACGGGGTCTTTGAAGAACGCGATCAGATCGTCGAGCGCGACATCGGCGGCCGGCACCGTCGGCAGCGGATCGCCGAACAGCGGCGGGCGCTCGGCGCGCAGGCCCGTCGCCACCTGGGCGGCGGTCAGCGCGGTGGGATCGAACGTGAACGGTTCGCCGGCTGGCATGCCGAGATCGCCGGGCCGAACGTTGCGAACGTCGAACGGCTGCAACGGATGTTCGACCAGCACGCGGTCGCGGACCTTGTCCGGGGTGGTCACGTCGAGGGTGTCCAGCAGCTCGACCAGCGGCACCGCGGGCGGCTTGCGCTGACCGGAGTACTCGTTGGCGCCGGTGTAGGTGATCACCAGCTTCTCGGTGGCCGCACCGATGGCGTCCAGCAGCAACTGCCGGTCCTCGGAGCGGATGTCGCGTTCGCCGGTCATCGGGTCCCGGGCCAGCACGTCGTCGCCGTCGACGACTCCGAGCCGGGGGAACACACCGTCGTCGAGGCCGACCAGGCACACGACGCGGTGCGGCACCGACCGCATCGGCACCATCGTGCAGACCGTCAGCGTGCCGGTGCGGAAGTTCGCGCGGGTCGGCCGGCCGGCCAGATGCCGGTCCAGCAGCGCTCGGATGTCGGGCAGACGCATGATCGTCCCGGCGTGCCGGCCGGCTCTGGTGAGGATGTCGTTGAACTCGCGTTCGACCTGGCTCGACTGCCACAGGTCGGCGTCGTCGACGGCGGTCAGCTGCTCGACTCCACGGGAGAGAGCGGTCAGCCAGTCGCCGAGCGGCTTTGCGCCCGAGAGTGATTCGACCGTGGTGCGCAGCCGCTCGACGTACTCGGCGAGACGCCCCGCCAGTTCGATGCGGTTGCTGCCGACGTCGTCCAGCGGCAGCGTGGTGCCCAGCCAGGCGCGCGAGTCGTCCGACATCGCCACGCCCGCCAACACCCGGTCGATGCCGAATCGCCAGGTGTTCTGCAGGAAGTCGACGCCGTACGGATGGCGGTGCGCCCGGTCGAAGCCCCAGCGGATGTTGGCTTCGCGGATCCAGACGGCGATCGCGTCGAGATCGTCGTCGGTGAACCCGAACCGGGCCCGCACCGGCGCAGCCTCGGCAAGGTTGAGCACCTCGCTGGCGGTGGCGCGACCGCCGGCGAGCGCGAGTAGCTGTGCGGTCACCCCGAGCAGCGGGTTGGTCTGCGTCAAGGCCCGGTCGGCGAGTTTGACGCGGAGCCGGTGCGCCGGATGGGCGCCGTGCACCACCTCGCCGAGCCCGAACCCGGCGACGATCAGCGGTGCGTAGGTCTCGATGTCGGGGCACATGACGAGGATGTCGCGCGGTTCGAGTGTCTCGTCGTCGGCGAGCAGGCCGAGCAGGACTTCGCGCAGCACGTCGACCTGCCGGGCGGGGCCGTGGCAGCTGTGCACCTGCACCGAGCGGTCCCCGGCGGCGAAGGTTCGGCCCGCGGGCCGCACCGCGTTGGCCGCGATGTCGGACTGCACCCACCCGAGCAGGGTCTCCGGATACGTTCTGCCACCGAGATATTCGTCGGTCTCGTGGTCGGCGGGCAGGCCCCGTTGCAGCTCCCGCAGGTCACGGCCGAGCGTCGCCAGCAGCGGGTGATGGACCTGCCGGTGGGAGTCATCGGAGCCGCGGGAGATGGGCCCGCGGTCGCCGGCCAGTGCGGTCCACAGCACGTCGCTGGGATGGGGCAGCCACAGGTGCAGGTCGTGATGGGTGGCCAACGCGTCGAGCAGTTCGATCTCGGTGGCAGGCAGCCGGGTGTGGCCGAACAGCGAGAGCCGCTGCGGCAGGTCAGTGGGCGACTCCTGAAGCCGCACAACTGTTTTCGCGTGCCGGACGTGCGGTGAATCGGCGTCGATACGCTCGACGAGCGCCCGCCACAGCGGGGGCTGCCAAGCCAGATCGGATCCGATGTCTCCGGCGACGCCGTTCTCCCAGTCGATCAGCAGTTGCGGACGCTGGCGGGCGTAGGAGGCGAACAATCCGGCCAGCCTGCGGGCGACGGCGTACCGGCGGCCCTGCCGCAGCTCCTTCTCTTCGCCGGCTTCGAAGTGGCCGAGGTGGGCGGCCAACGGTCGGCACCAGTTCTCGGAGCAGTGAGCGTCGATCGCCTCGATCAGCGGCCAGACCATCGCGTCGGGTGCCCACGGATCGTCACCGTCGGCGGTGCCGACAATCCGGCCTGAGCCGGCGGTGATTTCCGCGATCAGCGAGCGCGGGTTGCGGAACGCGATGCCGGCGCAGACCCCGTCGCCGCCGGAGCCGCGACCGAGGACGTGGCTCAGCCGCTGGCTCAGCCAGCGCTCGACGCCTTTGGCGGGCACGATGACCAGTTCCTCGGCGAACGGGTCGGGCAGCGGGTCGCTGAGCAGAGCGCCGAGACCGTCGGCGAGCAGGTCGGTGCGTTCAGCCCGATGGATGTGGAGCGCCATCGCAGCCCACCATAGGAGGTGGGTCCGACACCGTCAGAGGTTTGCGTGCGGGTACGGCGTGGGACTCTGGGGCACATGAGCGAAACGACGATGTCGCCCCGGCTCGGATCGAAGTTTCAGGAGGCGCTCGGATTCGCCGCCGAACTGCACCGCACGCAGACCCGCAAGGCCAGCCAGGTGCCGTATGTCGGCCACCTGCTGTCGGTGGCCGGGTTGGTGATCGAGTCCGACGGCACCGAGACCGAGGTGATCGCGGCACTGCTGCACGACGCCGCCGAAGATCAGGGCGGCGACGCGACGCTGGCGCAGATCGAGGAGCGCTTCGGCCCGGACGTCGCCACCATCGTCGAGGAGTGCAGCGACACCGTGGTGACGCCGAAACCGCCGTGGCGCGAACGCAAACAGGCCTACCTGACGCATTTGGAGAAAGCTTCGGACAGCACGCTTCTCGTGTCGATGGCCGACAAGCTGGACAACGCCAGGGCGATCCTGCGTGACCTGCGCCGGTACGGGCCGAAGGTCTGGCAGCGCTTCAACACCGACGATCCACACCAGCATTTGTGGTACTACCGTTCGCTGCTGGAGATCTACCGGCGCCGCAGCGACAGCTGGCTGGTCGACGAGTTGTCCCGCGTCGTCGAGACCTTGGCAGAGGAGGTCGGCCCGCCCGTCGCCGCTACCGTCTGAGCCATGGCTGCACGTGACGCGGTGGTGATCACCGCTGAGGAGTTGGGCCGCCGGCTGGGCGCCGGTGAGCCGGTGACGCTGTTGGATGTGCGCTGGCAGCTCGGCGAGCCGGACGGCCGCGCGTCGTACGAACGCGGGCACCTGCCCGGGGCGGTGTATGTGTCGCTCGAGGACGAGCTGAGCGACCACAGCGTCGAGGGTCGAGGGCGTCATCCGCTGCCGTCCGGAGCGACGGTGCAAGAGGCTGCGCGCCGGTGGGGTGTGCGGGCCGGCGTGCCCGTCGTCGTCTACGACGACTGGAACCGCGCCGGCTCTGCGCGCGCGTGGTGGGTGCTGACCGCGGCGGGCATCGACGACGTTCGCATCCTCGACGGCGGGCTCGAGGCGTGGACGGCCGCAGGAGGCGAACTGGAGTCCGGCGCCATCGCACCCGAACGCGGGGATGTCACGGTGGCCCACGATGACCTGTACGCCGGTGCTCGCCTGACGGTCACCGCTGACGCGCTGCTCGGCTCGGAGTTGCTGCTGCTCGACGCCCGGGCGGCCGAACGCTTCCGCGGTGACGTCGAACCGGTCGACCCCGTCGCCGGGCACATCCCCGGCGCGGTCAACGTGCCGAGCACCGGCCTGCTGGCCGAGGACGGCACTCTGCACGCCGATCTGGCCGAGCGGGTCGGCGCTCTCGGGGACGGCGACGTCGCGGTCTACTGCGGGTCGGGTGTCACCGCGGCGGTGACGGTCGCGGCGCTCGCCGCGGCGGGGGTGGACGCCGCGTTGTTTCCGGGTTCGTGGTCGGAGTGGAGTTCGGATCCTTCGCGGCCGGTGGCCAGAGGACCTGAATAGCCCCTGCAGACGAGGCGAGGCCCTCCCGGGATACGCCGCCCGGGAGGGCCTCTGTGGAGGAAATCGTTCGTGGTCAGGGGTGCCAGTCCGACTCGACCTGCTGCAGGTGCAGGATGCCGTGGCGATAGATGATCTGGGGCGGGTGTGCGACCGTGTGCGGCGTCGCGACGATCCCCGGCCGCGGCGTGTTGTCCGGCGTGTACGTGCCGGCCTCCGCGGTGCCTGCGAGACCGAGGGCCCCGGCCATGATTCCGGCCGCGACGAACGGCAGGGCCAGCAAGCGGGTGAAGCGGCGGTTCGTGTTGGTGCTCATCGTGTTTCTCCTCGTGAAGTTCGAATACCGGGGTGTTCCGGTGATGGCTCAACAGTGCTGCACCGCGGCGACGGTGTATGTCGGCCGACCGGCGGGCGGACCGGATGAATCCCGTGTCCGCCGATCGGGGGAAGCGACCGGCCGCGTCGTTCTACGCTTCATCCGGCGGACAGGAGCACACCATGGACGTTCTGCGTACTCCCGACGAGCGCTTCGCGAACCTCGCGGGCTACCCGTTCGAACCGCACTACGCGGAAGTCACCGCAAGTGACACCCCGTCGCTGCGGATGCACTACATCGACGAGGGTCCGAGCGACGGCCCGCCCGTCGTGCTGCTGCACGGCGAGCCGACGTGGAGTTACTTGTACCGCACCATGATCGGGCCGCTGGCGGCCGGCGGCTGCCGGGTGCTCGCGCCGGACCTGATCGGTTTCGGACGCTCCGACAAACCGGGGCGCATCGAGGACTACACCTACCTACGGCACGTCGAGTGGGTGACGTCGTGGTTCGAGGCGCTCGACCTGCGTGACACGACGATCTTCGTGCAGGACTGGGGCTCGCTGATCGGGTTGCGCATCGCCGCCGAACAGGGCGATCGCGTCGGGCGCATCGTGGTCGCCAACGGTTTCCTGCCTGCCGGGCAGACGTCGGCGAACGTGCCGTTCCGCGTCTGGCGTGCCTTCGCCCGCTACACGCCGGTGTTCCCGGCCGGCCGCATCGTCGCGTTCGGCACCGTCACCGACGTGCCCGCGCGAATCCGCAGTGGATACGATGCGCCGTTCCCGCACAAGCGTTTTCAGGCGGGCGCGCGCGCGTTTCCTGCTCTGGTGCCGACCGCGGAGGACGATCCGGCACTACCCGCCAACCGCGCCGCCTGGGAAACGTTGGGCCGCTGGAAGAAACCGTTCCTGTGCGTCTTCGGCGCCAAGGACCCGATACTCGGCCGCGCCGACCGCCCGCTGATCGAGCATGTGCCGGGCGCGGCCGGTCAGCCGCACGCCCGAATCAACGGCAGCCACTTCGTGCAGGAGGACTGTGGGCCCGAGCTGGCCGCACGCATCCTGCAGTGGAGCAGTTAGCCCTGGGTCACGGTGTTGCGCGACGTGGCGTCGATCCGCGGATCACCGGAGTGGTAGACCACCTCGTTGTCGAAGCCTGACGCGCCGATCGTGTCGGTGCTGTCGATGGTCACCCGGTTGTCGACGCCGGAGACCGTCACACTCAGGCAGTGGCCGAGCAGGGTCACCGTGTTGTTGACGCCGCTGACGCTGATGTTGCTGCCGTTGCACTCGACGGTCTCGGTCTTCTCCACCCCGGACACGCTGTACTGACCGCCCGCGGGGGCCTCGGCGACCTTCGGCGGTCGGTCCTGCGTCGGCAGCGCGGTGGGCGCGTTGCGCGACGGCCCGATCGTGACGCCGCCCTGGCGAGGGCTGTCGCCGTTGACGTCGGGAAACCCCGGTCGGGTGGTGATCCGGTCCGGCGTCGACGACATCGACGACCACACGATCACGCCGACACCGGCGACGACGAGGGCCGCGACCGCTCCGATCAGTCCGAAGATCAGCCCGAACGGTGCGCCCTTCTTGGTCGGCCCCGGCGGGAAGCTGACGCCGAACGGCGGCGCGCTGTACGGCGACTGCTGCTGGTACGGCGGACCGTAGACGGGCGGAGGCAGGGCCGCCGTCTGCTGCGTGCCACCGGCGGGGTCGTTGGCGCCCAGTTCGACCGCCCCGTAGTCGGCCAGTGGTTGCTCCAGCTGCCTGATCCTGGCCTCCGGGTCATCCTCGGGGTTCATGCGCGAATGGTGCCACACAGTCGTTTGACCCGCCCGCGGATCGGCGAGTGTGACCGATCGCTGACATCTGTGGTTATTTGCTGCTCGATGTTGGTACTCAGGAAGAGTGGTGCCCGCAGGTTTCATCGTCGTCGGCAGCGGTCCTGCCGGGGTGAGCGCCGCCGAGACGTTTCGCAGCAAGCATCGCGACATCCCGGTGCGCATACTGACCACCGACCCCGCGTTGCCGTACGCCAAGCCGCCGCTGAGCAAGGACTTCCTCTGCGGCCGCGACACCAAACTCGCGCTGCACAGTGAGCGCTGGTTCGAGCGCAACGACGTCGACCTGATCCGCGGCATCACCGTCGAGTCCATCGACCCCGACCGTCAGCAGGTCGTGACGGCGGGCGGTCAGCGCTACCCGTACTGGCATCTGGTGGTGGCCGCCGGCTCGGCCGCGGTGCGGCCCGCGATTCCCGGCATCGAGTCCGCGCTGACGCTGCGGTCTTTCGCCGACGCGGTGGCGTTGAAGATGGCTGCCCGCTACGCCGACTGCGCCGTGGTCATCGGCGCCGGGCTGATCGGCTGTGAGGCCGCGAGTTGCCTGGCCGCGCGCGGGGTTGCCACCATGGTGGTCGCGGCCGAACACGTTCCGCTGCAGCGCCGGTTCGGGCTGGAAGCCGGTGAGCGCGTGGCAAAGCTGTTGTCGGACAACGGTGTCCGGTTCGCGGGTGAGACTGAGGTGGCGGCGATCGAGGACTCCCGGGTGGTGCTCGGCAGCGGTGAGTCCGTCGACGCCGATCTCGTGATCTGTGCGACGGGTGTGCGACCCGACATCCACCTCGCCGCGGCGGCGGGTCTGCGGACCCGCGACGGGCGCATCGTCGTCGACGAACACATGCGGACTTCGGCCCGCAACATCTACGCCGCAGGCGACGTCGCGTTGGCGCACAACGTCACCGCGGACCGGCCCATCCCCGCCGAGCACTGGCGCGACGCCGCGCACCAGGGCTACGTCGCCGGGATGAGCGCCGCGGGCCTCGACGCCGCCTGGGACACCGTGCCCGGGTTCTCCTGCACCATCGGCACGTCGGTGCTCAAGTACCGCGGTTGGGGCGTCGGCTACGACGACGCTCGCTTCGTCGACCACCGCACCGGGTTCACGGTCTGGTATGAGTCCGGCGGTGACGTCGTCGGAGTGCTGACACTGAACGCCGACGACGACCACCGCCGCGCCGACAAACTGTTGCGAATCGCTTGACTCACAACCAGTCTCGGCGCTTGAACGTCAGATACAGCACGACCACCAGCACCGCGATCAGCGCGGTGCTGATGATGAACCCGGTCACGGTCTCGATGCCGGGGTACAAGACGTTCTGGCCGTAGAAGCCGGTGATCGCCGTCGGCACCGCGATGATCGCCGCCCAGCCGGTGAGCTTCTTCATCACCGTGTTGAGCCGGGCGTCCTGCAGCGACAGGTTGGTCTCGAACACCGTTGTGATCATGTCGCGCAACGACTCCGTCCACTCCGACACCCGCAGCACGTGGTCGTAGAGGTCGGCGTAGAGCGGGTCCAGTTCGGGGGCGGTCTTGGCGTCGAGCCTGCGGTGCTGGATCGAGTTGACCACTTCGCGCATCGGCAGCACGACCCGTCGCAGCTGCACCAGATCCTTGCGCAGCCGGTAGGTCTTGCGCTGCAAGTTGCCGCGCTGCGGCCGGTCCTCGAACAGCTCGTCCTCGAGCGTCTCGATCTCGTCGTCGAGTTTCTGCACCGCCTCGAAGTGGCCGTCGACGACCACGTCCAGCAGGCCGTGCACCAGCGCGCCGACGCCGTGCTCCTGGCCGCCGAGCTCGTCGAAGCGCTGTGAGACGGTGTCGATGTCGAAGTCGGGGGACAACCGCACGGTGATCAGCCCTTGCGGAAGGACGAACCCCGAGATGCGGTGGCTCGACAACGGCGCGGCGCCGCCGTCCGATCCCTCACAGACCGCGTACACGGTGAAGAACGTATGCGTGCGGTAGACGACCGCCTTGGTGCGTTCGGACTCGGCGATCGCGTCCTCGACCGCCCAGGTGTTGAGCCCGAGTTCCTGCGCCAGTTCACTGAGGGTCGCGTGGTCGGGGCTGCAGATGTCACACCAGACCAGCGTGTCGTCCTCGGCGAGATAGTCCGAGATCGACGAGAACACGAAGTCGTCCTGCGCCTTGCCGCCGCGCCACACCCGGCCACGCACATCGGTCACCCCGACATCATGTCAGCGACGGACGCTCGGCGGGTCAGCCGAGCCCATGCTCCAACGCGTACATGCTCGCGCCGATCCGGTTCGAGACGCCGATCTTGGTGTACACGTGCTCGACGTGATTGCGCACTGTCTTCTCGCTGAGCACGAGCCTGGCGGCGATGTCCTTGTTGCTGGTGCCCTGCGCGACCAGACGCAGCACCTGGACCTCGCGGGCCGTGAGCCCGCCCGGTCTCGCGTGCCGCCTGCCCGACGGTTGACCCGACGCCTGCAGCACCGCGTCGGCGGCGGCGGCGTCCAACTGTCCCTTGGACACTCGTTCTCGCAGCCGGCGGGCCGCACCCGCGGGACCGAGTGCTTCCCGGTACGGCCGCGGCTCCAGTGCGCTCTGGTAACTCACCGCGCAGGCCAGCACCCGGTCGGGCATGGCGAGCTGTCGTGCCGCGAGTCCGCGGGGATAGCCTGAGCCGTCGAGGGATTCGTGATGGTTCGCCGCGACCGCGGCGATGTCGCGCAGCGCGGGCACCTGCGACAGGATGCGTTCGGTCAGGTAGGGGTGCAGGCGCATCCGTTCGTATTCGGCCATGCTCAACGCGGCGGATTTCGACCAGATCTGGTTCGACACCCCGATGCGGCCGAGATCGTGCACATAACCGGACCGCCGGGTCGTCGCGACCGCCACCTCGTCGAGCCCGAGCGCTTCGGCGGCCGTCCCGGCCAATTCCGCTACCGCTCGCGAATGCCCCAGTGTGAACGGGCATTTGAGGTCGACGAACTCACCCAGCGCGACCAACAGCGCATCGAGCGACTGACCGTCGAGCCGAGCGGCACGGTCCGGCGCATGCTGTAGCGCGGTCGCCCACACGTCACCGGTCGACGGCACCGCCAGCACCCCCGCCGGGTCGGCGACGAACGCGTCGACGATCGCGGGGTCGAACTGGCCGCCACGCCTGCTGCGCGCCATCGCCACCGCGCCCTCGACGCCGTACTCGCGTTGGTGCACCTCGACCATGTCGGCGACTTGAGCCACCCGCATCTCGACCGGGATCGCCTCGCCCGAGGCGCCGGTCGGCAACCCGCCGCCGTCGAACCGCTCGAACGTGAAGCGCAGCGCGTGCTGCACGTCCTCGTCGAGGCCGATCCGCTGGGCCAGCAGACCCGCCGACGTGCAATGGGAGTGGATCAGCTGCGAGATGTGCCCTCGCGCATTGGCATACAGCGTCGCAGCGGTCTTCAATCGGGTCAGCAACGACTCGCCGCGGCCGAGGTTCGTCAGCAGGAACCGTTGGTACGGCAACCCGGACCAGTCGATGAGGTAGGAGCTCCGCCGGACCGCGATGTCGTCGCCGAACCACCGGGCGTACTCGTGCGAGTCGGCATGGCAGCCGATCCACATGATCAGCGTCGCGTAGTAGATGCAATCACGCTGTCGCTCAGAAAGATCGAGCCGGTCGGCCAGCCGCATCGCGATCAGCGCGGCCCGCAGCATGTGCTCGACGGGCTGGCCGAGACCGAGGTCGACGGCCACCGACAGCGCCGCGAGCACCTCTGCCCGGGTCGGGAACTCGTGCGTGGTCTGACGTCCGGCCACAGCCTGATTCTGCACGTTCAGGCCCAGCGGGATCAGTGGGTTGTGCGGGAAAGGTCCAGGCGATCCGCGTCGAGGTGTCGCGCGGTGTCGAACGCCTCGAACCGGCCCTGGGCGACCACACAGATGCCACGCTGAGGCAGTTGGAAGTCGGCCAGCTTGCCTTGCACCGGGTGCGGTCCCACCGGGCCGAGGTCGATGCCGTCCACGACGGCAGACGAGTCGGCGACCGCCCAGACCCGCCGCGGCGCGATACGGAACTCCTGGCCGTTGGGCAGATGGCCGGTCAGGCGCACCTTGCCGATGCCCAGCGCCGGGCCGACGAGGCGGCTCATCGCGCGCAGCGTTTCGCGGTTGCGTGTCACGGCGACAGGTACCCGCGACGCGATGGCGCTCATCAGCCGGGTGGTCACGGTGGCTTCGATGTCGACGCGCCAATCCAGCACTCCCGCAATGGAAATCGCCAGCGACCACGGTGTCGGCCAGTGTGCGTCGACAGCGCAGACGACGGGGTCGACCGCCGTCGCCGAGCTGAAGTACCGCGAGCAGCTCTGCGGTCCCGGCGTGGTGGCGTAGAACGTCCACACGCCCTCGGGCGTGCGATGCCACACCGACCGATACGCCGGTGAGAACGACGTCTCGGGGAAGTCGCGGTAGGCGAGGTAGTGGCCGTTGGCGAAGGGCAGGCCCATGACGCCGAAGCCGACGACGCGCTCGTCATCGCCGTCGGGAAGGGGCATGGTCTTGGTGGCGGCCGCGCAGGCCTGTGGTGTGGTGGTCATGGCCGTCATCGTCTGTCGACGGCCGCGCCACCCACATGGGGCAACTGCCCCAAATCCTCAGCCGAGGCCGAACTCCTCTGCGAGTCCGTCGATGCCGGCGCGAATCGCCTGCAGCGCGGACTCGCGAGCCTTCATCTTGGTCCCCACGTGTGCGCCGGTGTGCAACGTCGTCGCGGCCTCGGTCGCCACCTCCTGCGCCCGCGCGAGCACCCGATCGGCCTCGACGATCTCGTCGAGCCACCCGCCGGTGACAGCGTCGTCGCCGGAGAACGTCGACGCCAGCGCGGCGCCCCGCTGGAAAGCCGCCGGGGTCAACCGGAAGCGCATGATCTCCAGCGCGGCGATCGGGATCGTCATGCCGATCGCCACCTCGATGGCCTGGCAGCGGCTCTTCGGCTGGCCCACGCGGTGGTCACCGGACAGCAGCAGGAACGAGCCCATCGCGATCGCCGGACCCGTCGCCGCGATGACCACCGGCGCCGGGAACGTCAGGCAGCGCACCGACAGTTCGAACCCGCCGGCGAGCATCCCGTGCGCGGCCCGCGCATCGCCGGACTGGAACACCGACAGGTCGAACCCACCGCTGAACACCCGCTCGTTGCCCGCGAGCACGACCGCTTTGACGGAGTCCTTCTCGGCCCGGTCGAGCGCCTCGTTGATCGCGGTCTGCATGGCCGGGCCGAGCACGTTGACCTTGCCGTCGTCCAATCGGATGGTCGCGACGGAGTCCTGTAGTTCATAGCCGACGAGGCTGGTCATCGCTTCTCCTTTGGCTCGGCGCTGATCGTGTCGATGCTACGAAGTCCGTCCGCGAGCACGCACAGAGGTCCGCGATGCCGCACGCTCCGGCGAAGGCGGCCGGTGTCAACCCGTCGGCGGAGTTCATGTCGCACCGACCGAACGGCGGCGCACCCTCCGGCAGGCCCGCGCCGTGGCCGCTTCCGTCGGTGTACTGATGGGCCACTTTGCCCGGGTACGGCGGGTTGTGCGCGTACGCGGCGACCACGAGGCGGACGCCGGGCGGCTTGTCCGGCCACAGCGTGTCCAGGTCACCGACGTTGCCGTAACCGATGACCTTGGCCGTGCCGCCGACGAACTCACCCACCTCGGCGTAGGCGGCGTTGATGCCCGCCGACTGATCGCCGCGGATCTGGCCGCCCCACGACTCGACGTCGAGCATGACCGCCATCTTCGGGTGCGGTGTGCCGACCTGCTCGCGGAACGTCTGCACCGCGCGCCGCCAGTCGGGCCGCCACACGAAGTACACGATGAAGAACGTCAGCCGCCCGTCGTCGGCGCTGCGGCGACACCAGCCATAGTTGTTGTGCCAGTGGCGATCTCGATACGTCCCGTCGTTGGAGCGGATGGCCAGCACCGAGTGGGGATAGCGGTCGTCGACGCCGGGCTGCCACTGCGAGACGTCGGCGTAGAGCGTGTCCGGCACGCGAAAGCCCTAACCGCCCATCAGCATGCGCCACTGGTCGAGGTTGCTCGCCCGGTAGACGTAGTTGGTCTGGCGCACCTCCGACAGCGACGCGCTGGGCTCGGCCGAATACCAGTGGCCGGGAAATACCGTCGGGTCGCCGGACAACCGTGCGAGCGCCTGCAGGCTGCGGAACATGTCGTCGACGTCGCCGCCCGGGAAGTCGGTACGCCCACAGCCCTCCAGGAACAGGGTGTCGCCGGCGACGAGTCGCCCGTCGAGCAGGAAACACTGGCTGCCCGGCGTGTGGCCCGGCGTGTGCAGCAGTTCGATGTCGATGTCGCCGACCTTGACCACGTCGCCGTGCTGGTGCTCGGTGAGTTCGCTGCGCGCGATACCGGTGACCTTCGAAACCCAGTCTGCCTCGAGCTTGTTGACGTGCACCGGCACGCTGGTGCGCTCGAGCAGTTCGGCGAGGCCCTTGAGCGTGAAGCCCATCATCGTGCCGCCGACGTGGTCGGGATGGTGATGGGTGACCAGCACCCCGGACAGGCGCATGCCGTCCGCCTCGAGCGTGTCGACGAGATCGCTTGCTGCGTAGGCGGGGTCGACGACGACGGTGTCACCGGTCTCCCGGTCACCGATGAGGTAGGCGAAGTTGCGCATCTGCGCCGCGATCATGTCGCCGGCGGCGAAGTCGCGACCCGACAGCAACTGGCGGAAGTAAAGCCGATCCGAAGCCATGGCCCTCAGCGTATCGGCGGCTCAGTCCTGGCCTCGCAACCGCACCATCCGGATGGTGCTGCTCTCGTCGAGCTCGACCAGGTCAGTGTGCGAGCGCAGAAAGTCGCTGAACGAGCGGAACCCCAGTGACTTCTCCGAGAACGACGGGTCCATCCGCTTCATCTGAGCCTTGACCGCGGAGTTGTGCAGCCAGTCCGAATCGTCCTTGCCGTGGGCGATGCGCAGGGCCCGCTCCAGCAGCGCGGTCCCGGCGGCCTGCGGGTCGGGCGTCTCCTCCTCTTGCTCGGCGTCAGCCTCTGCCTTGGTGCGGCGCCGCTTGGGTGCCTGCGTCGTCACCGCCGGGACGCCGGGCAACGCGTCGTAGGAGACGTAGTCGTCGCATGCCGCGGTGAGCGACCGGCTGATCGAGCCGGTGATGCCGATGCCGACGACGTAGCGGCCGAGACGCTTGCACCGCTGCGCGAGCGGGATGTAGTCGGAGTCGCCGGCGACGATCACGACGTGGGTGAGGTCAGGCAGCCGGAACATGTCCTCCACCGCGTCGACCGCGAGCCGAATGTCGGCGCCGTTCTTGTTGTACGCGGCGGCGGGGAACAGCTGCACCAGGTCGACGGCGCGGCCGACGAGCTGGTCGCGATAGTCGGCGTTGACGTCTGCAGACCAGTCGGCGTAGGCCTTCGTCAGCACCAGCGTGCCGAACGACGACGCGAAGTCGATGATCGCGCCGACGTCGACGGTCGCCTGGGTCAGCCGCCCCGGCTGTTTGTGGAAGCCGGCCGCCTTGTCGCGCTGGAACGAGTTGCGCCCGTGGATCTGGTCGTAACGCGAGATCAC
Organism: Mycobacterium sp. E740; assembly: GCF_001672895.1. GTDB lineage: Bacteria > Actinomycetota > Actinomycetes > Mycobacteriales > Mycobacteriaceae > Mycobacterium. The sequence goes on from NZ_LZKP01000065.1 coordinate 19,679, forward strand.
GATGTTGTCGAAGTCGAGGTACACCGCCACGCGGGTCGCGCCGGGTTCGGTCACTGTTTTTCGGTCCTATCACTCGGCGGCTGTAGTCGGGCTGGCCGTTCTGGTGATCAGCGGTTTGGCGCGGCAATCGGCGAGACTGTACCCTCTTTAAGGCTTGCGCCGCGGTGCGCGAGCGTCGAAGGCAGGCCCCCTTAGCTCAGTCGGCAGAGCGTTTCCATGGTAAGGAAAAGGTCAACGGTTCGATTCCGTTAGGGGGCTCGGTGGACGGGCGGTTTTCAAACGGCATGCCGGCCCGTGCCCATCGGGGCGGTGTAGCTCAGCTGGTTAGAGCGCACGACTCATAATCGTGAGGTCGGGGGATCGAGTCCCCCCACCGCTACAGGCAACAACGAAGCGCAGAAGCAGAAGAAGGACGACAGACGTGGCCTCCAGTACCGACGTACGGCCGAAGATCACTTTGGCGTGTGAGGTGTGCAAGCACCGCAACTACATCACCAAGAAGAACCGCCGCAACGACCCCGACCGGCTCGAGATCAAGAAGTTCTGCCCGAACTGCGGCAAGCACCAGCCCCACAAGGAATCGCGCTAGGCGCCAGTCCTTGGGCGGCCACCCGCGGTTGACTAGGTAGGTTCACCAACTGTGTCGTTGTCCGAGCGAATCGTCGGGATGCACTATCGCTACCCCGACCATTACGTCGTGGGCCGCGAGAAGATCCGCGAGTTCGCGGTCGCGGTCAAGAACGACGACCGCGCGTTCTTCGACGAGGACGCGGCCGCCGAACTCGGCCACAAGGCGCTGCCCGCGCCGTTGACCTTCACCAGCGTCTTCGGCTACACGGCGCAGACGTCGTTCTTCGCGCACGCCGGCATCGGCCTCAAGGACATGAAGATCGTGCAGGTCGACCAGGTGCTCAAGTACGTCCGGCCGATCTTCGCCGGCGACAAGCTGTACTGCGACGTGTATGTGGACTCCGTGCGCCAGGCCCACGGCACCGACATCGTCGTGCTCAAGAACATCGTCACCGACGAAGCCGGTGACGTCCTACAGGAGACGTACACGACCCTGGCGGGTCGGACGGGTGACGGAGAAGAGGGTTTTTCAGATGCCACTGCGTGAGTTCGCTTCGGTGAAGAAGGGCGATGTGCTTCCCGAGAAGGTGATCCCGCTGACTCGCGGGGATCTGGTCAACTACGCCGGTGTGTCCGGCGACTTGAACCCGATCCACTGGGACGACGAGATCGCCAAGCAGGTCGGCCTGGACACCGCGATCGCGCACGGCATGCTCACCATGGGCCTGGGCGGCGGCTACGTCACCGAGTGGGTCGGCGACCCGGCGGCGGTCACCGAGTACAACGTGCGGTTCACTGCTGTGGTGCCGGTGCCCAACGACGGCGTCGGCGCTGAGCTCGTCTTCAGCGGGCGCGTGAAATCCGTTGAGCCCGAGTCGAAGACGGTGACCATCGCGCTGTCGGCCACCACCGGGGGGAAGAAGATCTTCGGCCGCGCCGTGGCGATCGCGAAGCTGGCGTAGTCATGGCCCTCAAAATCGACATCCGCGGTGTGGTCTGGAAGTATCCCGAGCCCTTCGTCGTGGGCCGCGAGCAGATCCGCCAGTACGCGAACTCCGTGCAGGCCAAGGACCCGCAGAGTCTCAACGTCGATGCCGCCGAGGCCGCCGGGCACGTCGGGCTCGTCGCGCCGCCGACCTTCATGTCGATCTTCGCGGTGATGATCCAGCGGCACTTCTTCCAGCACAATGACATCGGCTTCGAGACCATGCAGATCGTGCAGGTCGACCAGAAGTTCAAGTTCCACCGCCCGATCGTGGAGGGCGACGTGCTGACCGGCGTGATGCACATCGAGACGGTCGACGAGCGTTTCGGCGCCGACATCGTGACCACGCGCAACGTGCTCACCGACCCGACCGGTGAAGTGGTGATGGAGGCCTTCACCACTCTGATGGGACACGAGGGCGACAACTCGATCTCGGCCGGCTGGGACCCGAAGACCGGGCAGGTGACGCGCAAGCCCGTCGTACACGACGGCACCGAGAACGGCACCGAAAACGGCACCGAGGACGACGGGCCGGCGGATTAGTAACTGAACGGGTGGCGCGCTACACTCGGACCTCGGGGTTTTCCCAGTCCAGCGCGCTTCCGTCGGGTTTCGATCGACCGATCGGGGAGCGCGCGAATTGTGTGAGCCCCGGAACGGGTGGCGGTGCCTTCGGGAACAGACAGTGCCACCCTGAAGGGGCGTAGCTCAACTGGCAGAGCAGCGGTCTCCAAAACCGCAGGTTGCAGGTTCAAGTCCTGTCGCCCCTGCTCAACTGAATACTCGACAAGTGTGGACACTGGAAGTGATCCCACAGAAGACAAGATGACCAGACAAGGGGAGCATGCGGTGAGCGACGAGCGCGACGGTGCCGGCTCCGCAGGCGAGACCGATACCGACAACGGCCGCGGCGCGGTCGTGACCCGGCCGACCCGGCCCACGGGCAAGCGGTCGCGGCGAGCAGCGGTCGGCGAGGACGCCGGCGAAGCGGTCGACCTGTCGACGGGCACCAAGGCCTCGCCCACCAAGAACGGGTCGGGCGCCGCGAAGAAGACCGCCAAGAAGCGCGGCGACGGACCCGGAAAAGGCGCCCGCAACCCGTTCCTGTTCGTCTGGAACTACCTGCAGCAGGTCGTCGCCGAACTGCGCAAGGTCATCTGGCCGAACCGCAAGCAGATGATCAGCTACACCGCGGTGGTGCTGGTGTTCTTGGTCTTCATGGCGGCGTTGATCGGTTTCGTCGACCTGGGCCTGGCCAAGCTCGTGGCGCTGATCTTCGGCTGACGAGCACATGCGCGACGAACGAGAATTCGGAAGGACTGACTAGTGACTAGCTTCGAGGGCGAAACGCCTTCGGCGGAGAGCGTCGATCTGATCGACGCTGGCACGACCGACGAGGCCACCGAACCCGCCACCGAGGACGCGGCGGTCGAAGCCGTCGAGCCAGAGGACGAGGATCCGGCGGTCGCGCTGAAGAAGGAGCTGCGGCTCAAGCCCGGCGACTGGTATGTCATCCACTCCTACGCCGGTTACGAGAACAAGGTGAAGGCCAACCTCGAGACCCGCGTGCAGAACCTCGACGTCGGCGATTACATCTTCCAGGTCGAGGTGCCGACCGAAGAGGTCACCGAGATCAAGAACGGCCAGCGCAAGCAGGTCAACCGCAAGGTGCTGCCGGGCTACATCCTGGTGCGCATGGAACTCAACGACGAGTCGTGGGGCGCGGTGCGCAACACGCCCGGCGTGACGGGCTTCGTGGGCGCGACGTCGCGGCCGTCCCCGCTGAGCCTCGACGACGTGGTGAAGTTCCTGCTGCCGCCCGCCGCGGCCAAGAAGCCCGGCAAGAGCACCGCCGCGGCCGCCGCGGGGTCGGCCGAGACCGGTGGGATCGAACGGGCGCCGATCGAGGTCGACTTCGAGGTCGGCGAGTCGGTCACCGTCATGGACGGCCCGTTCGCGACGTTGCCGGCGTCGATCAGCGAGGTCAACGCCGAACAGCAGAAGCTCAAGGTGCTGGTGTCCATCTTCGGCCGCGAGACACCTGTCGAACTGACCTTCAACCAGGTCGCCAAGATTTAACTCGGCCGCAAGGCCTTGTAACGAGAGAAAGAGAAAGCACAGCCATGCCCCCGAAGAAGAAGGTCGTCGGGCTGATCAAGCTGCAGATCCAGGCCGGGCAGGCCAACCCCGCCCCGCCGGTGGGTCCGGCGCTCGGCCAGCACGGCGTCAACATCATGGAGTTCTGCAAGGCGTACAACGCCGCGACCGAGAACCAGCGCGGCAACGTCATCCCCGTGGAGATCACCGTCTACGAGGACCGCAGCTTCACCTTCAACCTCAAGACACCGCCCGCGGCCAAGCTGCTGCTGAAGGCCGCCGGTGTGCAGAAGGGCTCCGGCGAGCCGCACAAGACCAAGGTCGCGAAGGTGTCCTGGGATCAGGTGCGTGAGATCGCCGAGACCAAGAAAGAGGACCTGAACGCCAACGACATCGATCAGGCCGCCAAGATCATCGCCGGCACCGCCCGGTCGATGGGGATCACCGTCGAGTAATGATTTCGGCGAAATAGCATTCCAGGTCGTCAACCGCGACGATTTGCAACCCGGAATGCTATTTCGGCGCAACAAGGAAACCCGTGGCAGGGCTGGCATCGGCCCGCATGACCACAACTCAGCAATCAGGAGACACCAATGAGCAAGACCAGCAAGGCATACCGCGAAGCCGCCGAGAAGGTGGACCGCACCCGGCTGTACACGCCGCTGGAGGCGGCGAAGCTGGCCAAGGAGACCGGCTCCAAGAAGCAGGACGCGACCGTCGAGGTGGCGATCCGCCTGGGCGTCGACCCCCGCAAGGCCGATCAGATGGTGCGCGGCACCGTGAACCTGCCGAACGGCACCGGCAAGACCGCCCGCGTCGTGGTGTTCGCGGTCGGTGACAAAGCCGAAGCCGCCGAGGCCGCGGGTGCCGACGCTGTCGGCAGCGACGACCTGATCGAGCGGATCCAGGGCGGCTGGCTGGACTTCGACGCCGCGATCGCGACGCCCGACCAGATGGCCAAGGTCGGCCGGATCGCGCGCATCCTGGGCCCCCGCGGCCTGATGCCGAACCCGAAGACCGGCACCGTGACGCCGGACGTCGCCAAGGCCGTGTCCGACATCAAGGGCGGCAAGATCAACTTCCGCGTCGACAAGCAGGCCAATGTGCACTTCGTGATCGGCAAGGCGTCGTTCGACGAGAAGGCACTGGCGGAGAACTACGGCGCCGCGATCGACGAGATCCTGCGGGCCAAGCCGTCGTCGTCGAAGGGCCGCTACCTCAAGAAGATCGTCGTCTCGACGACCACGGGCCCGGGTATCCCGGTCGACCCGTCGGTGACGCGCAACTTCACCCAGGACTGACCGCAACCGGCTTCGCGCGGGTTTGCGGGAGGCGCCTGCGCGCAGCCTGCTGAGCGGGTGTCGGAGTAGCGGTCCACCGACGATATTTTTGTCGGCAAAGTTCGCTGTTTCCGCCGTGTGAGCGGTCCCATCTGTGTGAAAGTTGACCCATGCGTAAATGGGTTCGGGTCCTCGTTCTTTCTTTGCTGGGGCTGCTGAGCACCGCCGTCCTCGGCGCTGTAACCGCGGTGATGGCCGCGGTCAGCCTGGCCGCCACGGCATTGATCGTGCCCGGCACGGGAACGCCGAACGCGAACATCGTCGGCGACTACATGCAGAACTTCCGCGACTACTACATGCAGGACACTCCCTGCACCAACGACCAGAACTGCGGGACCTACGATCCGCAGAACCCGCTGGGCGGAGGGCTGCACGGCATCGACTACTTCGCATCGTTCTGGCCGATCCCGTTGCCCGGCTGGTGCGACCCCGGCCGTTGCGAGAAGTTCGACAAATCGGTCGACGACGGCGTGCAGAACCTCGACGCCGCACTGCAGGCCCTGCAGGACCTCGGCTACGACGGCGACATCGTGATCGCCGGGTATTCGCAAGGCGCGCGCGTCGTCACCATCGAGAAGATGAAGTTCGCGAGTGGCGAGTGGGCGGATTTGCTGGACCAGGTGTCGTTCGTCTACATCGGCAACCCGAACCGCCCGAACGGCGGAATCCTGTCGCGGTTCGGCGCGCTGGGCCATATCCCGATCCTGGACGTGACGACCGGCCAGCCCACGCCGACCAGCGTCGGCGACGTCGGCGTCCCCACCGAGGACTGGGCGATTCGGTGGGAGGGCATCGCCGACTTCCCGCAGTACCTGCTCAACCCGCTCGCGGTGGTCAACTCGCTGATGGGTTTCTACTACGACCACGGCACCTACCTGGCCATCAACGAGAACAGCGATCCGGGCGAACTTCCCGCCGGATACGACGTCGACACGTGGCGCGACATCGTCCAGCATCCCGAGAACTACCCCGACATCGTGGACATCCAGAAGTACGGCGACACCACCTACTACACGATCACGCCGAAGGTGTTGCCGCTCGTTCGGCCGCTGCACAGCATCCCGATCATCGGCAAGCCGATCGCGGACCTCATCGAGCCGGCCCTTCGCGTGCTCATCGAAGAGACCGGCTACAACCGCAACATTCCGTTCGGCCAGCCGACCGAGATCGGGTTGTTGCCGCTCTTCAACCCGTTCACGCTTGCTCTGAAGCTGATCCCGGCGATCTTCCAGGGCATCAACAACTTCCTCGCCAACTTCGGCCTGGCGACCGAGATCCCGTTGTCCCCGACCACGCCGAGGACAACGGTCTCGCCGCTGACGGGCGAGCAGAACGGCCTCAACCTGCTGGCGAAGGCGGTCGAGAAGGCCGACGAGTCGTCGGGGGCTCGGCTGCAGCTGGTGCAGGGCAACGGGGAAGGCGAGCAGCAGCAGGCCGGTGAGAACGACGGGAAGACGCTCGCTTCGACCACGGAGAAGGACGGTCAGGTGACGCTGACCGTCGGCAACGAGGCGCTCGGCGCCAAGGGCGCGGTCGAAGCCGGGCAGCAGCAGGGAACCACGACGGGCAATGTGGAGACGGTCAACGGCACGCAAGCCAGCGGCACCGAAGCCACCGACACCGAAGCCGCCGGCACCCAAGCCACGGGCACTGAGGTCGTCGGCACCCAAACCACCGGCACGCAAACCACCGGCACCCAAGCCACCGGCACGCAGGTCACCGGCACGCAAGCCACCGGCACTCAGGCCACCGGAACCCAAGCCAACGCGGGCGAGGGCACCAAGGAGGTCAAGGAAGGCGAAGGTCACGCGGGCGTCAGCCCAGTGCTCGGCAACAACACCGAGACCAACAAGGAAACGCAACCCAACACGATCAACGCCAACGGCGGCAGCGTGTCGCTGAACTTCTCGCCGAACAAGACCGGCGAGGGTGCGACGACCAGTGGTGGCGAGCACGCCGGTCAATCGACTCCCGCGGCGGCCCCGGAAGCCGCGGGCACCCCCGAAAGCGGCTCGCAGAGCACAGCGGGCGCGGAGAAGCCAGCGGCCTGACAGGCAGCTGGCCGGACCACGGCGGTCCGGACGCAGGCCTGCGGTGTGTCACGATTGGCCGGTGAGGGGAATCATCCTGGCCGGCGGTACCGGGTCGCGGCTGCACCCGATAACGCTGGGTGTGTCCAAGCAACTGGTCCCCGTCTACGACAAGCCGATGGTCTACTACCCGCTGTCGACGCTGATGCTGGCCGGAGTGCGCGACATCCTCGTGGTCACGACGCCGCACGACGCGGAGGGCTTCGAGCGGCTGCTCGGCGACGGGTCGCGCTTCGGCGTGTCGATCAGCTATGCCAGTCAACCGTCGCCCGACGGGCTCGCCCAGGCGTTCACGATCGGCGAGACGTTCATCGGAAACGACAGCGTGGCATTGGTACTCGGCGACAACCTGCTGTACGGCCCTGGGCTGGGCAGTCAACTCAAGCGCTTCGCCACGATCGACGGTGGCGCGATCTTCGCCTACTGGGTCGCCGAACCCTCGGCCTACGGGGTGATCGAGTTCGACGACAACGGCGTGGCGATCTCGCTGGAGGAGAAGCCTCAGCGGCCGAAGAGCAACTACGTCGTTCCGGGCCTGTACTTCTACGACAACGAGGTGATCGGAATCGCCAAGGGCCTGAAGAAGAGTGCGCGCGGCGAATACGAGATCACCGATGTCAACCGTCACTACCTCGAGCAGGGCCGGCTACAGGTGCAGGTGTTGCCGCGAGGCACCGCATGGTTGGACACCGGTACGTTCGACCAGATGACCGACGCCGCCGAATACGTGCGCACGATGGAGCGGCGGACCGGCCTGAAGATCGGCGTACCCGAGGAGATCGCCTGGCGGCAGGGCTATCTCGACGACGACGAACTTCGGGCACGCGCCGAGCCTTTGGTGAAGTCGGGATACGGGACGTATCTCCTCGAGCTGTTGCACAGGGGGCGCTGATGTCGCGGCTGCTCGTCACCGGGGGAGCCGGGTTCATCGGCTCCAATTTCGTGCGGTACGTGGTCGACCACACCGACCACCACGTCACCGTGCTGGACAAGCTGACCTACGCCGGAAACCTGGCGTCACTTGCCGGACTGCCCGAGGATCGAATGACGTTCGTGCACGGCGACATCGCCGACGCCGCGCTGGTCGACGAGCTGTTCGCGTCGGTCGACGCGGTGGTTCACTACGCGGCTGAAACGCACAATGACAACTCGCTCGACGACCCCGAGCCGTTCCTGCACACCAACCTGACAGGCACCTTCACCTTGCTCGAGGCGGCGCGCCGACACGGCACGCGCTTTCACCACATCTCCACCGACGAGGTCTACGGCGACCTGGCCCTCGACGATCCGCGCAGGTTCACCGAGCAGACGCCCTACAACCCGTCGTCCCCGTACTCGTCGACCAAAGCCGGCAGTGATCTGTTGGTGCGGGCGTGGTTTCGGTCGTTCGGCGTCGCGGTGACGATCTCGAACTGCTCGAACAACTACGGCCCGTATCAGCACGTCGAGAAGTTCATTCCGCGTCAGATCACCAACGTGCTGAGGGGAAACCGGCCCAAGCTCTACGGCGAAGGCCGCAACGTGCGCGACTGGATCCACGCCGACGACCACTCATCGGCGGTGCTGCGGGTGCTCGAGGCCGGTCGCATCGGCGAGACGTACCTGATCGGCGCCGACGGCGAGAAGGACAACAAGACCGTCGTCGAACTGATCCTGACGCTGATGGGCCGGCCGGCGGACGCCTACGACCACGTCACCGATCGAGCGGGTCACGACTTGAGGTACGCCATCGACTCCACCAAGCTGCGCGACGAACTCGGCTGGCAGCCGCACTACCAGGACTTCGAGCAGGGGCTGGCCGCGACGATCCAGTGGTACCGCGAGCACGAGGACTGGTGGGCGCCCGCCAAGGAGGCCACCGAGAGTTTCTACGCGCGCATGGGGCAGTGAAGTGACCGAGTTCGGAAAACCGCTGGGCGTCAACACGACTCCCATTACCGGGCTACTGGTGTGGGACCTCCCGGTGCACGGGGACAACCGCGGATGGTTCAAGGAGAACTGGCAACGCGAGAAGATGATCACGCTCGGGCTGCCCGATTTCAAGCCCGTGCAGAACAACGTGTCGCTGAACGAGGCCGTAGGAACCACGCGCGGGATACACGCCGAACCATGGGACAAGTTCGTCTCCGTGGCGACCGGGCGGATCTTCGGAGCCTGGGTCGACCTGCGCGACGGCCCCACCTTCGGCGCCACCTTCACAGCCGAGATCGACCCGTCGAAGGCGGTTTTCGTCCCGCGCGGAGTCGGTAACGCATTTCAGACCCTCGAGCCGAACACCGCCTACATCTACCTGGTGAACGACCATTACTCGTCCGACGCCCAGTACACGTCGCTGAACCTCGCCGACGAAACCGTCGCCATCGACTGGCCGATCCCGCTGGAGCGCGCCGCGGTGTCGGACAAAGACCGCAACCATCCGCGGCTCGCCGAGCTCACACCCGTTGCGCCACGCAAGATCCTGGTGCTCGGCGCCGGCGGACAACTCGGCCGCGCACTGCGCCGCGAGTACGCCGGCACGCTCGGCGTCGACTTCGCCGAACGATCCGACATCGACCTGAGCGCCGGCATCACGACCGCACGGCACTGGCCCGACTACGACACGATCATCAACACCGCCGCATACACGGCCGTCGATCTTGCCGAAACCCCTGACGGGCGCGCCGCGGCGTGGGACACCAACGTCGCCGGCGTCGCTTTGCTCGCGAAAGTCGCTGCGGCCCACGGCATCACGCTGGTGCACATCTCCAGTGACTACGTGTTCGACGGCACCGCGACGACGCCCTACCGCGAAGACGACCCGGTGTCACCGCTCGGGGTGTACGGGCAGACGAAAGCCGCCGGCGACGAGATCGTCAGCGTCGTCGACCGGCACTACATCGTCCGCACGTCGTGGGTGATCGGAGAGGGCCGAAACTTCGTGCGCACCATGATTTCTCTCGCGGAGCGCGGCGTGAACCCCGCTGTCGTGAACGACCAGCGGGGCCGGCTCACCTTCACCGCCGACCTCGCCGGCGCGATCCGCCACCTGCTCGAGACCCGCGCGCCATACGGTACGTACAACGTGACCGGCGCCGGCCCGGCGATGTCGTGGGCCGAAGTGGCGCGACGGGCCTTCGAACTGGCCGGCCACGATCCCGATCGGATCACCGAGGTGAGCACCGCGCAGTACTTCGCCGAGGCCGCCGAACCCGTTGCGCCCCGGCCGCTGCGCAGCGTTCTCGACCTGACGAAGATCCAGTCGGCCGGCTTCCAGCCCGTCGACGCGGTCGAGTCGCTCGGGCGCTACATCCGTCGTGAACAGGCTGTGGTGCAGTAGCTTTCGTCAGCGATCGTCGCCGAACGCGCGCCCGAGTTCGGCCCGCGACTTGATCCCGAGCTTTCGGTAGACCCGCGACAAGTTGGTCTCCACGGTCTTCGGGCTGATGAAAAGCGCAGCCGCCACGTCCTTGGTGGTCATGCCCGACGCGGCGAGTTCGGCCACCCGGTGCTCCGACGGCGTCAAGCCCAAGTGCCCGTTGCCCGCTGCGCTCGCACGGCCGAGTTCCGAGCGCGCGCGCTGCGCCCACAGCGGCGTGCCCAGCGCCTCGAATGCGTGCAGGGCCTCGCTCAGCGTGGTGCGCGACGTCTCCTTCTGCCGCTGTCGGCGCTGAAGTTGCCCGAGCAGCAGCAGGGTCCGCGCGCGCTCGAAGGGCATCGGCAGCCGCTCGTGATGACTCAACGCCTGCTCGGCCGTCGCTGCGGCGGCATCGATATCGCCACGCGCGGCCAGCCAGAGGCTGCGGCACCGCGCGCCTGTCGCCAGCATCCACGGCCGATCGACCATGCGGCCGTTGGTCTCCAGTGCCTCGATCATCGACTCGGTTTCGGCCGCGTGGCCGAGCGCGATCATCGCCTCTACCGCGTCCGGAACGTAACCCACGGTGATGATCTCGGTGCCCGGGATGAACGGGAACCGGTCGACCAGAGGACGCAAGACCTCCAGGGCCGCGTCATACCTGGCGAGCGACACCTCGAGGAACCCCAGGCTGATCGACGCCCAATCCGCCAGGCGCGGCGACCCGCACCGTTGCGCGAGATCGATCGCTTCCCCGGCCGCACTGCGCGTTTCGTCCTCCCGGCCGGCGTAGGCCGCCACCGCGGACTGGATGGTCATCGCGACGATGCGCATGTGGTCGCCGCCGAGCTGCTGGGCCCGCTCGACGGTCTCCTCGGCGACGCGGGTCGCGTCGTCGTAGCCGCCGCGCCAGATCTCGATCAGCGCGCAGAACACCGCGACGAAGATCAGGTCGGTCTCCGCACCGCGTTCTACACAGCGCCGCCGCTCGGCGGCCAGTTGCTCACTGGCCTCGTCCAACTGCCCGACCCACGCCAACAGCAACGCGTTGTTCGCAGTGGCGCGAAAAGCGATCGGCGCCTCGCTGTTCGGATCGTGCAGAGCCATCGCCCTTCGCATGCTGGCCAGGTCGACGCCGCGACCGCACATACACGCGATGGTCGCCCGGACGGCCAGCACCTGGCTCGTCAGGTCGGGGATCCCGACATCGTCGGCGTAGGCCGCGGCCCGCTCGGCGCTCTGCAGGGCCGCCCCGAACTCACCGGCGTTCAGCCGCGCGTATGACAGCAGCAGAAGGGTGCGGACCCGGATCTCCCGGTCACCCTCGTCGTTGTCGAGCGCCTGCTCGAGCAGACCGATGGCGTCGGTGAAGCTGTTGTCGTGAATCCGCATGCTGCCCAACAGGTTCAGCGCCTTCGCCCGGTGGGTCCCGCGTGGGACCCGCTCGATCAGACCGTCCAGCAGAGTGCGCGCGCGCTGCAGGTCGCCCGCATGCAGACAGTGGTCGGCGGCGCGGATCCGCCGTTGCGGCGAATCGCCGCCCAGGCCGATCGCCAGCTCGAGCAGTTCTGCGGCAGCGGCGGGCGCACCGCGGTCACGGGCCGCATCGGCGGCGAGGTCGAGCGCGGTCAGCGTCGTCGGGTCGGCGCTGGAGGCCGCCAGCGCCATGTGCCTGGCTCGCGACTCCGGGAGAACCACCGCCTCGGCCAGCGACCGGTGCATGGCCCTGCGCTCGGCCGGCCTCGCATCGGTGTAGACGCTGCGCGCCAACAGCGGGTGGGCGAAGGACACGTTGTCGCCGTCGATCGTCAGGATGCCCTTGGCTTGAGCTTGGGCGAGCAGTTCGACGGTGCGGTCCACGGCGCTGTTCGCGACGCGCGCCAGCAGGTCGACGGTCGGCGCGGCCTCGCACGCGGCGGCCAACAACAGCAGCCGGGTCTCGCGTTCCAGCCGGCCGATCCGCCGGCGCATCAACTCCGCCAGCGTCGCAGGCAGCGCCGACTGGGAGCCGCCCGCATCGATCGCGCGAGCCAGTTCGAGGGCGTAGAACGGGTTGCCACCCGAGATCTCGGCGATGCGAACCATCGTCGGACGGGGAAAGGACCGGCCCAGACGCGTCGAGATCAGCGCGTGCAGGCCGCCGAGGCTCAGGGGGCCGACGTGCACGCGGCCCACCTCCGAAGCGCCGCCGAGCTGCAGCCAGGTCGCGGCGCCGGCGCCTTCGTGTTCGGTGCGTTCGGTGAGCAGCATGCCGACCCGCCCGCTGAGCCGCCGGGCGGCGAAGGCGACCACCGCGTGGCTGGAGGGGTCGAGCCACTGCACGTCGTCGATGGCCACGAGCAGCGGCCGGTCCGCGCAGAGCCGCTCGATCAGCGCGGTGAACGCCGCTGCGACGGCACCCTGATCGGTCGGTGGGCCGTCGTCGTCGGCGCGCAGCAGCACCCGGTCGACGGCGAGGCGCTGCACCTGCGGCAGGTCGGCGAAAGCCTCGGAGGCGACGCCACCCAGGATGTCGGCGACGGCCGCATACGCCAGCGTCGTCTCCGCCTGCCCCGCGCGTGCGGTCAACACCTCGAACCCGCGCTCGCGGGCGGCCGAGATGCCGGCGAGCCACAAGGTCGTCTTGCCGACCCCGGCTTCGCCCTCGATGACCAGACCGGCGGGTGCGTCGACGGCGGACCGCAGAAACTCCGTCACGCTCCGGAACTCGGCCGGACGCTCGACTACGCCGGAAACCAATGACCCCACCCCTAAGAAACAGCAAATCGAGAGTACCTTGCTGCGTCGACACCGCGCAGGGGTTACCCCCACATGATTGTGCTGCTGAGAGATGTGCTCAGCGGCGTGAAATCAGCCTCGGTCGTGATCTCGTGGCAACGTCAGAGATGGCCCGAACGGATCCGGGTGCCGACCTTCGCGGAGAGACGCTGGTGCGGTACGCCGGCGGCCAGGCAGGTGCGCGACACGATCTCCTGTGAGCCGGCGTCGAAGACGCCGTAGACCACCTCGTCGCTGGGCACCGAAACCGTGATCAGCAATTGGACGGGCGTGCCTTCGCCAGTGGCGACGGCGGCGGCCGCGTCCAGGCGCGCGACCAGCTCGTCGACGCACTGCTCGCTGAGCTCGGGCAGGTACCACTCCGCCAGATAGCACGCGGCTCCGCCGCTTCCGCTCATGCGCAAGACGGTAGCGGTTCGTCAGGCTAAAGGAATCGGGTGTTTCCCTATGATCTTGGCGGTTATGCCGCCGCGCCCGACTTCAGGTAAGTGACCAGGCTGACGTCGATGCCCTCGTCGATGAAGTACCACTGGCAGCCCTTGAGGTACTTCATGTAACGGTCGTAGTTCTCCTCGCCGGCGGCGGCGATCGCGGCATCCTTGTTGCGCTCGAGGCGATCGGCCCAGATGCCGAGCGTCTTGATGTAGTGGTTGCGCAGCGAGATGGCCTCCGGCACAACGAACCCGGCCTTCTCGCCGTGCTCGATCATCATCTGCGTCGTCGGGAGCCGGCCACCCGGGAAGATCTCGGTGATCATGAACTTGATGAAGCGGGCCATCTCGAAGGTCAGCTTCTTGCCGCGCTCGGCGAGGTCGTACGGGTGGTAGCCGACGCTGCTCTGAATCGTCATCCGGCCGTCTTCGGGCAGGATGTCGAAGCACGTCTTGAAGAAGTCGTCGTAACGCTCGAAGCCGAAGTGCTCGAACGCCTCGATCGAGACGATGCGGTCGACGGGGGAGTGGAACTGCTCCCAGCCCTCCAGGCGGACGTCGAAGGTGCGCTCGCTGTCGAGCTTGCCCAAAAGCTGGTTGCAGTACGCCTGCTGGTTCTTCGACAGCGTCAAACCGATCACGTTGACGTCGTACTTCTCCATCGCCCGCTGCAAGGTCAGGCCCCAGCCGCAGCCGACCTCGAGCAGCGTCATACCCGGCTTGAGGTCCAGCTTGTCGAGGTGCTGGTCGACGTTGGCGATCTGCGCTTCCGACAGCGTCGCGTTGGGCCCGGTGAAGTACGCGCAGCTGTACTTGCGCGTCGGGTCCTGGAACACGCCGAAGAAGTCATCCGACAGGTCGTAGTGCGCCTGGATGTCCTCGAAGTGAGGCCGCATGTCCTTCGGAGCCGAAAGGTCGGCGACTTTGGACCTGCTGCCGGTTGAGTTGTCAGACATAGTTGCTCTGCTTGGCCTTTCCCGATTACTCCCAATGACGTGCTCAACTGACGCATCGTCACGTGATGATCTGGTGGTACAGACTAGCGGTCAGCGGGAGTCGAACCCTAATTCGGCAGGCCGCTTAATGCGCCTATTTGGCCAGGGTGAACTGGTTGACGTCGATGTAGCCGACCCGGAAGCCATGGGCGCAGCCCGTCAGATAGTGCATGTAGCGGTCGTAGACCTCTTCGGACTGCACGGCGATCGCCTCGTCCCGGTGGGCTTCGAGGGCCGCGGCCCAGCAGTCGAGGGTGCGCGCGTAGTGCGGCTGCAGGCTCTGCCGCCGGGTCAGCTCGAAGCCGGCCTGCTCAGCGTGTTCACCGACCATCTCGATGGTCGGCAGATAACCGCCCGGGAAGATCTCGGTGAGAATGAACTTGACGAATCGCGCCACCGAAAAGGTAAGCGGCATACCGCGTTCGGCCATCTGAGGCAGGGTGAGCGCGGTGATCGTGTGCAGCAGCATCACCCCGTCTTCGGGAAGGACTCGGTGGGCCATCGAGAAGAAATCGTCCCAGCGGTCCCTGCCGAAGTGCTCGAACGCGCCGATCGACACGATCCGGTCGACGGGCTGGTCGAACTGCTCCCACCCCTGCAGCAGCACCTGCTTGGACCGCGGGCTGTCCGAGGCGTCGAAGAGCTGCTGGACGCGGGCATGCTGGTTGTTGCTCAGGGTCAAGCCGATGACGTTGACGTCGTACTTCTCGATCGCCCGAAGCATCGTCGAGCCCCAGCCGCAACCGACGTCGAGCAGCGTCATCCCCGGCTCGAGCCCCAATTTGCCCAGCGCCAGGTCGACCTTGGCCTGCTGAGCCTGCTCGAGCGTCATGTCGTCGCGCTCGAAATACGCGCAGCTGTAGGTACGTGACGGGTCGAGCCACAGTGCGAAGAAGTCGTCGGAGAGGTCGTAGTGCGCCTGGACGTCCGCGAAATGCGGCGTCAGGTTGCGCGTTTTAGCCATGTCGGTGCCTTTCTGGGCGATCAGAAGCTCGCAGTCGCCTGTGACAGCTATCAAGCCCTGAAGCACTCGGAGGCGAATCTACGCCCCGACGGCCCAGCAAACCAATCGTGAGCGCGTCCGCGCAGGCCCGGGCCGCCGTACTAGACGGTCGCGGCGAAGTTCGTCTTGAGCTCGCCGATGATGTCGTCCCAAAGCGGTTCGGGCAGCTCATGGCCCATTCCGTCGAACAGGACCAGCCTGGCGTTGGGAATCGCCTTGGCGATCGCCCGCCCGCCGGACGGCCGCATGAGTTTGTCTGCCTTGCCGTGCAGCACCACGGTCGGCGCGCTGATCTGGCGGTCGTAGGGGCGCAGGCTGCCGCTGCCCAGGATCGCGGCGAACTGACGCCCGATGCCGGCGGGATAGTAGGAGCGGTCGTAACCCTCGATCGCGTCGGCCCGCAGCCGCTCCTCGGAAGCGGGATAGCCGGGACTGCCGATGATCTTGCTGACCCTGACGGCGTTCTCGATCGCGGCTTCGCGGCTGGAGTCCTTGGGCCGCTGGAGGATCGCGAGCAGCTGCTGCGGGCCCGGCGGCGGCAGCAGCGCTTGGTTGTTGCTCGAGAAGATGATCGCCAGCGTCTGGGTGCGTGGCTGGTGCCGGGCGGCGAACACCTGCGCGATCATGCCGCCCATCGACGCGCCGACGATGTGGGCCCGCTCGATGTTCAGGTGGTCGAGCAGCGCGGCGGCGTCGTCGGCCATGTCTTCGAGCGTGTACCCCGCCGGGCTGCGCAGCCCGACCAGTGAGCGAAGCATGCGCGGCAGCAGCGGCGCGCCGGCGTGTACCCCGCTGAGCTTCGACGACAGGCCGACGTCGCGGTTGTCGAACCGGATGACGCGCAAGCCCTGGTTCACGAGCTTCTCGCAGAAGTCCTTGCGCCACAACAGAAGTTGGGCGCCGAGACCCATGATGAGCAACACCGCCGGGTCGTTCGGGTCACCCATGTCCTCGTAGTGGATCTCGAGTTCCCCGGATGCGGCGGTGCCGGTCCTGGTCTGCACTTAAGTCTGCACCTCGCTGTCGAGCTCGTCGTCGTGCTCCCTGCTGACCTCGACCATGAAGTTGGCGAAGTAGCCGGTCAGCTGTGGGTCGGACATCATCTGCCACTTCGGTGCGAGCAGCTTCATGTAGCGCTCCACGTAGAGGAACTGCTTGCCGATCAGCACCAGTTCGCGCGGCAGCTTGACGTCGTACGCCTCGGCCAGCGTCGACAGCTGCTTGCCGATCTCGGCGTAGCTCAAGTCGCCCAGCGTCGACATGGTCAACGGCGTCGCGAACTTCTCGAGGTCCTTGGCCGCCTGCGCCTCGGGTTTCATGGTGCCGACGGCGCCCATCAGCACGACGATCTTGCCCGCCGCGGCGTGGTCCTTCTTGACCAGCAGCGCGTACACGAGTTCGCGCAGCAACCACCGGGTGCGGGGGTCGATGCGCCCCATGATCCCGAAGTCGAAGAACACAATCTTGCCGTCGTCGTCGACGTAGAGGTTGCCGGCATGCAGGTCGCCGTGGAACAGGCCGTGGCGCAGGCCGCCCTCGAACACGCTGAACAGCAGCGCCTTGACGAGCTCGGTGCCGTCGAAGCCCTGCTGCCGGATGGCCTTCACGTCGTCGATGCGGGTGCCCTGGATGCGCTCCATGGTCAGCACCCGTTCGCTGGTGAGGTCCCAGTAGACCTGCGGCACCCGGATGTTCTTGCCCAGCGGCGAGGCGTGCATGTGCGACACCCAGGCGTCCATCGACTGGGCCTCGAGCCGGAAGTCCAGCTCCTCGGCCAGGTTGTCGGCGAAGTCGGCGACGACGTCCTGAGCGCTCAGCCGCTGGCCCAGCTTGGCGAACTCGACCAGGCGCGCGCCGCGCTTGAGAATCTGCAGGTCGGCAGCCACGCGCCTGCGGATGCCGGGCCGCTGGATCTTGACGACGACCTCTTCGCCGCTGTGCAGGGTCGCGTAATGCACCTGCGCGATCGACGCGGACGCGAACGGCTTCTCGTCGAAGCTCTTGAACAGGTTCTGCGGCTCGTCGCCGAGGTCCTCGACGAACAGCTTGTGGACTTCTCTGGGGTCAGCGGGCGGCACGCGGTCGAGCAGGCTGCGGAACTCCTTGGACAGTGGCTCGCCGAACGCGCCCGGGCTGGACGCGATGATCTGCCCGAACTTGACGTAGGTGGGGCCCAGGTCGGCGAAGGTCTGCGGGATCTGCCTGATGATCTTCTGCTGCAGCGAGCCGCGACCGGCGATGTTGGATGCGACCCGGGCGCCGGTGCGGGTGATCTGCCAACCCGTCGCCCCGACGCGAGCAGCCTCGATCGGGAGTGGCACCCGGTCCAGCTTGGCCACCTCGCGGTGCTTGGTTTTCGGCGTGGGACTCATAGCTGCAGTGTCTCAAAATAGGCCGCAGGCCGCGAAAACCTGTGGACGGGCTCACAGCGCGGCGGGTTTTTGCGCGAGTGACCGTGTTTGTATGCCGACACGCCGCGTGCCCTGTGCAGTTTGCGGTCGCTCAGGCTTCGGCGAAGGTGCGCTCCACCTCTTCGCGGGTGCGCACCGGGTCGTCGCCCGGCCGGTACGCCGGCAGCGTGTGCGGCACATCGGTGCCCGACGCAACCCTGGCCTGCGCCTGCTGGAACTCCGGGATCGGCCCCTGCGCCAGGTGCAACCCGTTGATGACCGTCCACACCGTCGCGCGCCGCGTGGTGCGCTCGACGATGTTGGGGTCCTTGTGCTGGATCAGCTGCTTGGCCCAGCGCGGCATGGTGTCGCGGATCGCCCAGTTGATCGCGCTCTGCGCCAACGGCAGGCCGGGTCCCGTCGCCACCGCCGTGCCGTGCGTGACGGCCAGTCGCGGCAGGTAGGACTCGAGGCACTCGGCGACCTCGGCCTTGGTCTGCGGCAGGTCGGTGCCGCCCAACGCCTGGCCGACGCGTACGAACTCGCGGTAGTACCGGTCGATCTTCTTGCCGCGCAACGGGTTCGGGTGATACAGCTCGTGCGCGGTGGCCAGGCCCCAGACCACGGTTGCGTAGTTCCAGCGCAGCCAGTCCGGGTCGTCGGCGTCGTAACGGGCGCCGTCGGGACGGGTGCCCTTGATCGTGTGATGCATCGACCGCACCGTCTGCGCCAGCCGCTCGGCGGTGTCGGTGGACCCGTAGGCCGTACCGATGAAGAACGCGATCGAGTGGCCGAGGCGGACCACCGCGCCGCGGGGATCGATCTCGGGTCGACCGACGCCGTGTTCGTCGCGCTTGACCAGCCGCGAGTGGTGCATGCCCATCCAGTAGATCGACGGGTCGAGCCGCTCCATGAACGCCGCACACTGCAGACCGAAGATCAGCGCCTGCATGTGCGAGTGCACGTGCCAGACCGCGCTACCGGGGCCGAACCAGCCCGGGTCACCGACGGGCGCCGCGAACTCCATGCCGCGGAAGTAGTTGCGCCGCACGTCGCGGTCGAAGCGCTGGTTGACGAACTCGCCGATGAACTGATGCGGCAGCAGGATCACGCCCGGCTCCTTTTCGCGAACTCTGGTCACGGTTGTCGCCAGAATACCCGCTTGGACACGGATGTGACCAGATCCGCGCCGAGCGGGCATACGCTGTGGTGATGTCGAGTCCCACCCGATGGGCGGGCGTGCCGCTGACGGACCGCCGCGCCGAGCGCCGTCTGCAGCTGATCGATGCGGCGTACCGGCTGTTCGGCGACGGCGGTGAGGCCGCGGTGTCGGTGCGCTCGGTGTGCCGGGAGTGCGGCCTGAACACCCGCTACTTCTACGAGAGCTTCGCCGGGACCGACGAGCTGCTGGGCGCGGTCTACGACCGGGTCAGCTCCGGGCTGGCGGAAGCGGTCTCCGGTGCGATGGGTGCAGCCGGTGATTCGCTGCGGGCGCGGACGCGGGCGGGCATCGCGGCGGTGCTGGGGTTCAGTTCCGAGGATCCGCGCCGTGGGCGGGTGTTGTTCACCGACGCCCGATCCAATCCCGTGCTGGCGGCACGGCGCGCGGCGACGCAGGACCTGCTGCGCGAGGGCGTGCTGACCGAAGGGTGGCGGCTGCATCCCGACACCGACCCGGTCGCCGCTCAGGTGGGCGCGGCGATGTACACCGGCGCGATGGCCGAATTGGCCCAGCAGTGGCTGGGCGGCCGGCTCGGCACGGATCTCGATGCGGTCGTCGACCACGCCGTGCGGCAGTGGTTGCGGTAGGGCACTCGGCGGCGCGCCGAGTGCACGGTCGGTGTACGCATTTTCCGATTTCGTGTACACCAGCCGTGCACTCGGCGGACGGGGGACTCAGGGCCGCCAGCGCTTGATCCAGTCGGTCTCCGGCCACTCCTCATTGGCGGCCATCAGCTCGTACATCGTTGCGTTATCGATGGATTCGCGGATGATGTCGGCGTGACCGGCATGGCGGCTCAGCTCCTCGATGAGGTGCAGAACCACCCAGCGCACATTCCAGTGGTCGATGTCGTGCGGAAACCACGGCACATCGTGCGGCACGGGAACCGGTGTGTCGAGGTCAGATTCGCCCAGCACTCGAAGAGTCTCGGCATTCTGCCGCTTGAGCGCGTCGAGTAGTGCGTCGAGTGTCTCGTCCTCGCGCATCACGTACTGGTCGCCGTACTCGGCGATGAGCTCTTCCATCGGGCGGTCGTCTTTCGGTGGAAAGTCGGGCGCGCAGGCCGCCCGCTGCACCCAACCGGCCTGCACGCCGGTGGCATGTTTGATCAGCCCGCCGACCGACAGCGCGCTGACCGACGGCGTGGACCGCGCCTGTTCGTCGGTCAACCCGTACGCCACCGCGAAGAACGCGTTCTGCTGAAACGCAAGGAACTCCAGCAGGCTCTGGCGTTCGTCGGCGGCTGGAGGCGGCATTCCGGGCATTGCTAATTCCTCTTCTCATCGGGGGTGTGCACGTAAAGGTCTCGGATGCAGGCGATTTCGGCGCCGTGGTGGATCAGTTCGCGGTTGATGTGCAGGACCAGCGCGATCATCGGATGGTCGGCGTAGGGTCCTTCGGCGGCTCCGCACGGCCGCGCGAGGTCAGCTTCCGACAGTCCGCGGACCCCGCCGATCCACGCGGCGTACTGCTCGTCGAGTTGCCTCAGCGCAGTGGCGGCGTCCACCGCGTAGGGCCACGTTTGGTAATCGGCTGCAGGGGCGCCGAAGTGGCTGTGGTTGCGCATCGCCAACACGCCGACGATGACGTGGGCGAGGCGCCAGGCGATGGTCGTGAACGGCGCCGGTTCGGGCTCCGGGTAGGTGAAGTCGATCGAGCCGTCGCGGTGCACGGTCCAGCAGTTCGGCACCGGTTGCCAGAAGTACTCGTCGTCGCTGAGCCCCTCGAGACGCGGACGCAGGCTGTGGTTCCAGTGGAACTCGAGTTGCTCCGCCAAGTGGTCGATGATGGCCATGCCGTTAGCCTGACAGCGCTATAGGACAGTTTCGGTCCTATAACTGTGGGAGATTCAGGGGCATGGCCGAGACGACGGGCCGGGTGTTGCAGCTGCTCGGGCTGCTGCAGTCGCGGCGGGTGTGGACCGGGGAGGAGCTGGCTGAGCGGCTCGAGGTGACCACCCGCAGCGTGCGCCGCGACGTCGAACGCCTGCGCGACCTGGGCTATCCCGTCCATGCCAGCAAGGGCCACGGCGGCGGCTACCAACTCGGCGCCGGGGCGGCGCTGCCGCCGCTGCTGCTCGATCCCGAGGAAGCGGTCGCGATGGCGGTGTGCTTGCGGCTGGCGGCAGGCGGAACGGTGGCCGGCGTCGGCGAGTCGGCGCTGCGCGCGCTCAGCAAGCTCGACCAGGTGATGCCCGCCCGGCTGAGATCACAGGTCGCTGCGGTGCACGATGCCACGGTCACACTGACGCCGACCTCCGATGCCCCGGTCGAGCCCGACGTGTTGATGACGTTGGCCCGCGCCTGCCGGGACCACGAGCACGTGACCGCGGGCTACGTCGACATCCGCGGCAATGCGACCCAGCGGCGGCTCGAGCCGTATCAGCTGGTCACCACCGGGCGGCGCTGGTATCTGCTGGCCTACGACCGCGACAGGCAAGACTGGCGCAGTCTGCGGCTGGACCGGATGGCCGACGTCCTCGCGCAGGGCAGCACGTTCGCCCCCCGGCAAGCACCGGACGCCGCGACGTATGTGCGGCGCTCGATCAGCGCATCGCCGTACCGCTACGTTGCCCGGGTTCGCTTTCAGGCTCCGGAAGATGTTCTGGCTCAGCATTTCTCACCGACATCGGTGACGATCGAGCACGACGGCCCAAACGCGTGCGTCGTGACCGCCGGCGCCGACGATCCCGAGCGGATGGTGTTGTACTTCGCGACCGTCGGCTACGACTTCGAGGTCCTCGAGCCGCCGGAAGTGGTGCGCGCGGTGGAGGCGGTGAGCGCGAGACTGCAGCGGGCGATTCTCAACCGGTGAGCTCCAGGCGTTCGGCCAGCACCAGGAACGCCGCTGCGAAGGGGTTGTCCGCGGTGTCCGAGCGCAGCTGTTGCCAGTCCAGTTGTTCGCGCACCGCCCGCACGGCGGGCAGCAGGTCGGCGAAGTCGCAGTAGTGCTCGTTCAGCGAGTTCAGCTTCTCGCGCAGCACCTCGGTGGGCGGCAGCACCCGCATCCGCACCGCGAGCACGTCGTACTCCTCGGCCGAAAGGATTCGCTCCTTGTCGACGGGCACCCCGTTGAGCCGGTGCAGCACGTCGATGACGAAGTCCTGCTCGACGCACGCTTTGAACAGCCAGTCCTCGGGCGTGCGCTCGACCCGGAAACCGGCTTCCTCCAACGTCGCCGCGGCCTTCTCGGTGTCGGGCTCGGCGACCACGAAATCCACGTCGTGCACCGGTTCCGGGCCACCGAACACCCACAGCGCGTAGCTGCCGGCCAACGCGAAATCCGGGCCCTGTGCGCGCAGCGCCGACGCCGCGCGCTTGAGCGCGTCGCGCAGATCATCGTTTCGCTGTGGCACTACTCTCCAGGGGCGACTGATGGGCTGGCAGCCATTGTGGGTAGCTAGTACCCATGCGGATGCGGATGGCCACCTTCAACATCTTGCACGGACGCAGCGTGCACGACGGCCTGGTCCACCGCGACGGACTGGTGCAATCCGTTCGCGAACTCGACGCCGACATCCTCGCGCTGCAAGAAGTCGACCTGGACCAGCCGCGTTCGGGCATGGCCGACCTGACCGCGGTCGCTGCCGAAGCGATGGGCGCGGTGAGCCACCGGTTCGTCGCCGCGATCTCCGGTACGCCCGGTGCGACGTGGATGGCCGCCACCGGAGACGAGCAACCCGGCACCGCCGCCTACGGCATCGCGCTGCTGTCCCGGTTTCCGGCGGAGTCATGGCAGGTGTTGCGGCTGCCGCGAATTCCGATGCCGTTCCCGATGTACCTGCCCGGCGCCCGCCGCATCCAGATCGTCAACGAGGAGCCGCGCGCGGCGATGGTCGGGCAGTTCGACACCCCGCTGGGTTCGTTGACCGTCGCAAACACGCATCTGTCGTTCGTGCCCGGGTGGAATCGCGCGCAACTGCGACGGGTCCTGCGCGACATGAGTGGCTTTCCCTCGCCGCGGGTGCTGATGGGCGACCTCAACACGGCGCCGGCCACGGTCCGGCGGTGGACCCGGCTGCGGCCGCTGGCCTCGGCGCTCACCTTCCCCGCCGAGGAGCCCGACCGTCAGCTCGACCACATCGTCACCGACGACCCCGGGCTGAGAGTGCGGCGATGCTGTGCGCCGAAGCTACCGATCTCCGACCACCGAGCCCTGGTCGTGGACGTTTCGCGGGACTGAGGCGTGGCCCCCTCGTAGGGTTTGGGTGTGCGGGTCATTTCGGCGGAGTCGACGGATCTGTTCGTCGGGCCGGCGAATGCGCCGCTGCAGATCGTCCGCGTCGGCTACGCCGACGGTGCCGGCGAGGTGCGCGTCGACGGTGACGGCCTGACCGGTCACGCGCGGGCAGCCGCCGGGGATGGCAGCGTCGAGGTGGCGGTCACGGTGAGCGATGCCGTGGTCGGGCAGCAGCGTCCGGCCCGCGTCGTCACCGGTGACGGCATCAGGCCGTTCGTCTTCACCGTCGCGGAACCGGGCTGGACCATGTACATGATCAGCCACTTCCACTACGACCCGGTGTGGTGGAACACGCAGGCCGCCTACACCAGCGTGTGGAGTGAGGATCCGCCGGGACGATGCAGGCAGACCAACGGCTTCGACCTGGTGAGCGCGCACCTCGAAATGGCCCGTCGCGAGCCCGAATACAAGTTCGTGCTGGCCGAGGTCGACTACCTCAAGCCGTTCTGGGACACCCACCCCGAAGAGCGTGACGACCTGCGCCGCTTCATCGCCGACGGTCGTATCGAGATCATGGGCGGCACCTACAACGAGCCGAACACCAACCTGACCAGTACTGAGACGACGATCCGGAACTTCGTGCACGGCATCGGTTTTCAACGCTCTGTGCTCGGCGCCGACCCGGCGACGGCCTGGCAGCTCGACGCGTTCGGGCACGATCCCCAGTTTCCCGGCATGGCCGCCGACGCGGGACTGACGTCGACCTCCTGGGCGCGCGGGCCGCACCATCAGTGGGGGCCGATGGCCGGCGGCGGCGATCCGGAGCGGATGCAGTTCCGCAGCGAGTTCGACTGGATCTCCCCGTCCGGCCGGGGCCTGTTGACGCACTACATGCCCGCGCACTACTCGGCGGGCTGGTGGATGGATTCCGCCCCGACGCTCGAGCAGGCCGAAGCCGAGACGTACCAACAGTTCAGCGCGCTGAAGAAGGTGGCGCTGACCCGCAACGTGCTGTTGCCGGTCGGCACCGACTACACGCCACCGAACAAGTGGGTCACCGCGATCCACCGGTCGTGGAACTCGCGCTACACGTGGCCGCGGTTCGTGTGCGCGCTGCCCAAGGAGTTCTTCGCCGCGGTGCGTGCCGAGCTGGCCGAGCGTGGTGTCGAGGCGTCGCCGCAGACGCGCGACATGAACCCGATCTACACCGGTAAGGACGTCTCCTACATCGACACCAAGCAGGCCAACCGGGCAGCCGAGGATGCGGTGCTCGACGGTGAGAAGTTCGCGGTGTTCGCCGGGCTTCTCGGCGGCGCGACGTATCCTCAGGCGGCGCTGGCCAAGGCGTGGGTCCAGCTGGCCTACGGCGCGCACCACGACGCGATCACCGGCTCGGAATCCGATCAGGTGTACCTCGATCTGCTGACCGGCTGGCGCGACGCCTGGGAACTGGGAAGGACAGCGCGCGACAACGCGCTGACCCTGCTGTCGGGCGCGGTCGATGGGTCGGTTGTGGTGTGGAATACGTTGACGCACAAGCGAACCGATGTCGTGACCGCGCGGTTGCCGGAGGGCACGTCGCCGGTGCGGGTGCTCGACTGCTCCGGCGAGGAGGTGCCCGCTGTGCAGGACGGGCGGTCGGTCAGCTGGCTGGCGCGTGACGTGCCCTCGCTGGGCTGGCGGTCCTACCGGTTCGAGGACCACGATGCGATACCGGCCTGGGAAGCGCTGAGCGGCAACGAGATCGGTAACGAACATTACCGGCTTCGGGTCGACCCTGCACGCGGCGGGGCGGTCGAGTCGTTGATCGAGACCGGTTCGGGCCGATCGCTGATCGCCGAGGGCAAGCTCGGCAACGAGTTGGCCCTGTACGAGGAGTATCCGGCTCACCCGGAGGCGGGGGAGGGACCCTGGCACCTGCTGCCCAAGGGGCCGGTCGTCTGTTCGTCGGCATCCGCGGCGACGGTGCGGGCCTGTCGCGGACCGCTGGGCGAGCGGCTGGAAATTCACGGCCGCATCGGCGATCTGTTTCGTTACGAGCAGATCATCACGCTGTGGCGCGGGGTCGCGCGCGTCGACTGCCAGACCGTGATCGACGGGTTCACCGGCGCCGACCGGTTACTGCGGCTGCGCTGGGCCTGTCCGGTCCCAGGCGCCATGCCGGTCAGCGAGGTCGGCGACGCGGTCGTCGGTCGGGGGTTCGGGCTGCTGCACCAACGCGGACAAGACGCGGCGGTGGACGCCGCGAAACATCCCTGGACGCTGGACAACCCGGCATACGGATGGTTCGGGCTGTCGTCGGCGGCGCGGGTGCGCATCGGCGACGGTGTGCGAGCGGTTTCCGTCGCCGAGGTGGTGACGCCTGACGAGGCCGCGACGGCGGTGGCGCGGCCCTTGATGGTGGCGCTTGTGCGCGCGGGGGTGACCGCGACGTGCACCAGTGCCGGCAAGCCGCGCTATGGCGACCTCGCAGTGGACTCGAACCTGCCGGACACCCGGATCGCGCTCGGCGGCCCCGACGAGAACAGCTTCACCGCAGCGGTTTTGGCCTCGGCGGAAGCGTCGTACAGTGACGAGCTGAACCGGCAGCTGCGCACGAACGGGGTGGCCCGAGTGTGGGTGCCGGCGACCGTGCCACTGGCCGAGGCCTGGGTGCCGAGCGCGGATCTACGTGACGTGCGGGCGCTGCCGGTGCTCATCGTGGCCGGCTCGGCGCTGCCGGACGCGGTGACGGGCGTGGTCGACGGGCTGGCCGACTGGGAGATCGTCGTCGAGCAGGATCCGCCCGCGGGCTTGGCGAGCTTCGAGGACCGCACGGTGGCGGTGCTCAACCGCGGGCTGCCGGGATTTGCGGTGGACTCCGATGGGACACTTCATCTTTCGTTGCTCCGGGCATGTACAGGATGGCCGTCGGGCACCTGGATCGACCCGCCGCGACGAACCGCGCCGGACGGGTCGAACTTCCAGTTGCAGCACTGGACGCACACGTTCGACTACGCGGTGGTCTCCGGTGCGGGCGACTGGCGGCAGGCAGGCGTTCCCGTTCGCAGCGCAGAGTTCTCGCATCCGCTTCTCGCGGTGACGGAGAAGTCCGGAGCCGCAGGCGGCTTGCCGTCGATGGGCTCGCTGCTGGAGATCGAGCCGGCCGGTTCGGTGCAACTCGCCGCCTTGAAGGCCGCGGGCAACCCGTTGGCCGGCGGCAGTGCGCGGCCGGTCCAGCCGTCCGACGGCGTCGCGATGCGCCTGGTCGAAACCACCGGCGCCGGAGCCGATGTCACGATCACCTCCGGGCTGCATCGAGTGACGGCGCCGGTTCGGGTAGACCTCCTCGAGCGCCCGCGCGTCCAGGAGGTGACGCCGGACGGCCTGTCTCTGCACGGGTTCGAGATCGCCACGGTGCTGGCACGATTCGACATGCCGCAGGTGCTGCACGCCGACCACGCGCTGCTGGCACCCGACGCGGAGGAGGCGCAGCCGCTCTACGCGCGGTACTGGCTGCACAACCGAGGCCCGGCAGCGCTCGGAGGTCTGCCCGCGGTCGCCCATCTGCATCCTGCGCATGTCGTCGCCACGGAATCGTCGGTGCAGCTTCGCCTCACCGCCGCCAGCGACTGCAGCGACGAGGTGCTGCACGGGCGCGTGCGGATGCTGTGTCCCGACGGCTGGACGGCCGAACCGGCGGTGCTGCCCTTCATGCTTCCCCCGGGTGAGTACCTGGACACCAACGTCACCGTGACCGCGCCGGGCGGCGTGTCGCCCGGCTTGTACCCGGTGCGTGCGGAACTCGCCTTGACAGGCGCTCACATCGCAATCCCGCCGTCGTGGCGCCAGGTGGTCGAGGACGTGTGCGTCATCGCGGTCGACGCCTCACCCGACGACACCTTGCTGCGACTGGTCGCGGGTCCGGAGCCGGTGGAGGTCGTCGCCGGCGAATCGGCACGGCTCGCCGTCACCGTCGGGACCGACGCGTACGCCGATATCGCCGTCGAGGCCCACCTGATCAGCCCCTGGGGGACATGGGAGTGGATGGGGCCGGCGGCATCCGGTGTCGAGCTGCCCGCGCGTACCACAGCAGAGCTCGTTTTCGACGTCACGCCGCCGGAATGGGCACGGCCCGGGGAGTTTTGGGCGTTGGTACGACTGGCCGCGGCCGGTCATCTCGTGTATTCGCCCGCGGTGAAGGTGACGGTGCGATGAGCGACGCCGGTGTCGCAGCGAAGGTGAATGGAGTGGCGGTGACCGTCGACGAGGTCGACGCGCGGGAGGCGTCGCTGCGCGGGTCCCGGATTGCCGCCGCACTTCCGCGGCCGGGCACCAGCGAGGGGCGACAGCTGCGGCGTTGGCTCACACAACTTCTGGTGGCCGAGCGGGTCGTAACGGGCGAGGCTGCCGAGCGCGGATTGACCGCCGACGGTGCACCGACCGAGGCCGATCTGCTGCCCGACACGACCGTGCGGACGGAGCTCGGCAGCGTGGCGGCATCGGTGCTGGCCGACCCGTTGGCCCGTGCGGTGTTCGCGGCCGTCACCGCGGGGATCGGCGTGACAGAGCAGGACGTTGCGTCGTACCAGTCACGAAACCCGTTGCGGTTCAGGGACACAGCGGATGTACGGGTGCATCTCGTCGCCGCGGCCCGCCGTCGCGGGTTCCGTCTCTGGCTCGACGCCGAGTGTGCGACAGCCGTTCACCTCGCCCCGGGATACGAGCATCCCGGCGATCCCCGTCAGCCCGACAACACCCACCGGCACTGATGTCCGATCCCACGCTCGCGCTCGACATCGGCGGAACGAAGATCGCGGCAGGACTCGTCGACGAAGCCGGGACGCTCCTGTACCACGCCAAGCTGCCGACGCCGCATCGTGACGCCGAATCGATTTGGGCAGTGACGGATTCGCTGATCACCGAGGCGGTGGCCGCTGCGGGCGGCCGCGTTCGGGGTGGCGGAATCTCCTCGGCTGGACCGATCGATCTGGCGGCGGGAACCGTCAGCCCGATCAACATCGAAGCCTGGCAACGCTTTCCGATCGTCGAGCGGGTGGCCGAGGCCGTCGGTGTCCCCGTCAGGTTGGCGGGCGACGGATTGTGCATGGCGCTGGGTGAGCGGTGGCGCGGTGCGGGCCAGGGTGCCGAGTTCCTGCTCGGCATGGTGGTGTCGACAGGTATCGGCGGTGGTCTGGTGCTCGACGGAGCGCCCTACGACGGTCGGACCGGCAACGCCGGGCACGTCGGCCACGTCGTCGTCGACCCGGCCGGCGAACCGTGCAGCTGCGGCGGCCGTGGTTGCGTCGAGACCGTCGCCGCAGGCCCGCATATGGCGCGATGGGCGCGCGAGCACGGCTGGGACGCTCCCGCGGACGCCGACGCCAAGGAGCTGGCTGACGCCGCGGTCGCCGGTGACGCGATCGCGCTGCAGGCCTTCCGCCGGGGTGCGGCGGCCGTGGCCGCGATGATCGCGTCCGTCGGAGCGGTCTGCGATCTGGACCGCGTCGTCATCGGCGGCGGCGTCGCCAAGTCGGGGGCGTTGCTGTTCGACCCCCTCCGCGAGGCGCTCGCCTCCTTCGCCGGGCTCAGTTTTCTGCACGACCTGCAGGTGACGCCCGCGCAGTTGGGCGGGGAAGCCGGCCTCGTCGGCGCCGCGGCACTGATGCAGTGAGTGGGCACTCGCAAGCTGCGAGTGACCGCAAAATGCACGCCGTTGACGGCGTGTCGGCGCACAAACACGGTCGCTCGCGGCAGTAAAACGCGGCGTTTTGGCTGATGAGTGGGCGGCAGGCTACTCTTGACGGCGTTCCACCGAAGACCGTCGGTCACCGAGCAATCGGTTGAAGGTCCGGGATAACCCCGGCGGCCCACGCAGGAGGACGAGGCTAGAGCTTTCTACAGCTGTCTGCGCCCCGACCTGTCTGCGTCGGGGCGTTCGTCGTTTTCCGGCCTTCCGCCTGCACCCGACCGATGGTCCCCATCCACGAGGAGGCATGCATGGCCAAGGCTGACAAGGCCACCGCGGTCGCCGACATCGCCGAGCAGTTCAAGGAGGCTTCGGCGACGCTCGTCACCGAGTACCGCGGGCTGACGGTGGCCAACCTCAAAGACCTGCGCCGCTCGCTCGGTGACTCCGCCACCTACACGGTCGCCAAGAACACGCTGGTCAAGCGTGCCGCGGC
This sequence comes from Mycobacterium sp. E740, assembly GCF_001672895.1. GTDB lineage: Bacteria > Actinomycetota > Actinomycetes > Mycobacteriales > Mycobacteriaceae > Mycobacterium. The sequence goes on from NZ_LZKP01000065.1 coordinate 49,257, forward strand.
CGAGGCGGGCATCGAGGGGCTCGACGAGTTGTTCGTCGGTCCCACCGCGATCGCGTTCGTCAAGGGCGAGGCCGTCGACGCCGCCAAGGCGATCAAGAAGTTCGCCAAGGACAACAAGGCCCTCGTCATCAAGGGCGGCTACATGGACGGCCGCCCGCTGAGCGTGTCCGAGGTCGAGCGCATCGCCGACCTGGAGTCGCGCGAGGTGCTGCTGGCCAAGATGGCCGGCGCGATGAAGGCGAACCTGTCCAAGGCTGCCGGCTTGTTCAACGCTCCGGCGTCGCAGGTCGCCCGGCTGGCCGCCGCGCTACAAGAGAAGAAGGCCGCTGAGGAAGAGGCTGCGTAACCACCCACCACCCCAGCGATTTGTGGAGCCGCACCGGCGCTGACCGCCGCCAAGACTCCACAAATCGCAAAGCAAAGCAGAAGTAAGAACCAGAAAGGACCAACCATGGCCAAGCTGTCCACCGAAGAGCTGCTCGACGCGTTCAAGGAACTGACGCTGCTGGAGCTCTCCGAGTTCGTCAAGAAGTTCGAGGAGACCTTCGAGGTCACCGCCGCCGCTCCGGTCGCCGTCGCGGCTGCCGGCCCCGCCGCCGGTGGCGCCCCCGCCGAGGCCGCCGAGGAGCAGTCGGAGTTCGACGTCATCCTCGAGGGTGCCGGCGACAAGAAGATCGGCGTCATCAAGGTCGTCCGCGAGATCGTCTCCGGGCTGGGCCTCAAGGAGGCCAAGGACCTGGTCGACAGCGCTCCCAAGCCGCTGCTCGAGAAGGTCGACAAGGCGGCCGCCGACGACGCCAAGGCCAAGCTCGAGGCCGCGGGCGCGTCGGTCACCGTCAAGTAGCACCGGCGTACGCCGGCGGCGCCGGCACGTACCACAACTGTGGGGTCGATCCAGCAAATGGGTCGGCCCCACAGTCGTTTCGCCGATGGGTCACAATCTGACCGCAGACGAGTCCCGTGGCCAGCGTGCGTAGGCTACAGTGACTCAAGCCACAAGCGCGCAGCGTGTGGCGTGACGATGATTGGGCGGAAGGATCTCGCGTGGGCATTGGAATCCAAGTTGAGGGACTGACCAAGTCCTTCGGATCCCAGCGAATCTGGGAGGACGTCACGTTCGACCTGCCGCCGGGTGAGGTGAGCGTGCTGCTCGGACCGTCCGGTACGGGTAAGTCCGTGTTCTTGAAGTCGTTGATCGGGCTGCTGCGCCCGGAGCGCGGCAAGATCATCGTCGACGGCACCGACGTCATTCAGTGCACCGCCAAGGAGCTCTACGAGATCCGCACGCTGTTCGGCGTCATGTTCCAGGACGGCGCACTGTTCGGCTCGATGAGCCTGTACGACAACACCGCTTTCCCGTTGCGCGAGCACACCAAGAAGAAGGAAAGCGAGATCCGCCAGATCGTCATGGAGAAGCTCGAGCTGGTCGGTCTGGCCGGCGACGAGAACAAGTTCCCCGGCGAGATCTCCGGCGGTATGCGCAAGCGCGCCGGCCTGGCCCGTTCGCTGGTGCTCGACCCGCAGATCATCCTCTGCGACGAGCCCGACTCGGGTCTGGACCCGGTTCGTACCGCGTACCTGAGCCAGCTGCTGATCGACATCAACGCGCAGATCGACTGCACGATCCTGATCGTGACCCACAACATCAACATCGCCCGCACGGTGCCCGACAACATGGGCATGCTGTTCCGCAAGCACCTGGTGATGTTCGGTCCGCGTGAGGTGCTGCTGACCAGCGACGAGCCCGTCGTGCGTCAGTTCCTCAACGGCCGGCGTATCGGCCCGATCGGCATGTCCGAGGAGAAGGACGAGTCGACGATGGCCGAAGAGCAGGCCATGATCGACGCCGGCCACCACGACGGTGGTGTCGAGGAGATCGAAGGTGTGCCGCCCCAGATCCAGGCGACCCCCGGCATGCCGGAGCGCCAGGCTGTCCACCGTCGCCAGGCCCGGGTGCGCGAGATCATGCACACCCTGCCGCCCAAGGCGCAGGAAGCCATCCGCGACGACCTCGAAGGCACGGGTCAGTACAAGCCGCACGAGTTCGCCGACGAGCCGACTTCGCGGCACCGCTCGGCCGACGACGAGGCGCCGACCGGCGCCATTCCGCGCGCCCAGCAGTAAGCCGCTGCGCTCGCGCGAAGTGGGGTCCGCTCCCGCCTGACGGGCAGGAGGACGATGACGCGCGAGCACAAGCCGACCTTCTGCCGGATCTGCGAGCCGTTGTGCGGCATGATCGCGACCGTGGAGGACGGCCGCCTCACCGCACTGCGCCCTGACAAGGACCATCCGGTCTCCGCCGGGTTCGCATGCCAGAAGGGCGTCGCGTTCAGCGAGGTGGTCAACGACCCCGACCGCGTCACCACGCCGCTGCGGCGCAGCGAAGGCGGCGGGTTCGAACCCGTCGGCTGGGACGAGGCGATGGCAGACATCGCCGCCCGCCTGACCGCCGTCCACCGCGCACACGGGTCGAGCGCGATCGGCTGGTACTTCGGCAATCCGGGCGCGTTCAGCTACTCCTACACGCTGAGCCTCACGACGCTGATGGCCGGCTTCGGGCTCGGTCTGCACGTGTTCACCGCGGGCTCGCAGGACGTGAACAACCGCTTCGTGGCGAGCCAGTTGCTCTACGGTTCGCCGCTCGCGCTGCCGATACCCGACGTGCCGCGCGCCGATCTGCTCGTCGTGATCGGTGCCAACCCGGTGATCTCGCACGGCAGCGTGCTGACGGTGCCCCGGATCAGGGACTGGATGCACGACGTGGTCAAGCGCGGCGGTCGCGTGCTGGTGATCGACCCCCGTCGAACCGAGACGGCCGCGCAGTTCGAGTGGCTCGGCATCGTTCCCGACGGCGACGCCTACCTGCTGCTGTCGCTGCTGCACGTGATGTTCGGCGAGAACCTCGTCGATCAGGACCGGCTCGCGTCCCAGGCGTCCGGCGGCGCCTGGCTCGAGCGGCTGGCCGAGCGGTTCAGCCCGGAGGCGACGGAGTCGCGCACCGGGATCGACCCCGCAACCGTGCGCTCGCTGGCTCGCGATCTCGTCCGCACCGAACGGGCCGCGGTGTACGGCCGCGTCGGTACCAGCATCGGCGAGAACGGAACGCTGACAACGTATCTGCTCGACGCGGTCAACCTGGCGGCCGGAAACCTCGACGTGCCGGGCGGCAGTATGTTCGGCCGGCTCGGCGTGCCCGGGGAGCGGTGGCTGAACAAGGCGGGCGGAGCACTGCTGCGCACCGTCTACTCCCGCAGGCGATCGCGCATCGGCGGGTTCCCCTCCGTGCTCGGTTCCGAACCCGCGGGCGTGATGGCCAAGGAGATCACCACGCCGGGCCGCGGTCAGGTCAGGGCGCTGTTCGTCGGCGCGGGGAATCCGGTGCTGTCGGTGCCCAACGGCAATGAACTCGAGGCAGCGTTGGAGTCGCTGGACTTGATGGTCGGCATCGACCTCTACGTCAACGAGACGCTGGCGCACTGCGACTACGTGCTGCCCGCGACGTCGATGTACGAGCGCGACGACTTCCCGCTGCCGTTCCAGACCTTGCAGCCGACGCCGTTCCGGCAGGCGACCGAGGCCGTGATCGCGCCGGTGGGCCAGGCTCGCGCGGAATGGGAGATCATCGACGACCTCACCGCACGGATGTGGCGGTCGACGCCCGGACTGACCGTATTGGCTCTGGTGCGAAAAGTGTTGGCGGCGTTCGGTGTTCGACTGCGTCCGCGACACCTGGCCGATGTGGTGATCCGGCTGGCGGATGGTGGCGACCGGTTCGGCCTGCGCCGCGGCCTGAGCTTCGCCAAGCTGACCGCGGGGCATCCGCACGGCGCCGTGCTGGCGGACAATCTGCGGGGCGGTGTGTTGCGCGACGTCGTGGTGTACCGCGGCGGCCGGGTGCGGTTGCGCCACCCGGAGATAGCCGACGAGGTGGACAAGCTGTCGCGGCGCAGCGCTCCCGACGGTTATCCGATGCGGCTGATCGGCATGCGCGAGGCGAGGTCGGAGAACTCGTGGCTGCACAACTCGCCGCTGCTGATGCGTGGCGAGCGCACCCAGAAGGCGCGGATGCACGTCGACGATGCGGCGGCCGCGAACATCGTCGACGGCGACACCGTGCGGATCGCGTCGCCTTCCGGCGAGATCGAGCTGCCGGTGGTCGTCACCAAAGACATCGTCGCCGGCGTCGTTGCGGTGCCGCACGGCTGGGGGCACGGCGGGGCCGCCGGCTGGCGGGTGGCCAACGAGGCCGGGGGCGCCAACGTGAACCGGCTGATGTCCAGCGATCCGTCCGACATCGAGACACTGGCCGGGATGGCCCGGTTGACCGGCGTACCGGTGCGCGTGCAGCGCGTTGCGGCCGCCGAAACCGAAGTCGTGCGCGAAGTCCGGGCATAACTTCGGTCTCGCGGACCGAAACACCTTCTCCCGACGACCGCGCACGTTACGTTTTGACGCGATCGTCGAACGGAGGGGTGATGGTCGACCGGTTTCTGGTGTGGTTGAGCGCCGGCGTGGTCACCGCCGGTATGTGCACGGCACTGCTGGCGGGTGCGGGCGTGTCGATCGCCGACGACGGCGCGTCGACGGACTCCGGTGGTTCAAAGACGTCCGAGTCGTCGAATTCCACTGACACGACGAAGGATTCGCCCGGCACGCGCGTGAGCGGCGTGACGGGTAGCGGTGTGACCGGAACGGGTCGCACCGACACGAGTCGCGAAAAGTCCGACCCCGACGACACCGATGCCAAGAAACGAGGGAAGAAAGACGCCGAGGAAGGCGCCGGGGACGGCAGGCGGACCGGGGCAACGAAGGACGAGCCCACCGGGACGACGAAGGACGAGCTCACCGAGATCGACCCGGCCGTCACCGAGACCGACCCGGAGGTGACTGAGATCGACCCGGAGGTCACCGAGATCGTAGACTCCGCCGACGAGGAAGCCGCCAAGGGTGACGTCACCGAGGGCACTTCCGCGGGCGAGGACGTCGTCAAGCACACCCGCTCGTACCGCGAGCGCTCGGCCAGGCAGACGAGCGCTGTGGCAACCCAGCACCTCACCACCGCAGCGGACGTCGACACGGCAACCCGGGCCGAGTCCGAGAGGAGTTCCTCTCTCGAGGTCGATCCGCCGACCGCCGTCGTCGACCCCGTCGCACAAGAGCACGCGACGATCACCCTGAACAAAGTCGTCGACACCGAAGAACCCGAAGTCCAGGCGGTGGCCTTCGTCTCGACACCGCTGGCGGCGACGGCCACCGCGACCGCGCCGCAGATCCCCGGCATCATCCGGGTGATCGGCACGATCATCTTCGACCTCTACGCCGTCGCGACCCGACTGCTGGGCGGCCCGCCGATCCTTCCCGCGAACAGCACGGTGACCGTGCGCTCCTCGAGCCTGCGAATCGACTGCGCGTGCGGCGACGGGGAAGGGGTCGACGTGCCCGTGGACTGGTACGTCCCGAAGACCGAGGAGGGCAAGCCTCCGCCGGACCGGCTGATCTATCTGCAGCACGGCTTTCTGGCCAGCGGCCCGTGGTACAGCCATACCGCGGCAGCGCTCGCCGAGCGCACCAACAGCATCGTGGTGGCGCCGTCGATCACCTCGAACTTCCTGGCCGCCGACGCCTGCTGGCTGGGCGGGGCGCCGATGCACGAGGCGATGGCAGGGCTGTTCGACGATGACAACACGGCGTTGGCCGACAGCGCGCGAGCAGCCGGCTACGCCGGTCCGATCCCGTATCGCGTCGTGCTGATGGGCCATTCCCTCGGCGGTGGCGCGGTCTCGGGCATGGCGGGCTACATGGCTGACGACGAGAGGATCGACAGGCTCGCCGGGGTCGTGCTGCTCGACGGCGTCGCCCTGGGGGATCCGGCCCGAATGACCGCGTCGCTGAAGAAGGTCCCCCTCGACATCCCGATCTACCAGCTCGCCGCGCCGGTCTACATGTGGAACAACTTCGGTGCCGGCCAGCAGGCGATGGTCGCGGCGCGGCCGGACCAGTTCGTCGGCGTGACGCTGGTCAACGGCTCGCACGTCGACTCCATGCGGGGCGGCAATCCGCTCATCCAGTTCGCGCAGGAGCTCGTCGCGGGGTTCTCGAGGCCGGAGAACGCTGCTGCAGCGCAGCTGCTGATGGTCGGCTGGGTCAACGACATGTTCGCCGGCGACCGGGCAACCGGAATCTACCTGCAGCCCGGCGAGGAGTTCAGTTTCGGCACCCCGGCCGGGGAGGCGTCGGTGGTGGCGCTGCCGAACACGCTGACCAAACCGTTCTGGCTGAACTTCCTGCGCCCGTTCATGTCGCTGGCAGACGGCTTCTTCACGCTCGACCCGGTGTGTGTCGCCGAATCCGTCGGCACCTCGCACGTCGGCGCCTGTAGCGACAGCATCGCCGCCTGAGCGAGCCGCCCGACCGGCTCGCGGCTGGGATTGACCGCAAAACTCCACAACAACACCGTGTTATCTCTTGACGGAAGGGCGCCAAGAGGCCAATCTGTTGATCAGCAATGTATGGACGGATGAGAAGGATCGAGACGCCAGCCAGCGCCCCGGTGCGTGCCATACATGCGACTGGGTTGTGGATGTTTTGCGGATGTTGAGGAATACGCCGTCCTGCGGTACTGTTGGACGTTGCGCTGGCTGCATCCTGCCCACCTAAACCCGCACCTGACACCGATGTCCTAGCCTGAGCCCCGCTCAGTGATCTAGTCGCGTGCCGTGCGTCCGGGAAGTTTGTGGTCCTGAGTGGCCAGCCGAACCGACGCAGATATCGCGGCGAACGGACCGGTGGTTCACCGGCCGGCTGGTCGCATGAGGTGCTGGAAGGATGCATCTTGGCAGGGTCCCGCCCAAGCAAGACAGCAGAAGCAGTAGCAGAGAAGCAGAACTCCGTCCCCGGAGCACCAAACCGAATCTCTTTTGCAAAGCTCCGTGAGCCCCTCGAGGTTCCCGGGCTTCTCGATGTTCAAACCGAGTCCTTCGAATGGCTGATCGGCTCCGAGGGATGGCGTGAGAAGGCCCGTGAGCGCGGCGAGGAGACGCCGGTCGGCGGCCTCGAAGAGGTGCTCGCCGAGCTGAGCCCGATCGAGGACTTCTCGGGCTCGATGTCGCTGTCCTTCTCCGATCCGCGCTTCGACGAGGTCAAGGCCCCGGTCGACGAGTGCAAAGACAAGGACATGACGTACGCGGCCCCGCTGTTCGTCACGGCCGAGTTCATCAACAACAACACCGGCGAGATCAAGAGCCAGACGGTGTTCATGGGCGACTTCCCGATGATGACCGAGAAGGGCACGTTCATCATCAACGGCACCGAGCGGGTCGTGGTGAGCCAGCTGGTCCGGTCGCCGGGCGTCTACTTCGACGAGAGCATCGACAAATCCACCGAGAAGACGCTGCACAGCGTCAAGGTGATCCCCGGCCGCGGTGCGTGGCTGGAGTTCGACGTCGACAAGCGCGACACCGTCGGCGTGCGCATCGACCGCAAGCGCCGTCAGCCGGTCACCGTGCTGCTCAAGGCGCTGGGGTGGAGCAACGAGCAGATCACCGAGCGCTTCGGCTTCTCCGAGATCATGATGTCGACGCTCGAGAAGGACAACACCGCGGGCACCGACGAGGCGCTGCTCGACATCTACCGCAAGCTGCGTCCGGGCGAGCCGCCGACCAAGGAGTCCGCGCAGACCCTGCTGGAGAACCTGTTCTTCAAGGAGAAGCGTTACGACCTGGCCCGCGTCGGCCGCTACAAGGTCAACAAGAAGCTCGGCCTCAACCTCAAGGACGGAGCGAAGCCGTCCGCTGGGTCTGCCACGACCACGCTGACCGAAGAGGATGTCGTCGCCACCATCGAGTACCTGGTGCGCCTGCACGACGGCCAGAAGACCATGACTGTTCCTGGCGGAGTGGAAGTCCCGGTCGAGGTGGACGACATCGACCACTTCGGCAACCGTCGTCTGCGCACCGTCGGTGAGCTGATCCAGAACCAGATCCGGGTCGGCCTCTCGCGGATGGAGCGCGTCGTGCGCGAGCGCATGACGACCCAGGACGTCGAGGCGATCACGCCGCAGACCCTGATCAACATCCGCCCCGTCGTGGCGGCGATCAAGGAGTTCTTCGGCACCAGCCAGCTGTCGCAGTTCATGGACCAGAACAACCCGCTGTCGGGCCTGACGCACAAGCGCCGCCTGTCGGCTCTGGGCCCCGGCGGTCTGTCCCGTGAACGCGCCGGCCTCGAGGTCCGCGACGTGCACTCCAGCCACTACGGCCGCATGTGCCCGATCGAGACGCCAGAAGGCCCGAACATCGGTTTGATCGGCTCGCTGTCGGTGTACGCGCGGGTGAACCCGTTCGGCTTCATCGAGACGCCGTACCGGAAGGTGGTCGACGGTGTCGTCACGGATGACATCGAGTACCTGACCGCCGACGAGGAGGACCGCCACGTCGTGGCGCAGGCCAACTCGCCGCTCGACGCCGAGGGTCACTTCGCCGAGGACCGCGTGCTGGTTCGCCGCAAGGGCGGCGAGGTCGAGTACGTGTCGTCCAAAGAGGTCGACTACATGGACGTCTCACCGCGCCAGATGGTGTCGGTCGCGACGGCCATGATCCCGTTCCTCGAGCACGACGACGCGAACCGCGCCCTGATGGGTGCCAACATGCAGCGCCAGGCGGTTCCGCTGGTGCGCAGCGAGGCCCCGCTGGTCGGCACCGGCATGGAGCTGCGCGCCGCGATCGATGCCGGCGACGTCGTCGTCGCCGACAAGTCCGGCGTGATCGAGGAGGTCTCGGCCGACTACGTCACCGTGATGGCCGACGACGGCACCCGGCAGACCTACCGGATGCGCAAGTTCGCCCGCTCCAACCACGGCACCTGCGCCAACCAGCGTCCGATCGTGGACGCCGGCCAGCGTGTCGAGGCGGGCCAGGTCATCGCCGACGGCCCGTGCACCGAGAACGGCGAGATGGCGCTGGGCAAGAACCTGCTCGTGGCGGTCATGCCGTGGGAGGGGCACAACTACGAGGACGCGATCATCCTGTCCAACCGCCTCGTCGAAGAGGATGTGCTCACCTCGATCCACATCGAGGAGCACGAGATCGACGCCCGCGACACCAAGTTGGGCGCCGAGGAGATCACCCGGGACATCCCGAACGTCTCCGATGAGGTGCTGGCCGACCTCGACGAGCGCGGCATCGTCCGCATCGGCGCCGAGGTCCGCGACGGCGACATCCTGGTCGGCAAGGTCACCCCGAAGGGCGAGACCGAGCTGACCCCGGAGGAGCGGCTGCTCCGCGCGATCTTCGGTGAGAAGGCGCGCGAGGTCCGCGACACGTCGCTGAAGGTGCCGCACGGTGAGTCCGGCAAGGTGATCGGCATCCGCGTGTTCTCCCGTGAGGACGACGACGAGTTGCCCGCCGGCGTCAACGAGTTGGTCCGCGTCTACGTCGCGCAGAAGCGCAAGATCTCCGACGGCGACAAGCTGGCCGGACGCCACGGCAACAAGGGCGTCATCGGCAAGATCCTGCCCGTCGAAGACATGCCGTTCCTGCCCGACGGCACCCCGGTGGACATCATCCTGAACACCCACGGTGTGCCGCGACGGATGAACATCGGCCAGATCCTGGAGACCCACCTCGGGTGGGTGGCCAAGAGCGGCTGGAAGATCAACGGCTCGCCGGACTGGGCGGGTGCGTTGCCCCAGGAGCTGCTGGAGGCCGAGCCGGGCAGCATCGTCTCCACGCCGGTGTTCGACGGTGCGCGCGAGGCCGAGCTGCAGGGTCTGCTCGGGTCGACGTTGCCGAACCGCGACGGCGAGACGCTCGTCGACGAGGACGGCAAGGCGATGCTGTTCGACGGTCGCAGTGGCGAACCGTTCCCGTACCCGGTGACGGTCGGCTACATGTACATCCTCAAGCTGCACCACCTGGTGGACGACAAGATCCACGCGCGCTCCACCGGCCCGTACTCGATGATCACCCAGCAGCCGCTGGGCGGTAAGGCGCAGTTCGGTGGCCAGCGGTTCGGCGAGATGGAATGTTGGGCCATGCAGGCCTACGGCGCGGCATACACGCTGCAGGAGCTGCTGACCATCAAGTCCGACGACACCGTCGGCCGGGTCAAGGTCTACGAGGCGATCGTCAAGGGCGAGAACATCCCCGAGCCGGGCATCCCCGAGTCGTTCAAGGTGTTGCTCAAGGAACTGCAGTCGCTGTGCCTCAACGTCGAGGTGCTGTCCAGCGACGGCGCTGCGATCGAGATGCGCGACGGCGACGACGAGGACCTGGAACGCGCCGCGGCGAATCTGGGAATCAACTTGTCGCGCAACGAATCCGCCTCTGTCGAGGATCTGGCTTAAGTAGTTATTGATTTCTAATCCCGAAAGGGGAAAGGGAGTTACGTGTTAGACGTCAACTTCTTCGATGAGCTCCGCATCGGTCTCGCCACCGCCGACGACATCCGTCAGTGGTCCTACGGCGAGGTCAAGAAGCCGGAGACCATCAACTACCGCACGCTGAAGCCGGAGAAGGACGGCCTGTTCTGCGAGAAGATCTTCGGACCGACTCGCGACTGGGAGTGCTACTGCGGCAAGTACAAGCGCGTCCGCTTCAAGGGCATCATCTGTGAGCGCTGCGGCGTCGAGGTGACCCGCGCCAAGGTGCGTCGCGAGCGGATGGGCCACATCGAGCTCGCCGCGCCCGTCACGCACATCTGGTACTTCAAGGGTGTGCCTTCGCGGCTCGGCTATCTGCTCGACCTGGCGCCGAAGGATCTCGAGAAGATCATCTACTTCGCCGCCTACGTCATCACCGCCGTCGACGACGAGATGCGCCACAACGAGCTTTCGACGCTGGAGGCCGAGATGGCCGTCGAGCGCAAGGCCGTCGAGGATCAGCGCGATCTCGATCTGGCCGAGCGCAGCCAGAAGCTCGAGGCCGACCTGGCCGAGCTCGAGGCCGAAGGCGCCAAGAGCGACGTGCGCCGCAAGGTGCGTGACGGTGGCGAGCGCGAGATGCGCCAGCTCCGCGACCGGGCCCAGCGCGAGCTGGACCGGCTCGAGGAGATCTGGACGACGTTCACCAAGCTGGCGCCCAAGCAGCTCATCGTCGACGAGGTGCTCTACCGCGAACTGCAGGACCGCTACGGCGAGTACTTCACCGGTGCCATGGGCGCCGAGGCGATCAAGAAGCTCATCGAGAACTTCGACATCGAGGCCGAGGCCGAAGAACTGCGTGAGGTCATCCGGAACGGCAAGGGGCAGAAGAAGCTTCGCGCCCTGAAGCGGCTCAAGGTGGTCGCGGCGTTCCAGCAGTCGTCGAACTCGCCGATGGGCATGGTGCTCGACGCTGTCCCGGTGATCCCGCCGGAGCTGCGCCCGATGGTGCAGCTCGACGGTGGCCGATTCGCCACGTCGGACCTCAACGACCTGTACCGCCGCGTGATCAACCGCAACAACCGGCTCAAGAGGCTGATCGATCTCGGCGCGCCCGAGATCATCGTCAACAACGAGAAGCGGATGCTGCAGGAGTCGGTGGACGCGCTGTTCGACAACGGCCGCCGTGGCCGTCCGGTCACCGGGCCGGGCAACCGTCCGCTGAAGTCGTTGAGCGACTTGCTGAAGGGCAAGCAGGGCCGCTTCCGGCAGAACCTGCTCGGCAAGCGTGTCGACTACTCCGGCCGTTCGGTGATCGTGGTCGGCCCGCAGCTCAAGCTGCACCAGTGCGGTCTGCCGAAGCTGATGGCGCTGGAGCTGTTCAAGCCGTTCGTTATGAAGCGCCTGGTGGATCTCAACCACGCGCAGAACATCAAGAGCGCCAAGCGCATGGTCGAGAGGCAGCGTCCGCAGGTGTGGGATGTCCTCGAAGAGGTCATCGCCGAGCACCCGGTGCTGCTGAACCGCGCACCGACGCTGCACCGCCTGGGTATTCAGGCCTTCGAGCCGCAGCTGGTGGAGGGCAAGGCGATTCAGCTGCACCCGTTGGTCTGTGAGGCGTTCAACGCCGACTTCGACGGTGACCAGATGGCCGTGCACCTGCCGCTGTCGGCGGAGGCGCAGGCCGAGGCCCGCATCCTGATGCTGTCGTCGAACAACATCCTGTCGCCGGCGTCGGGCCGTCCGCTGGCCATGCCGCGTCTGGACATGGTGACCGGCCTGTACTACCTGACGACGATGATCGACGGCGACACCGGCGAATACACACCTGCCGCAAAGGATCAGCCGGAGACCGGTGTGTACAGCTCGCCTGCCGAGGCGATCATGGCGCTGGACCGTGGCGCGCTGTCGGTGCGGGCGAAGATCCGCGTGCGGCTGACGCAGCTGCGTCCGCCGGCCGACGTCGAGGCCGAACTGTTCCCGCACGGCTGGCAGCAGGGCGACGCCTGGACCGCGGAGACCACGCTGGGCCGGGTGCTCTTCAACGAGCTACTGCCGCACGGGTATCCGTTCGTCAACGAGCAGATGCACAAGAAGGTCCAGGCGCGGATCGTCAACGACCTGGCCGAGCGCTTCCCGATGATCGTGGTCGCGCAGACCGTCGACAAGCTCAAGGACGCCGGCTTCTACTGGGCTACGCGTTCGGGTGTCACCGTGTCGATGGCCGACGTGTTGGTGCCACCGCAGAAGCAGGAGATCCTGGACCGCTACGAAAAGGAAGCGGACCAGATCGAGAAGAAGTACCAGCGCGGCGCGCTCAACCACGACGAGCGCAATGACGCCCTGGTCAAGATCTGGCAGGACGCCACTGAAGAGGTCGGTGAGGCCCTGCGGGCGCACTACCCGAAGGACAACCCGATCATCACGATCGTCGACTCGGGTGCGACCGGTAACTTCACGCAGACCAGAACGCTGGCCGGCATGAAGGGTCTGGTGACCAACCCGAAGGGTGAGTTCATCCCGCGTCCGATCAAGTCCTCGTTCCGCGAGGGCCTGACGGTGCTGGAGTACTTCATCAACACCCACGGCGCGCGAAAGGGTCTGGCGGACACCGCACTTCGTACCGCCGACTCGGGCTACCTGACCCGTCGTCTGGTCGACGTGTCGCAGGACGTGATCGTCCGCGAGACCGACTGCGAGACCGAGCGCGGCATCACCGTCACGCTCGCCGAGCCGCAGGGTGACGCGTTGGTGCGCGATCAGCACATCGAGACGTCGGCCTACGCGCGCACGCTGGCCACCGACGCCGTCGACGCCAAGGGCAACGTGATCGTCGAACGCGGCCACGACCTGGGCGACCCGGCGATCGAGGCGCTGCTGGCCGCCGGCATCACCGAGGTGAAGGTCCGCTCCGTGCTGACCTGCGCCACAGGCACCGGCGTGTGTGCGATGTGTTACGGCCGCTCGATGGCGACGGGCAAGCTCGTCGACATCGGCGAGGCCGTCGGCATCGTGGCCGCGCAGTCCATCGGGGAGCCCGGCACGCAGCTGACCATGCGCACGTTCCACCAGGGCGGCGTGGGTGAGGACATCACCGGTGGTCTGCCGCGCGTGCAGGAGCTGTTCGAGGCCCGCATCCCGCGGAACAAGGCGCCGATCGCCGACGTCACCGGCCGGGTGCAGCTCGAAGAGGGCGAGCGCTTCTACAAGATCACCATCATCCCCGACGACGGTGGCGAAGAAGTGGTGTACGACAAGCTCTCTCGTCGTCAGCGCCTGAAGGTCTTCAAGCACGACGACGGCACCGAGCGCCTGCTCGCCGACGGTGACCACGTCGAGGTGGGCCAGCAGCTGATGGAAGGTGCGGCCGACCCGCACGAGGTGTTGCGTGTCCAGGGCCCCCGCGAGGTGCAGATCCACCTCGTCAAGGAGGTCCAGGAGGTCTACCGGGCCCAGGGCGTGTCGATCCACGACAAGCACATCGAGGTCATCGTCCGGCAGATGCTGCGTCGCGTGACGATCATCGACTCGGGTTCGACGGAGTTCCTGCCCGGTTCGCTGACCGAGCGTGGCGAGTTCGAGACCGAGAACCGTCGGGTCGTCGCCGAGGGCGGCGAGCCGGCGGCCGGTCGTCCGGTGCTGATGGGTATCACGAAGGCGTCGCTGGCCACCGATTCGTGGCTGTCGGCGGCGTCGTTCCAGGAGACCACTCGCGTGCTGACCGATGCGGCGATCAACTGCCGCAGCGACAAGCTGCAGGGTCTGAAGGAGAACGTGATCATCGGCAAGCTGATCCCGGCCGGTACCGGTATCAACCGCTATCGCAACATCCAGGTGCAGCCGACCGAAGAGGCGCGGGCCGCCGCGTACACGATCCCGTCGTACGAGGATCAGTACTACAGCCCGGACTTCGGCCAGGCCACGGGTGCCGCGGTGCCGTTGGACGACTACGGCTACAGCGACTACCGCTAGTCACGGAAAAAGCCCCGGGCGCTCGCGTCCGGGGCTTTTCCGTTGGTACGTCGACGCAATGTCGGCCTGAGAGCGCCGCCGCGGATATATACGCGTGGCAACGCTGTCAGGACGACATTGTGATCGTGATGTGCCGGTGCAATGCTCGTATTCGGGGACAACATGATGCGACACATCGCGATACTGCTTCTCTCGGCCGTACTCGCCGCGGGTATGACCGCCTGTGGCGACGACTCGTCGGCGGCGGGTGGGCAGTCGACGGCAGCCAAGGCGCCCGACACGCAGAGCCCGAGCACCCCAAAGCCGGTGGGCCCGGAGATCGTGATCAGCGACCACGCCTTCGCGGTGCCTCCCTCGGTGAGGCCGGGAGAGCGGATCACCCTTGTCAACAAGGATGAGGAGGCCCACTCCGTGACGGCCGATCAAGACAATCTGTTCGATGTCAGGGTCTCCGGGGGCGGCGGCGTATCGACGCTGGTTGCTCCTGACCAGCCCGGGTCCTACGCATTTCACTGCAAATACCACGCCAACATGGCGGGAACGTTGACTGTCCAGTAGCAGATACTCGCGCGGGTAGCTGTCGGGTGACCTCACTAGACTGGCCGCGTGCTCATCGGTTCGCATGTTCACGGAGACGACCCCCTCGCCGACGCCGCGGCGGACGGCGCGGACGTCGTGCAGTTCTTCCTCGGCAACCCGCAGAGTTGGAAGAAGCCGAAGCCGCGCGAGGACGCCGAGACGCTCAAGGCGTCGAGCATCCCGCTGTACGTGCACGCGCCATACCTGATCAACGTCGCGTCGGCGAACAACCGGGTGCGCATCCCGTCGCGCAAGATCCTGCAGGACACGTGCGACGCGGCCGCCGAGGTCGGCGCGACAGCGGTGATCGTGCACGGCGGTCACGCTGACGACAAGGACTGGGAGGCCGGCTTCGAGCGTTGGGTCAAGGCGCTCGACTACCTCGAGACCGACGTACCGGTCTATCTGGAGAACACCGCGGGTGGCGACCATGCGATGGCCCGGCACTTCGACGTCATCGCGCGGTTGTGGGACCACATCGGGGACAAGGGCATCGGCTTCTGCCTGGACACGTGTCACGCCTGGGCGGCGGGCGAGGCGCTGATCGACGCCGTCGACCGGATCAAGGGGATCACCGGGCGCATCGACCTGGTGCACTGCAACGACTCGCGTGACGCCGCCGGCTCGGGTGCCGACCGGCACGCGAACTTCGGCACCGGGCAGATCGATCCGCAGCTGCTGGTCGCGGTGGTCAAGGCCGCTGATGCCCCGGTGATCTGCGAGACCGCCGACGAGGGCCGCAAGGACGACATCGCTTTTCTGCGCGAGCACCTCGACTAGCGGTCTGGGGTCACGATCCGCTAACTGAACGCCCTTCGAACTGTCGGTGACATCGGCCTGAACTACATTCGGGCGGGTGGCTGCGGTCGACGAGTCGTCAATTGCGACTCCGCGTACGGTCGACAGGACCGAGATCCGTGCCCGTCGACTCACCTTCTTGCGTCGTGCCGCCGTCGCCAGCTGGGCGATCGTCATCGTCTATCGAACGATCACGACGGGATTCGCCTTCAACCGCGAACTGGTACTGCTCTACATAGCGACCGGACTGCTGGCGGCCAGCATCGGCCAGGGCCGGCGCATGCTCTACGTCATTCGCGACTGGCTGCCGTTCGCGCTGATACTGATCGCCTACGACCTGAGCAGGGGCGCGGCGGACATGATCGGTCGTCCGACGCTCTGGCAGTGGCCCGCCGAGGCGGATCGTTGGCTGTTCTTCGGGGCCGTGCCGACGGTGTGGCTGCAAGAGCAGCTCAAACAAGCGCAGCCGCCGTGGTGGGAAGTCCTCATCAGCTGCGTGTACATGTCGTTCTTCATTCTTCCGTACGTGGTCGCCGGCGTTCTCTGGCTGCGTGACCGCGAAGAGTGGAAAGCGTTCGTGCGTCTGTTCGTCGTCTTGAACTTCACGGGCCTGGTCATCTACGCGCTGGTGCCCGCCGCACCGCCCTGGGCAGCGGCCCGGTGTACCGCGGCCGACGTCGACGGCGGCCCGGCCAACCCGCGCTGCATGTTCCGCTCGGCGCGCGGAGTGCCTGACGGGGGCCTGCTCGGCGCAATGCAATCGGGCCAGGACGGAGCCAACCCCTGGATCGAGCGGATCGTCGGCCGGGGGTGGGGCAATCTCAACCTGCACACCGCCAGCGCTCTGCTCGACGCGGGCCAAGCCAGCGTGAACTTGGTGGCAGCGATCCCGTCCCTGCACGCGGGAATGACAGCGGCGATCGCCGCTTTCCTATGGCATCGGGTACGCCCACGCTGGCGACCGCTGCTCGTCGCCTATGTGCTCACCATGGCCTTCACGTTGGTGTACACCGCGGAGCACTACGTCATCGACATCCTGCTGGGCTGGGCGCTGGCCGCGGTCGTCATCGCCATGATCAATCGATACGACGCGCTTCGGGCCGGCGGCGCGAGTGACCGCGGAATGTCACCAGAAAGCGGCGTGTCCGGTACAAACACGGTCGCTCGCGGGGTGTGAGGGCGCACGGGGTGTTACGACTCTTGTGCGATTGTCGCTAGAAATGTAATAGTGACGGCATGCCAGATACGCATGTCGTCACCAATCAGGTCCCCCCGCTGGAGGACTACAACCCGGCGACGTCGCCGGTGCTCACCGAGGCGCTGATCCGCGAGGGCGGAGAGTGGGGCCTGGACGAGGTCACGGAGCTGGGCGCGCTCTCGGGTTCGGCGCAGGCGCAGCACTGGGGCGAGTTGGCCGACCGCAACCAGCCCATCCTGCGCATCCACGACCGCTACGGGCATCGGGTCGACGAGGTCGAGTACGACCCTGCGTACCACTCGCTGATGACCGTGGCCGTCGGCCATGGCCTGCACGCCGCCCCGTGGGCCGACGACCGGCCCGGCGCACACGTCGTGCGCGCCGCCAAGACCTCGGTGTGGACGCCCGAGCCCGGCCACATGTGCCCGATCTCGATGACCTACGCCGTCGTCCCGGCACTGCGTCACAACCCGGAATTGGCGGCGGTGTACGAACCGCTGTTGGTCAGCCGTGAATACGACCCCGAGCTGAAGCTGCCGACCACCAAGGCCGGCATCACCGCCGGCATGTCGATGACCGAGAAGCAGGGCGGCTCCGATGTGCGCGCGGGCACCACGCAGGCGACCCCGAACGGCGACGGCAGTTACTCACTGCGCGGGCACAAGTGGTTCACCTCCGCGCCGATGTGCGACATCTTCCTCGTGCTCGCGCAGGCGCCGGGCGGCCTGTCGTGCTTCATGCTGCCGCGAATCCTGCCCGACGGCAGCCGGAATCGGATGTTCCTGCAGCGGCTGAAGGACAAACTCGGCAACCACGCCAACGCCTCGTCCGAGGTCGAGTACGACGGCGCCGTCGCCTGGCTGGTCGGCGAGGAGGGCCGGGGCGTGCCGACCATCATCGAGATGGTCAACCTGACCCGGTTGGACTGCACGCTGGGCAGCGCGACGAGCATGCGTAGCGGGCTGGCTCGTGCGATCCATCACGCGCAACACCGAAAAGCGTTCGGCGAGTATCTGATCGACCAACCGCTGATGCGCAACGTGCTGGCCGACCTCGCGGTCGAGGCGGAGGCGGCGACGATCGTCGCGATGCGCATGGCCGGGGCGACCGACGCCGCCGTGCGCGGCGACACCCGCGAAACGCTGCTTCGCCGCATCGGACTGGCCGCCAGCAAGTACTGGGTGTGCAAGCGCGCCACCCCGCACGCGGCCGAGGCGATGGAATGCCTGGGCGGCAACGGTTACGTCGAGGACTTCGGTATGGCCCGGCTGTATCGCGAAGCACCGCTGATGGGCATCTGGGAGGGATCCGGCAACGTCAGCGCCCTGGATACGTTGCGCGCCATGGCAACTCGACCGGAATGCGTCGAGGTGCTGTTCGACGAGCTTGCTGGTACCGCAGGCGCCGACCCGCGACTCGATGCCCATGTCGAGGCATTGCGCCCCGCACTCGGCGACGTCGAGACCATCCAGTACCGCGCCCGCAAGGTCGCCGAGGACATCTCGCTGGCGCTGCAGGGGTCGCTGCTGGTGCGGCACGGGCATCCCGCTGTCGCAGAGGCGTTCCTGGCCACCCGCATGGGCGGCACGTGGGGCGGCGCGTTCGGGACGCTGCCGACGGGACTCGACCTGGCGCCGATCATCGAACGCGCGCTGGTGAAGGGATGACGCACGCGATCAGGCCCGTCGACTTCGACAACCTGAAGACGATGACGTATGAGGTCACCGACCGCGTTGCGCGCATCACGTTCAACCGGCCCGACAAGGGCAACGCGATCGTCGCGGACACGCCGCTGGAACTGTCCGCTCTCGTCGAGCGGGCCGACCTCGACCCGAACGTGCACGTGATCCTGGTTTCCGGTCGCGGAGAAGGGTTTTGCGCGGGATTCGACCTCTCTGCCTACGCTGAGGGCTCGTCGTCGGCAGGTGGCGGCAGCCCGTACCGGGACACCGTGCTCTCGGGCAGGACGCAGGCGGTCAACCATCTGCCGGATCAGCCGTGGGACCCGATGATCGACTACCAGATGATGAGCCGGTTCGTCCGCGGCTTCTCCAGCCTGATGCACTGCGACAAGCCGACCGTCGTGAAGATCCACGGGTACTGCGTGGCCGGGGGCACCGACATCGCGCTGCACGCCGATCAGGTGATCGCTGCGGCCGACGCCAAGATCGGTTATCCGCCGACCCGCGTATGGGGTGTGCCGGCGGCGGGGATGTGGGCACATCGGCTCGGTGACCAGCGCGCTAAACGCCTTCTGCTGACCGGTGATTCGATCACCGGTGCCCAGGCGGCGCAGTGGGGGCTGGCGGTGGAGGCGCCGCCGCCCGAGGAACTCGACGAGCGCACCGAGCGACTGGTCGAGCGGATCGCCCGCGTGCCGATCAACCAGCTGATCATGGTCAAGCTGGCGATGAACTCGGCACTGTACAACCAGGGCACCGCGAACAGCGCGATGGTCTCGACGGTGTTCGACGGCATAGCCCGGCACACGCCCGAGGGGCATGCGTTCGTCACGCAATCGCGGGAACACGGTTTCCGCGAGGCGGTGCGCCAGCGCGACGAGCCCTTCGGCGACCACGGCCGCAAGACGTCCGGGGTGTGATGGCGAAGTCGCTGTCGCGCTTGACCGCACGCTCGGTCGTGTTGAGCGTGCTGCTGGGCGCTCACCCGGCTTGGGCAACCGCCAGCGAATTATTGCGGTTGACAGCGGATTTCGATATCAGGGAACCGACCGTCCGGGTGGCGTTGACACGAATGGTCAGCGCCGGCGACCTGGTTCGTTCCGAGGACGGGTACCGGCTCTCGGACCGTCTGCTGGCGCGGCAGCGACGTCAGGACGACGCGATCAACCCGCGTCTGCGCGAGTGGACCGGTGACTGGATGACGCTGGTGATCACCAGCGTCGGCACGGATGCACGTACCAGGGCTGGACTGCGGAACGCCCTGCACGACAGTCGCTTCGCCGAGTTGCGCGAAGGGGTGTGGCTGCGCCCCGACAATCTCGACACATGGTTGCCGCAGGAAGTGCTCAGCCGGGTCCGGGTGCTGTACGCCCGTGACGGCGAGCCGGCGGAGTTGGCGGACCGGTTGTGGGATCTGCCGGGCTGGGTACGGGCCGGTCGCGCACTGCTCGACGAGATCGGCTCGGCCCCCGACGTTCCGGGGCGATTCGCCGCGGCGGCCGCGATCGTGCGGCACCTGCTCAGCGATCCCGTGCTGCCCGACGAACTGCTGCCCGACAACTGGCCGGGAACCGCGCTTCGTCAGGCGTACAACGACTTCGCCGCGGAGTTGTCCGCGCGGCGCGACAGTACTGGATTGTCGCTCACGCGACCTGACGAACTGATGGAGGCGACATGACCGGCGGAGTGCGCGTCGAGAAGAGCGGTGCCGTCACGACCGTGATCATGGACCGTCCCGAGGCGCGCAACGCCGTCAACGGTCCGGCCGCCGCGGGCCTGTTCGCGGCCTTCGACGAGTTCGACAAGGACGAGTCCGCCGCCGTCGCCGTGCTGTGGGGAGACAACGGAACCTTCTGCGCTGGAGCCGATCTCAAGGCGTTCGGCACGCCGGACGCCAACCCCGTGCATCGCACCGGTCCCGGGCCGATGGGCCCGAGCCGGATGGTGTTGTCCAAGCCGGTGATCGCCGCGGTGAGTGGTTACGCGGTCGCGGGTGGTCTGGAACTGGCGCTGTGGTGCGACATGCGCGTCGTCGAGGAGGACGCGGTCATGGGCGTGTTCTGCCGCCGCTGGGGAGTGCCGCTGATCGACGGCGGCACAGTCCGGTTGCCGCGATTGATCGGGCACAGCCGGGCGATGGACCTGATTCTCACGGGCCGCGCCGTCGACGCCGCCGAGGCGCTGTCCATCGGCCTGGCCAACCGCGTGGTGCCGAAAGGCGAAGCGCGGCAGCGGGCCGAGGAGCTCGCCGCCGACCTGGCCCGCCTGCCGCAGCAGTGTATGCGCGCCGATCGGCTCTCGATGCTCAACCAGTGGGGCCGTTCGGAGGCCGAGGCGATGGACTTCGAGTTCGGCAGCGTGTCGCGCGTGGCCGCCGAATCTCTGGCCGGGGCAGCCCGTTTCGCGGCCGGCGCGGGCAGGCACGGCGCCGACGCTTAGCGGTCTGCGCGCCGCAGGGTGCTAGCCCTTGGTGATCTTGTTGTTGTTGCCGGTGTCGTTGACCTTCGGGTCGCCGTCGCGATAGGTCACCGTGTTGTTCAGGCCGACGACGCTGATCTCCTTGTCGACCTTGTCGAAGGTGACCTTGTTGTCCGCGCCGCCGATGTTCACGTTGGCGCAGGTGCCCTTGACGGTCAGCGTGTTGTTCGAGCCGCCGATGTTGAGTGACTTGCCGTCGGCGCAGTCGATCTCCGCGGTGGTGCCGAACGAGCCGTAGTTGATCGTGTTGCCGATCTCGAGCTGAGCGCCCGACGAGCCCGCCGTCGCGGTCGGCGTGTTGGTGTCCTTGCTCTCCGAGCCGCAGCCGGCAAGAAACGCGATGACGGCGAACGAACCGGCAACGGCGCCAACGATGGACTGCGTGCGCCTGCTCATGCGGGCACCCGGTTGATGCGGTTCGTCATGCCGAGCTCGCGCCCGCGGTCGGTGACCAACGGCGCCCCGTTCTTGTACAGCACCGTTTGATCCCAGCCGTAGACCGTCACGTCGTTGATGACGTTGTCCGCGACGACGATGTTTCCGTTGCCTTGCATCGTCACTCCCCAGCACGTCCCGAGCGCGGTGATCTGATTACTGGCACCGTTCACGAGCAGCGTCGAGTTGTTGCAGTCGATCGTCTCGACGACGCCGATACCCGTGATGTGGGTGTCGTTCCCGCGATGGGCACCGACGACTCCGTTGTCGGCGCAGTTGCGCGCCAAGGGGTTGCAGACCACCGGTTGTGCAGATGCACCGGGAGCGGCGAGGGTGACCGGTAGCACCATCGCGGATGCCGCGAGTGACCGGGCGACAACAGTCCACATCATGTGGGCAGCGTACGCGGCGACACCCGAGGTCCACAGCGGTTCACCCGAGTCGCTATCCGAGGTAGTGCTGGGTAGCGTGAGCGGCGATGCGTTGGCGGGTCGGTCCGATTGCCGTCGCGGCGGTCGTAACGGTTATGGCGGCGGCAGGGTGTGCTGAGACCGTCAGCGGAACCGCGCTGCGCGCTGAGCGCGGCGCCCCGGACGCCGAACGCGACTACGGATACGCCGACGACCGCTGCGCCCTGCTCGACGACGACACCGTTCGGGAGAGCCTGGGCGCCGAGAGCGTCATGCGGCCCTACAGCGGTGCGGTCTGTCAGTACGTGATGTTCAGTGGTGACGCGACGATCGACGCGACGTTCTCCTGGTTCGAGTCGGGCACCCTCGACCGCGAACGTGCACTGGAAACCGAGCGCGGCGCAAGGGTCACCGAGACCGTCGTCGAACGTCATCAGACCATTCTGGCCCGGCGTGACATCACCGGCGCGGCCTGCTCGGCCACGGCAGCGGCAGGCGAAGGGGTCTTGAGCTGGTGGGTGCAGTGGCGCGATCGGAAGACCGCCAACCCGTGCGCCGACGCCGAAAAGCTGCTCTCCGCCACACTGAAGTCGGAGATGTGAGCGTGCTGGCCGCCACGGACCGCAGAATCGTGGTGCTGGCCGCTCTCGCAGCGGTGCTGACCGGATGCGGTTCATCGGGCGAAGCGCCGCCGCTTGCGCCGCCGACGACGACCGCCGGCGGTGGTTTCCGCAGCGTCGACTGCAACGGAATCGCCGACGGCGACATCACCGCGGCCGTCGGCTCGGCGCAGTACACCAAGGCCGTCGTCAGCGATGCCGGCTGCTTCTGGCAGGAGAACAGCGTCTTCGGCACCGTCGGCGCCGGCATGGGCATCTCGACCTGGTGGTACCGCGGCAGCGACATGGACACCGAGCGGTCGCTGGAACAACAGGCCGGCCGCATGTTGACCGAACTGTCGGTCGACGGGAACAAGGGCTTCAAGGCGTTCGACGGCAACGCGTGCAGCTTCTACGTGGCCAAGGGCGGCGACGTCATCACCTGGTCGATCCAGACGATGAACCCCGCGACGCTGCCCGACCTGTGCTCGATCACCGGGCAACTCGCCAAGCTCAGCCAGGAGCGCGTCAACTGAGTTCGGGAAAACTAGAGGTGTTAGTTTTCTCCCGGGGATCAAACTCGGAACCGACGAGACAGCAGGGGGCGATGCGCATGGCACAGCCCTCGGGCACGCCGGCCCGGCGATCGCCCCGTCTCTCCCGTGACTCGATCGTCAACGCCGCGCTCACCTTCCTGGACCGCGAAGGCTGGGACGCGCTGACCATCAACGCGCTCGCCACCCAGCTCGGCACCAAGGGGCCGTCGCTCTACAACCACGTCGACAGCCTCGAAGACCTGCGCAGGACCGTGCGGATGCGGGTCGTCGGCGACATCATCGGCATGCTCACCAACGTGGCGGAGGGCCGCACCCGCGACGACGCCGTGACCGCGATGGCAAGTGCCTACCGCAGCTACGCCCATCACCACCCGGGCCGCTATTCGGCGTTCACCCGCATGCCGCTGGGCGGTGACGACCCGGAGTTCACCGAGGCGACCCGGGCGGCGGCTGGCCCGGTCATCGAGGTGCTTGCGTCCTACGGACTCGAGGGTGAGAACGCGTTCTATGCGGCGCTGGAGTTCTGGTCGGCCATGCACGGCTTCGTGCTGCTGGAGATGACCGGCGCGATGGACGGAATCGACACCGACGCGGTGTACAGCGACATGGTGGTGCGCTTGGCGTCCGGCATGGAGCGCCGGTAACCTCCGGCAGAAGGCAAGCTGACCTGCGGTTAGGGTGCGGCCGACGGGTTTGGAGCGCTGCCCCTGTGCTGGTATTGTGGACGATCGTGCCTGGCAGATAAGGCGCATTGCGGGTCCGGTCACCAAAGGACTCGCGAAGCGTGCCTGCACGCCGGGCCAATTCGCATGTCGCCATGCCGTGGACAATTGAGGCAACGCCTTCGGATTATCTCGGGTGCGCGCGTGCGACACGCCCGATCGCGGGGGCCGTGATCGAGGCAAAACTGCAGTACAGAGACTTGACCAGAACTTAAGAGCAGCAACACAGAAAGCCGGTAGATGCCAACCATCCAGCAGCTGGTCCGCAAGGGTCGCCGCGACAAGATCGCCAAGGTGAAGACTGCGGCCCTCAAGGGCAGCCCGCAGCGCCGCGGAGTGTGCACCCGCGTGTACACGACCACCCCGAAGAAGCCGAACTCGGCGCTTCGCAAGGTCGCGCGCGTCAAGCTGACCAGCGCGGTCGAGGTCACCGCCTACATCCCGGGCGAGGGGCACAACCTGCAGGAGCACTCGATGGTGCTGGTGCGTGGCGGTCGTGTGAAGGACCTGCCGGGTGTGCGCTACAAGATCATCCGTGGCTCGCTGGACACCCAGGGCGTGAAGAACCGCAAGCAGGCTCGTAGCCGCTACGGCGCGAAGAAGGAGAAGAGCTGATGCCGCGCAAGGGACCCGCGCCCAAGCGTCCGTTGGTCAACGATCCGGTGTACGGGTCGCAGCTGGTCACCCAGCTGGTCAACAAGGTGCTGCTGGACGGGAAGAAATCGCTGGCCGAGCGCATTGTTTATGGTGCGCTCGAACAGGCTCGCGAGAAGACCGGCACCGATCCGGTGGTCACCCTCAAGCGCGCCATGGACAACGTCAAGCCGGCTCTCGAGGTTCGCAGCCGCCGCGTCGGCGGCGCCACCTATCAGGTTCCGGTCGAGGTCCGGCCGGACCGCTCGGTGACGCTGGCGCTGCGCTGGCTGGTGAGCTTCTCCAAACAGCGTCGCGAGAAGACGATGATCGAGCGCCTGGCGAACGAGATCCTGGACGCCAGCAACGGCCTGGGCGCCGCCGTGAAGCGGCGTGAGGACACCCACAAGATGGCCGAGGCTAACCGCGCGTTCGCGCACTACCGCTGGTGATGAGCCGCCGGCGCGCAGTGTGGCGGCCGGCGGAATGACCACAGCAACTACCAAGCGAGAGAGAAGACTTCTGTGGCACAGAAGGACGTGCTTACCGACCTGAACAAGGTCCGCAACATCGGCATCATGGCGCACATCGATGCCGGTAAGACCACGACGACCGAGCGCATCCTGTACTACACGGGCGTCAACTACAAGATCGGTGAGACGCACGACGGCGCTTCGACCACCGACTGGATGGAGCAGGAGCAGGAGCGGGGGATCACCATCACCTCCGCGGCCGTGACGTGCTTCTGGAACGACAACCAGATCAACATCATCGACACCCCGGGCCACGTCGACTTCACCGTCGAGGTGGAGCGCTCGCTTCGGGTTCTCGACGGTGCGGTCGCCGTCTTCGACGGCAAGGAAGGCGTGGAGCCGCAGTCCGAGCAGGTCTGGCGGCAGGCCGACAAGTACGACGTCCCGCGCATCTGCTTCGTCAACAAGATGGACAAGCTGGGTGCGGACTTCTACTTCACCGTGCGCACCATCGAGGAGCGCCTCGGCGCGACGCCGCTGGTCATCCAGCTGCCGATCGGCGCGGAGAACGACTTCATCGGCATCGTCGACCTGGTCGAGATGAAGGCCAAGGTGTGGCGGGGCGAGACCGCGCTCGGCGAGAAGTACGAGATCGAGGACATCCCGGCTGAGCTGGCCGAGAAGGCCGAGGAGTACCGCACCAAGCTGCTCGAGACGGTCGCCGAGACCGACGAGGAGCTGCTGGAGAAGTACCTCGGTGGCGAGGAGCTGACGGTCGCCGAGATCAAGGCGGCGATCCGCAAGCTGACCGTCAACTCCGAGCTGTACCCGGTGCTGTGCGGCAGCGCGTTCAAGAACAAGGGTGTGCAGCCGATGCTCGACGCAGTCATCGACTACCTGCCGTCGCCGCTGGACGTGGAGTCGGTGCAGGGTCATGCGCCCGGCAAAGAGGACGAGGCGATCAGCCGCAAGCCCTCTACCGACGAGCCGTTCTCGGCGTTGGCGTTCAAGATCGCGGTGCACCCGTTCTTCGGCAAGCTGACCTACGTCCGGGTGTACTCGGGCACCGTCGAGTCGGGTTCACAGGTCATCAACTCCACCAAGGGCAAGAAGGAACGGCTGGGCAAGCTGTTCCAGATGCACGCCAACAAGGAGAACCCGGTTGAGCGGGCGTCCGCGGGGCACATCTACGCCGTGATCGGACTCAAGGACACCACCACCGGTGACACGTTGAGCGACGCGAACGAGCAGATCGTGCTCGAGTCGATGACGTTCCCCGATCCGGTCATCGAGGTGGCGATCGAGCCCAAGACCAAGAGCGACCAGGAGAAGCTCGGCACGGCGATCCAGAAGCTGGCCGAAGAGGACCCGACGTTCAAGGTGCACCTGGACCAGGAGACCGGCCAGACCGTCATCGGCGGCATGGGCGAGCTCCACCTCGACATCCTGGTCGATCGGATGAAGCGTGAGTTCAAGGTCGAGGCCAACGTCGGCAAGCCGCAGGTGGCCTACCGCGAGACCATCAAGCGCAAGGTCGAGAAGGTCGAGTACACCCACAAGAAGCAGACGGGTGGCTCCGGGCAGTTCGCGAAGGTGCTCATCGACCTCGAGCCGTTCACCGGCGAGGACGGGGCGACCTACGAGTTCGAGAACAAGGTCACCGGCGGCCGCATCCCGCGCGAGTACATCCCGTCGGTGGACGCCGGCGCGCAGGACGCGATGCAGTACGGCGTGCTGGCCGGCTACCCGCTGGTGAACTTGAAGGTGACGCTGCTCGACGGTGCCTACCACGAGGTGGACTCGTCGGAAATGGCGTTCAAAGTTGCAGGCTCACAGGTGCTGAAGAAGGCCGCTCAGGCTGCTCAGCCGGTGATCCTCGAGCCGATCATGGCGGTCGAAGTGACCACACCCGAGGACTACATGGGTGACGTGATCGGCGACCTGAACTCCCGCCGTGGTCAGATCCAGGCCATGGAGGAGCGATCGGGTGCCCGCGTCGTCAAGGCGCAGGTGCCGCTGTCGGAGATGTTCGGTTACGTCGGCGACCTTCGGTCGAAGACCCAGGGCCGGGCAAACTACTCCATGGTGTTCGACTCGTACGCCGAGGTTCCGGCGACCGTGTCGAAGGAGATCATCGCGAAGGCGACGGGTCAGTGAGAGTCGAGGGCCGGCAGGTCCGAGGATCGGAGCTGATCCGGAGTCGAGCCATGACTGGCGCGAAGGCGACGGGTCAGTAGCCCCGGTTGCTTCGCGGCGAGAAACAACTGCAAAGATCAACACTGCTTTAGACAAGCACCAACACAGTCCAGGAGGACCACACAGTGGCGAAGGCGAAGTTCGAGCGGACGAAGCCGCACGTCAACATCGGGACCATCGGTCACGTTGACCACGGCAAGACCACGCTGACCGCAGCAATCACCAAGGTGCTGCACGACAAGTACCCCGATTTGAACGAGTCGCGCGCATTCGACCAGATCGACAATGCGCCTGAGGAGCGTCAGCGCGGTATCACGATCAACATCTCCCACGTGGAGTACCAGACCGACAAGCGTCACTACGCGCACGTCGACGCCCCCGGTCACGCCGACTACATCAAGAACATGATCACCGGCGCCGCCCAGATGGACGGCGCGATCCTGGTGGTCGCGGCGACCGACGGCCCGATGCCGCAGACGCGTGAGCACGTGCTGCTGGCCCGCCAGGTCGGCGTGCCCTACATCCTGGTCGCGCTGAACAAGGCTGACGCGGTCGACGACGAGGAGCTCATCGAGCTCGTCGAGATGGAGGTCCGCGAACTGCTGGCCGCCCAGGAGTTCGACGAGGACGCCCCGGTCATCCGCGTTTCGGCGCTCAAGGCGCTCGAGGGCGACGAGAAGTGGGTCAAGTCCGTCGAGGAGCTCATGGAGGCCGTCGACGAGTCGATCCCGGATCCGGTCCGCGAGACCGACAAGCCGTTCCTGATGCCCGTCGAGGACGTCTTCACGATCACCGGCCGCGGCACCGTGGTCACCGGTCGTGTCGAGCGCGGCGTGATCAACGTGAACGAGGAAGTCGAGATCGTCGGTATCCGCCCCGACACCACCAAGACCACGGTCACCGGTGTCGAGATGTTCCGCAAGCTGCTCGACCAGGGTCAGGCCGGTGACAACGTCGGTCTGCTGCTGCGCGGCATCAAGCGCGAGGACGTCGAGCGCGGCCAGGTCGTCGTGAAGCCCGGCACCACCACGCCGCACACCGACTTCGAGGGCCAGGTCTACATCCTGTCCAAGGACGAGGGTGGCCGGCACACGCCGTTCTTCAACAACTACCGTCCGCAGTTCTACTTCCGCACCACCGACGTGACCGGTGTGGTGACGCTGCCGGAGGGCACCGAGATGGTGATGCCCGGTGACAACACCGACATCTCGGTGAAGCTGATCCAGCCCGTCGCCATGGACGAGGGTCTGCGCTTCGCGATTCGCGAGGGCGGCCGTACCGTCGGCGCCGGCCGGGTCACCAAGATCCTCAAGTGATCTAGTTCTACCGCGAAGCGGCGCTCACCTTCGGGTGGGCGCCGTTTTCGTTGGCTTCGCGAACGTGAGACTGACCCGCACCCGTAACGCCCGCGACCATCGAGGCGATGTACTTCGCGTATGCCCTGATCGGGCTAGAAGGGTTGGGGCTTATGTTCCGTCGTCTCACTACAGTTGCCGGCGCCGCCGCGATTGCGGGTTCGGCTCTCGTCGGCCTCTCCGGAGTGGCACAGGCCGCTCCCGCCTGCCCCGACGTGCACTGGTTCGGCGCGGCGGGTTCAGGACAGCGCACCGGCGACCTGACCGCGAATGCGGGTATGGGCGACGACATCTACCAGTCCTACCGCGACCTGCAGCGGCTGGTGGAGCGCGACGGGCGCACGATCACCGCCGAGGCCGTCGAGTACCCGGCTGTCGCGGTGCCGAGCGAAGACGGCGGGGTCGGGGAGTGGCTGGGGTTCATGGGCAGCGTCGACGCCGGAGCGGCGGCGCTCGCCTCGCAGTACTCGGCGTTCACGCAACGCTGCCCGGAGTCGAAAGTGGTGCTGGCCGGCTACTCGCAGGGCGCGATGGTGGTGCACCGCAATCTGCACGCGGCGGGGATGAACCCGAACATGGTGGCCGCATTGTTGCTCGCCGACGGCGACCGGCTGCCCGCGGATCCTACGCAGAACATCGGCTCGGTCAGCAGTGTCCCGGGTGCGGGCAAGGGCGTCGCGCAGGACTGGCCGATCCTCGCGCATGCTCCGAAACCGCTGCCGCCCGCTATCGGCGCCCGGACGATCAGCGTCTGCGAACTCGGCGACGCGGTCTGCGATTACAATTCCGACGCCGAAAAGGTGTCCCCCGTTTCGACGGTCATCCACACCAGCTATACGACCGCCGCGAGTGGCTACCGGTGGACCCAGCCGCTCTATCGGCTGCTCGGCCCGGCACCTGTGAAAACCCAAGGCCCCGAGGCACTTCCGATCACGCCGCTGGGTGCGACGACACCTCTGAACGCGGCGACGCCGTAGGCTTTCGCGCGATCCACAGCACGACTACTCCGGCGCCGAAAAGCGGCACCGCCAGCACGGCGAGTATCGCGTCGATCGCACCGGCGGCCGAACTTCCGTTGCGCTGCAACATCTCCAGCACGGTCGACGACACCGCCACACCGACACCGGCCATCGACACCAACGTCGTCAAGGTGACGCCGGCTGCCACGCCGGCGCGCTCGGGGCGCACCACCGACTGGGTCGCAACGGTGGTGAACGCGTAGACCAGTCCCAGCGTCAGGCCGCACGCGGTCAGGGTGAGCAGATATAGCGTCCACCCGCGGGAGGCGGCGAGTGCGCCGAGGCTGAGCGCGGCGACGATCGTCATCGCAGCCATCACCTGAACCGGCGGACGGCGCGACGCAAGCCGTCCGGACAACACGCCGCCGATCGCCGCGCCCGCCGACGGCCCGAGAAAGACCAAGCCGGCGCTCATCGGGTCAAGCCCACGCACCACCTGTAGGTAGACCGTGGCCAAGAAAATGGTGACCGCATAGGCGATGTTCGCGACGGTGCCCGCCACCACCAGCGTCGTGAATCTCGCGTTGCGCACCAGGGACAGATCGACCAGCGGCCAACGAACCTTCTTCTCCACGAAGACGAAGGCGGCCAGCGCGAGCAGCGCGCCGGCGAACGCGACCACCGTCGGCGCCGAGAGCCAGCCCCAACTGGGGGCGCGGTCGAAGCTCAACGTGAACAATCCGATTCCGATACAGATCAGCGCCAGCCCCGCGGTGTCGATGCGGCGCGGCGCCGACGTGTCGACCGACTCGGTGATCGACAACGCCCCGATGGCCAACGACAGCAGGGTCAGTGGCACGTTGAGCCAGAAGATCCACCGCCAGCCGACGGTGTCAGTGAGCAGACCGCCGACCAGCGGGCCGGCGGCGTTGCCCAATGCCGCTATGCCGTAAGCCAATCCGATCGCTCGGGCGGCCTTCGCGCCGTCATACGCGTTGCTCAGCACGCTGACGGACACCGGGAAGATCAAGGCAGCGCCGAGGCCCTGGACCGCCCGGAAGGCGACCAGCAGGGCCACCGAGGGCGCCACCGCGCACGCCACGGAGGCCAACCCGAACACCATCACGCCGACCAGCAGCGCCCGGCGCCTGCCGAAGATGTCACCGATCCGGCCGGCGGGGGTCATGAACGCCCCCAGCGCGAGCATGTAGATGCTGATGACCCATTGCAAGTCCGTTGCGCTGCTGCCGAAGTCAGCCGCGATGCGCGGAAGCGCGAGATTCATCGCGAAATAGTCGATCTGCACGCAGAACAGCGCCATCGCGACGGCCGCCAGCGTCCACCGTGACCGAGCAGTTGCCCCCGTGGCCATCGCCCGACGATACGGCTCACCGGCGTCCGTTTGGCGATAATCTGACACCCACGTTGTCGACGACAGAAGCGGGGCAGGCAGATGTTGTGGCGTTACATCAAGGTGCAAGCCTTCGTACTGCTGTGCGGGATCGTCGGCCCCATCTTCCTGGTGATCTACTTCGCGGCGGGCGCTGATCCGCTGATCAAGTGGATGTTCTGGACAGGTCTCCTGATCACCGCCGCCGACGTGCTGATCGCGCTGGGCATCACTGCCGGGGGCGCTCGATCGGCCGCCAAGACCGCCGCACTCGAGCAGACCGGGGTGCTGGCGCTGGCTCAGGTCACCGGCATCCACGAAACAGGCACCCGGATCAACGAACAGCCCCTGGTCAAGCTCGACCTGCAGATCTCCGGACCGGGAATCACACCGTTCGCCAGCCAGGACCGCGTGATCGCCTCCATCGCCAGGTTTCCGATGATCACCAACCGCAAACTCGTGGCGCTCGTGGACCCGATGACCAACGAGTACCAGATCGACTGGGAGCGTAGCGCTTTGGTCAGTGGACTGATGCCTGCCACCTTCACGATCGAGGAGGACAACCGCACCTACGACCTCACCGGTCAGACGATCCCGCTGATGGAAATCCTGCAGATACTCAAGGCGAATCACATCAGCCTCAACAACATGGTCGACCTCCGGTCGAATCCGGTTGTGCGACAGCAAATTCAAGACGTAGTGCGCAGAGCCGCCGCGCAGCAGACGCCGTCGAGCGCAGCACCGCCAACCACGACGCCTCCGGCCGCTCCCGTGATCGCGGCCCCGGAGCCCTCCACCGCGCAGCGACTGCAGGAACTCGAGACTCTGCGTGCCACGGGCGCGATCTCGCAAGACGAGTACACCGCGAAGCGCCAGCAGATCATCGCCGAGCTCTGAGCCGTCCCAGCCGACGGGACGGTACTAGAACACGTTCCAGTTCGGCTGTTAGCCTGTCCGCAGTTTCTCGCCTCCCCGCGAGCGACCGCTTTCTGTACGCGTGCCGCGGCGTGTCACCGGACAGACACGGTCGCTCGTGCCCCGGAAAGAGAGGCGCAGCATCCCGAAAGGAGCAGCGGTGACGGCGACCAACCGACCCCTCGACGGCCGAGTGGCATTCATCACCGGAGCCGCGCGCGGCCAGGGGCGGGCGCATGCCGTCCGACTGGCCGAAGAGGGCGCCGACATCATCGCGATCGACATCTGCGCGCCGGTCTCGGAGACCATCACCTATCCGATGGGCACCTCGGAAGAACTGGCCGAGACCGTCCGGGCGGTGGAGGCGGCGGGTCGCAAGGTGCTCGCCCGCGAGGTCGACATCCGCGACCTGCCCGCGCTGCAGCAGGTGGTCTCCGACGGGGTGGAGCAGTTCGGCAGGCTCGACATCGTCGTCGCCAATGCCGGCGTGCTCAGTTGGGGCCGCATCTGGGAGATGCCCGAAGAACAGTGGGAAACGGTCGTCGACGTCAACCTCAACGGGACGTGGCGCACCCTGCGGGCGGCCGTGCCCGCGATGATCGCCGCAGGCAACGGCGGGTCGATCATCATCGTGAGCTCCTCGGCCGGGTTGAAGGCCACCCCGGGCAACGCGCATTACGCAGCGTCCAAGCACGGTCTGACCGCGTTGACCAACGCGCTGGCGATCGAGGCGGGCGAATTCGGGATCCGGGTCAACTCCATCCACCCGTACTCCATCGAGACGCCGATGGTCGAGAAGGACGCGATGATGGCGATCTTCGCCAAGCATCCCAGCTACCTGCACAGCTTCGCGCCGATGCCGTACCACCCGGTCGACGAGGAGAACAAGGGCCTGCAAGGTTTCATGGAGCCGGAGGAAGTTGCCGACGTCGTCGCATGGTTGGCAGGCGACGGCTCGAAGACGCTCTCGGGCAGCCAGATCGCCGTCGACCGCGGCGCGATGAAGCACTGATTCGCCGGGGTGGCGGACAAATCGCCACGGCCATCGTGTAAGAAACTGCCCATGACCACTTCAGGGGGCATCGTGATCGTCGGCGGCGGGTTGGCCGCCGCCCGCACGGCCGAACAACTACGCCGGTCGGAGTACACCGGACCGGTCACGATCGTCAGCGACGAGGACCATCTGCCCTACGACCGCCCACCGCTGTCGAAGGAAGTGTTGCGGTCCGAGACCGACGACGTCACGCTCAAGCCCGCGGAGTTCTACGACGAGAACGACATCACCGTGCGTCTCGGCAGCGGCGCACGCTCGGTCGACACGGCGGCGCAGACGCTGACCCTGGCCGACGGCGGCGAGCTCGGTTACGACGAGCTCATCATCGCAACTGGCTTGGTGCCCAAGCGAATTCCGTCGTTTCCCGACCTCGCCGGCATCCACGTGCTGCGCAACTACGACGAGAGCGTCGCCCTGCGCAAAGAAGCCGCGTCGGCTCGGCGCGCGGTCGTCATCGGCGCCGGGTTCATCGGTTGTGAGGTGGCCGCAAGCCTGCGCAAGCTCGGCGTCGAGGTGTGCCTCGTCGAACCTCAGCCCGCGCCGCTGGCGTCGGTGCTCGGTGAGCAGATCGGCGGGCTCGTCGCGCGGGTGCACCGCGCCGAGGGGGTGGACGTGCGCTGCGGCGTGGGAGTCACCGAGGTGGCGGGCACGGACCGGGTCGAGAACGTCGCGCTGAGCGACGGCTCCGAACTGGACGCGGACCTGGTCGTCGTCGGGATCGGGTCGCGCCCGGCCACCGACTGGCTGGAGGGCAGTGGTATCG
Organism: Mycobacterium sp. E740; assembly: GCF_001672895.1. Taxonomy (GTDB): domain Bacteria; phylum Actinomycetota; class Actinomycetes; order Mycobacteriales; family Mycobacteriaceae; genus Mycobacterium. The sequence continues at coordinate 82,782 of NZ_LZKP01000065.1, forward strand.
AGGTCGACAACGGGGTCGTGTGCGACGCTCACGGCCGCACCAGCGCCCCGCACGTCTGGGCGATCGGGGACGTCGCCTCATGGCGTCACGATCTGGGTCATCAAGTACGCGTTGAGCATTGGAGCAACGTCGCCGACCAGGCACGCGTCCTGGTACCTGCGCTGCTCGGGCAGGAGCCGCCGACCGCGGTGTCGGTGCCCTACTTCTGGAGCGACCAGTACGACGTCAAGATCCAGTGCCTCGGCGAGCCGGAGGCCGACGACATCGTGCATGTCGTCGAGGACGACGGCCGCAAGTTCCTGGCTTACTACGAGCGCGACGGCGTGGTGGCCGGTGTGGTCGGTGGCGGTATGCCGGGCAAGGTGATGAAGGTGCGCGCCAAGATCGCGGCGGGCGCACCGATCGCTGACCTCCTCGGCTAGTGCTCGCCGAGGTAGAAGCGGGTGCCCTGGTCGTCGGCGCACAGCGCCGACTTCCCGTACGGCTGCTGTGACGGCTCGTCGATGACGGTGCCGCCCGCTTCGCGGACTCGCGCCACCGCGGCGTCGATGTCGGCGACGGTCCACATCGGCACGGTCACTGATCTCGTCGCACCGCCGGCGACGCCCGCCATCGGGTGTGCGCCCTGGACGGCCCACCCGTCGTCGATGCGGCCCGGCTCGAACGTCCAGAACAAGAACCTGGCGTAGAACTCCTTGAACGCCGCAGAGTCCGGTACCTCATAGGTGATGTACGAAAGTTCGCCTGGCCCAGTCCCATTGAGGGCCGGTCGGGGGATGGCCCGCGAAGGCTGGAAAACGGCGAACGATGCGCCCGTGCGGTCCGTGGCCCCGCACAGCGTGCCGAAGTCGAACTCCTCGAGCGTGTCGACGGTGCCTCCGGCGGCGACGATCGACTCTCGCGCCCCCTGGAGGTCGGTCACGGCGTACGCGCAGAACAGCGTCGGCACGCCGGCGACGCTGTGGATGCCGATCCGTTGGTCGGTGTTGGTGACCTGGTGGGTGGCCGGGTCGTAGGTCCAGCCGAGAACGTGGCCGTAGAACGCGGCGGCCCGCTCGGCGTCGGGCGTCCATACCGAGACATAGCCGACGTCGCCGTGCTGGATCGGCACCGCGACGCCGGTGACGGGTCCGGTCAGCATCCACCGGTGCCCGAACGGGTCGATGATCGTCGCGGTGCGGTTGCCGTAGTTCTCGTACGGCTCGCGCTGCACGTCGGCGCCCCGTCGGCGCGCCCGATCCAGGATCGCATCGGTGTCGGGCACAGCGAGCATCAGGCTCACCGAAACCGACTGGGGCGCAGGCGCCTTCAACCCGATTTCGGGATATTCGTCGGCGAGGTAGAGCACCCCGTCGCCGATGGCCAGCTCCGCGTGACCGATACGGCCGTCGGCCATCTCATAAGGGGTTGCGACCACGGACGCGCCGAACGCCTGGACGTACCAGGCGATCGCGGCACGTGCGTCGGAGACCGCCAGGTACGGCAGCGCGGCGCTGCGGGGTACGGCGGGCGCCGGTTCGACCGACGGTTCGATCAGTTCTGCGATGGCGGTATCGGTGCCACTCATTTCCACTCCTCGGGTGCGATCGGGCAGTGACAGGGCCGACTCCAGGCGTGCCCGGAGTCGGGCGGCGAACGCCGGGTCGGGTGCGATCGGAAGGTCGTCACCGTGCAACACGGCCAGCGGATCGTGGCTGTTGTTCACGACTGCCTCCCTTCCGGTTGCGGGTAGTGGGCGCGAAACGCCTTGCGCGCCCGCACCAGAAGCGCCTCGGTGGCGTGCACCGTTCGGCCGATCAGCTCGGCGCACTCGGGCACCGAGCAGTCGTCCAGGTAGCGCAGCGCCAAGACCGTGCGATGCTGCTCGGGCAGTCGGGCCAGCACGCTCTCGGCGACGATGCGGTCGAGTTCGCCCTCCCAGTCGTCGACCGGGTCGACGGGCTCGGGCAGTTCGGCGACCGGAGTGCTGAACCGGTCGTGGCGGCGGCGGTAGTGGTCGGCCAGCTTGTGGCGCGCCACCCCGATCAGCCACGGCACGCTCATCGGCGGCGGAGCGGTCTTCCGCGCGGCGTCCATCGCCGACAGGAAGGTCTCCGACGTCAGGTCTTCGGCGGTTGCACGGTCAGCGCAGCGCCGGACGAAATATCCGTACACGACCGGCAGCGCCTCGTCGTACAGCGCCAGCAGTGCCCGTGGCGCGTCGGTGCCGTTCGGTTCGGCGCTCACACCCTTATCGTCGCCGCCGAGGCCCAAACTCCGACGCCCCAATCTCAGCCCAGCGCCCGCAGCCCGCCGGCGACCGTGTCGAACGCCGCGCCGAGTTCGGCAGCCAAGGGGACCGACTCGTCGGCGAGCCAGTGTTCGTAAGCCGAGAGCGCGACGCCCAGCATCGTCCAGGCCACGGTCTGCGGCACGAGGTCGGTGGCGGCGACGTCGAGGCGCTTGGCGACGAATTCCGCGATGACGCCTCGCCATCCGGCGTACATCGTCATCGAATACGCCTGCAGTGCCGCGGTCTGCAGGATCACCCGCATGCGTCGGCGATGTCGCGCAGTCTCCGCCGCGTCGAACGTGTTGAACGCCAACAACGCCGTGCGGAGCGCCTCACCGATCGGCACGCTGGGGTCGAGGTCGGCCAGCAGGTCGCGCATGCGCGCCAGATGCGCGTCGAAATCACCCCACGGCAAGGCGTTCTTGGAGGGGTAGTAGCGGAACAGTGTGCGACGGGCGATGCCCGCGGCCTCGGCGATGTCTTCCACGCTGACGTCCTCGAAACCCTGCGCGGCGAACAGGTCGATGGCCACGTTGCTGATGTGGTCCCACGTCGTCGAGCGCCGGCGGCCCACGCGGTGCTGGTCTGGCACCATCACGAGCCCCCTTTCCATTTAGGCACTCGATGCCATATTATTGCGATCTCGATCACAGTTGTCGAGAACCGGTGAACTGGAAGGCGTAGCCGAATGGAGAACCAAATGGAACCGAATCAGCAGGTGGATAACGACGAGCTGGTCACCGAGACCCTCGTCGAAGAGGTGTCGATCGACGGGATGTGCGGGGTCTACTGATCGTGACGCCGTCGACGGCGCCCGCGAAGGACGCGGCGTTCGATCCGGATCTGAGCTGGCGGCTGCACCATCAGGTGGCCGTGCGGCCGGAGCCGTTCGGTGCGCTGCTCTACCACTTCGGCACGCGAAAGCTGTCGTTTCTGAAGAATCGGACGATCGTCGAGGTGGTCAACTCGCTGGCTGACCACCCCGACGTCCGGTCCGCCTGCCGCGCGGCGGGGATCGACGACGCGCAGCAGGCGCCGTATCTGCACGCGC